>NZ_SMKK01000260.1 GCF_004348425.1 Actinomadura sp. 7K507
CCGGTGGTTGGATCTACACCGCCGACGGTGCCTGCGCGGCGCCGGGGCTCTGGCCGAGGGTGGCCGGTGGTCGGGGGAACTGAGGAGAATGGTGGGTATGGGCGGTTCGAAGGGTTGTGTGTTCTGCGAGATCGCTGACGGAGGGCGGCCCGCGCATGTGGTGATGGACACGCCGGAGGCGGTGGCGTTCCTGGATACGCGGCCGTTGTTCAAGGGGCACACGCTGCTGATACCGCGCCCGCACGTCGAGACGCTCACCGATCTGCCCGCCGGGTCGCTCGGCTCGTTCTTCGGGCACGCGCAGCGGCTCGCGGCCGCGATGGAATCGGTGCTCGGTGCGGCCGGGTCCTTCGTGGCCATGAACAACCGGATCAGCCAGAGCGTCCCGCACCTGCACGTTCATGTCGTCCCGCGCAACCGCAAGGACGGCCTCCGCGGGTTCTTCTGGCCACGCCAGAAGTACGACTCCGACACCGAAGCCGCCGAGTACGCCGCCCGCCTGTCCAGTGCCCTTCCCGCCGCTCCCTGACCACCCCGGGCCCGGTGGGAGCGCCCACGATCACGCGGGCCGGGCTGGTGGGCGGTGGGGTGGTCGGCGTGGCCGGGTGGTCGTCAGGTCAGGGCTAGCAGGAGGGCTATGTAGGGGTCTGTCGGGTCGGTTTCGGTGGTGGAGGGGGCCGCGGCCTCCAGGGCGGCGGCGTGTTCGTACAGGTCGCGTTCGGCCCGGTCCAGGGCAGCGGACAGGACGTAGTCAGTGACCGTCCAGCCGATCAGCTCGGCCGCCTTCCGGATCACGAGGATCTGTTCCGCGGATATCCGGAAGGCGAGGTGGTCGTCGGCTTTGCTGGCGGGAAGGTCCTGGCGAACCGACTCGGGCATGGTCGGTCTCCTTCCTTGCGGCATCTAAAAGTACGCCGGGAGGAGTTGTCAGGACATCCCCACTGAGAACGAGAATCGGCGGGTGCCGGAAGGAGCCGGCGGGGTGCGCGGAGCAGGTGTCGGAGCGGTGGCCGTCTCGGTGGAACTGCTCGATGATCTGCTTGGCTGTCTCGTCCGGCCGGATCTGGCGAATCGGTAGGACTGCTCGGCAGGGAGGTGCCCACGGTGGAGGGGTGGAATCGTCGCGTTCACCTGGACGACTGGCAGGTCTCTCACGCGGAGGTGTCCGGGCGCGGTGCGGACGTTGGGTGCGTGCAGCGAGCCAGGGGAGCCGTCGAAGCCACGGCCGAGCATCACTGAGGGATTTCCGGTATGACCGAGACCAAGCCCGCCCCGGCACGTGACGAGCAGGGACGTGCGCCCGCGATAGAGCTCAAGGGGGTTGAGAAGGCGTTCCAAGCCCATGGGGAGACCGTGGCGGCGGTGCGGGGCGTCGGGCTGACGATCGCGCAGGGGGAGTTCTTCTCCCTGCTCGGCCCGTCAGGGTGCGGCAAGACGACGACCATGCGCATGATCGCCGGTTTCGAGGAGCCGACGGCCGGCGAGATCCGCCTTCACGGGAAGGACGTCACCGGTGTGCCGCCGAACCGGCGCGACGTGAACATGGTGTTCCAGTCGTACGCGCTGTTCCCGCACATGAGCGTCTTCGGGAACGTCGCGTTCGGCCTGCGGCGGCGCGGCGTCCCCAAAGCGGAGATCCGGCGGCGGGCCGCGGGGATGCTCGGCATCGTCGATATGGCGGGACGGGAACGGCGCCGTCCCGGTGAGCTGTCCGGCGGGGAGCAGCAGCGGGTCGCGCTCGCCCGGGCGCTGGTCAACCGGCCGAGCGCCCTGCTGCTGGACGAGCCGCTCGGCGCGCTGGACCTGAAGCTCCGCCAGACCATGCAGGTGGAGTTGAAGCGGATCCAGCGGGAGGTCGGCATCACGTTCGTGTACGTGACACACGACCAGGGCGAGGCATTGGCGATGTCGGACCGCATCGCCGTCATGAACGACGGGCTGATCGAGCAGCTGGGCACCCCGAGGGAGATCTACGAGCATCCGGCGACGCGTTTCGTGGCGGGATTCATCGGGACGTCGAACGTGCTCGGCGGGGAGGTCACCGAGACGGGCGCGGGCATCGCGGTGATCTCCTACGGTCCGGACGGGCGGATCGAGGTGCCGGTGCGGGACGGCCTGGAGGTCGCGGCGGGGGAGCGCCTGGAGCTGACCGTCCGTCCCGAGAAGATCGGCATCGGGGCGGACAGGCCGAAGGAAGACATGTGCGGCGTCCGGGGGACCGTGACCGAGGTCGTCTACCTCGGGACGTCGACGAACTACAACGTCACCACCTCCACCGGGGCGGACATCGTCGTGTTCCAGCAGAACGCCGCGTCCGCCGACGACATCGCCGGACGCGGGGACAGCGTCTGGCTGTCGTGGTATCCGCGCCACTCGTACGCCATAGGAGCCCCCCAGTGAGTTACATCGATCCAGCGTTCCTGCGCGGGCTTACGCGGCCGCGCTCGGCGCGTACCCGTCGTGACGTCCTGCGGCTGATGGGCGCGGCCGGGGGCGGGATCGCCCTGTCGGCCTGCGGCGTGGAGGGGCGAGGCGGCAAGGAGGACGTCGGCCGGGACGACGTCCGGGAGTTCTGGTCTGGCAAGGCCAGGAACGGCACCCTGAACTGGGCGAACTGGCCGGGCTACATGCAGGACGACCGTGAGACCGTCAAGGCGTTCGAGAAGGAGTCGGGCATCGAGGTGACCTACAAGGAGGTCATCCAGGAGATGGGCCCGTGGTTCGGCAAGATACAGGCGCCATTGGCCGCGGGGCAGTCCATCGGCTTCGACCTGATGGTCATGACGAACGGGATCCAGCTGGAGAAGTGCCGTCAGCTCGGCTACCTGGCCCCGCTCGACCACTCGAGGCTGCGGAACTTCGCCGCCAACGCGGGGGCGCGCTTCAAGAACCCGTCCTACGATCCCGGCAACGCCTTCACGATCCCGTACGAGTCGGGCATCACGGGCATCGCGTACAACACGAAGTACGTCGAGGAGGAGATCACCGGCATCGCCCAGCTGTTCGACCGGAAGTACGCGGGCAGGGTCGGCATGATGGGCGATTCGCAGGAGCTCGGGAGCTTCGGGATGCTCGCGCTCGGCATCGACCCGGAGAAGTCGGCGAGGGCCGACTGGGAGAAGGCGGCCGCCAAGCTCCGCGGGCAGCGTGACAGCGGCATCGTCCGCAAGTACTACACCCAGGACTACGTCGATGCCGTCAGCAAGGGCGACGTGTGGCTGACGATGGCGTGGTCGGGCGACGTCTACAGCCTGACGTCCCCTGACGTGAAGTTCGTGGTGCCCGAGGAGGGCGGCACGATCTGGACCGACAACCTGTGCATCCCGAAGACGGCCGAGAACCCGGTCGACGCGCTGACCCTCATGAACTGGCTCTACGTCCCCCGCAACAATGCGCCGCTGACCGAGTTCATCAACTACATGCCGCCCGTCCCCGCGACGCGGCGGATCCTCGCGCGGAAGGCGGCGGAGGCGACCGGCGAGGAGAAGGAGGACCTGACCAGGCTGAGCACCAGCCCGCTGGTCTTCCCGACCGAGGCGGACCTGGCCCGGCTGCGGCACTACCGGCGTCTCGACCAGGCGGAGGAGGCCGAGTACCAGAAGATCTTCGAGCCCATCTCGAAGGGTTCGTGATGGCGCGGGGCCGGGCGGCGCGGCGGCGGGGGCGGCTCGCGCCGTACCTCATGATCCTGCCGGGCGGGCTGTGGCTGGCGGCGTTCTTCCTCGTCCCGCTGGCGCTGATGGCGTCCCTGTCGCTGCAGACGGGCAACCTCGTCGACGGGTTCCGGCAGACGCTGCACTGGCAGAACTACGCCGACGGCCTGAGCACCTACGGTGACACGTTCGCCCGGTCGCTCTGGTACGGGCTGCTGGCGACGGCCGCCTGCATCGCGATCTCCTACCCGGCCGCGTACTGGATCGCGTTCCGCGGCGGGCGCCACAAGGCGACGTACCTGTTGCTGATCCTGCTCCCGTACTTCGTGTCGTTCATCCTGCGGACGGTGTCGTGGAAGCTCGTGCTGACGGACAACGGCCCGGTTCTCGGCCCGCTGCGCGACAGCGGGCTCCTGCCGGAGGACTTCCGCCTCCTCGACACCGGTGTCGCGGTCGTGTCCGGGCTGACGTACAACTTCCTCCCGTTCATGGCGCTGCCGATCTACGTGGCGCTGGAACGGATCGACCCGCACGTGGTGGAGGCCGCTCGTGACCTCTACGCCGGCCGCGTCCAGGCGTTCGCGCGGGTCGTCCTGCCGCTGTCGCTGCCCGGGGTCTTCGCCGGCGTGATCATGACGTTCGTGCAGGTGTCGTCCGACTACGTCAACGCCGAGGTCCTCGGCGGCCCGCGGAACACCATGATCGGCAACGTGATCCGGGCGGAGTACTTCGACAACAGCGCCTACCCGGCGGCGTCCGCGCTGTCGTTCACGCTGATGGCGATCCTGCTGGCCGGCATCTTCCTCTACGCGCGCACCCTCGGCACCCGGAACGTCCTGGAGGCGGCGCGGCGATGACGACCGTCCGCGAGGCCCCGGCGGAACGTCCCGCCGCACCGGAACGCCCCGCCGCACCGGGAAGGCGCCGCCGGATCTCCGGCCTCCACCTCTACACGCTGGCGCTCATCGCCTGGCTGACCCTGCCCATCGCGATCATGATCCTTTTCGGGTTCAACGACGTCCAGGGCAAGCAGAACTTCCGGTGGCAGGGCTTCACGCTCAAGTGGTACGCGCAGCTGCTCGACAAGAGCGACCTCACCGCCGCCGTCCTCAACTCTCTGGTGATCGCGCTGCTCAGCACGCTCATCACCACGGTCCTCGGGACGTTCGCGGGCCTCGCGCTCGGCCGGTACGGTTTCCGCGGCAAGGGCCCCGCGGGCCTCCTGCTGTTCATGGCGATCTCCTGCCCGGAGATCGTGATGGGCGCGTCGCTGCTGTCGATGTTCGTCACGTTCAACCTGCCGCGCGGCCACCTGACGATCCTCGTCGCGCACGTGATGTTCTCGATCGCGTTCGTGGCGGTGACGGTCCGCGCCCGCGTGGCCGGCCTCGACCCGGCCGTGGAGGAGGCCGCGCAGGACCTCGGGGCAGGGCCGTGGACGCGGTTCCGGCTCGTCACCCTGCCCATGATCATGCCGGGCGTGCTGGCGGGGGCGCTGCTGGCGTTCGTGCTGTCCGTCGACGACTTCGTCATCACCGGCTTCACCGGCGGCGCCACGGTGACGTTCCCGCTGTGGATCTACGGCTCGACCAGGACCGGCGCCCCGCCGCAGGTCAACGTGATGGGGACGCTCATCTTCGCGGCCGGCGTCGTGATCGCGGTCGTCTCGGCGCGGCGCACCCTCCGGGCGTCTCGCAGGAGGCCCCACGGAGTGAGGCATCATCGTGACTGACCGGGGGGACGACGTGGACGTACTGAAGGCCCTCGCAGAGGCCGCACCGGAGCCTTTCTGGCTCCTGGACCCGGCACGTCCGGTCGCCGGCCCCGCCCTGGCCGGTGCGGTGACCTGCGACCTCGCCGTCGTGGGCGGCGGGTACAGCGGCCTGTGGACGGCCCTGCGAGCGAAGGAGCGCGACCCGTCCCTGGACGTGGTCGTGCTGGAGGCCGGACGGGTCGGCGACGCGGCGTCCGGACGCAACGGCGGGTTCTGCGCCGCCAGCCTGACCCACGGCCTGGAGAACGGTCTGGCGCGATGGCCGGACGACATGCACACGCTCGAACGCCTCGGCTGGGACAACCTGCGCGCCATCGCCGACACCCTCACGCGATACGGCATCGACGCCGAGTGGGAGCCGACCGGCGAGATGAGCGTCGCGACCGAGGAGTGGCAGCTTCCCGGGCTCGAGGACGCGGCGGAGAACGCGTACGAGCACGGTTGGGAACCCATCCTCCTCGGCCCCGACGCCGTCCGTGCGGAGGTCGCCTCGCCGACGTTCCTCGCCGGGCTGTGGGACCGCGACGCCGCCGCGATGCTGCATCCCGCCAAGCTCGCCTGGGGCCTCGCGGACGCCTGCCGCTCCCTCGGCGTGCGCGTCTTCGAGCACACCCGCGTCACGGGGCTGCGCTCCGACGGTGCCGCGCTCCGGCTGACGGCCGCCCACGGGAGCGTCACCGCCCGCC
This sequence comes from Actinomadura sp. 7K507, assembly GCF_004348425.1. Classification (GTDB taxonomy): domain Bacteria; phylum Actinomycetota; class Actinomycetes; order Streptosporangiales; family Streptosporangiaceae; genus Spirillospora. The sequence continues at coordinate 6,114 of NZ_SMKK01000260.1, forward strand.
GAGTCGCGCTCGGCACCGGCCCGTACCCGTCGCTCCTCAGGCGTATGCGCAGCTTCGTCGTCCCCGTGTACGACTACGTCCTCGTCACCGAGCCGCTCACCCCCCAGCAGCGCGAGTCCGTCGGCTGGCAGCACCGCCAGGGGCTCGGTGACAACGCCAACCAGTTCCACTACTTCAGGCTCACCGCGGACGACCGGATCCTGTGGGGCGGCTACGACGCCGTTTACCACTACGGCAGCGGCCTACATCCCACCCTGGAACGCCGGCCCTCCACGTACGCGACCCTCGCCCGGCACTTCTTCGCGACGTTCCCGCAGTTGGAAGGCGTCCGTTTCTCCAACGCGTGGGGCGGCGCGGTCGACACGTGCAGCCGCTTCTGCCCGTTCTTCGGGACGGCCTACGACGGCAGGCTCGCATACGCGGCGGGATACACCGGGCTTGGTGTCGGGGCCACCCGCTTCGGCGCCGACGTCATGCTCGACCTTCTGCACGTCGGTTTGGCGCCCGGCGAGGAGACTGAGCGGACCCGCCTGAAGATGGTGCGCTCCAAGCCCGTCCCGTTCCCGCCGGAGCCGCTCCGGTACGGCGTCATCGAACTGACCCGCCGCGAGATCGCCCGCGCCGACCGCAACGCCGGACGCCGCGGCCCCTGGCTCCGCACGCTGGACCGCCTGGGCATCGGCTTCAGCTCCTAGGCTCCGAAGCCGTTGAGCCTCGGCGTCGCGCGCGCGTGAACACCGCCGGTCAGTCGGGGGACTCGTCGATGGTGCCGAAGATGACCGACGAGACCTCCAGGTAGAGCTGCTCCGGGTACGGCATGAAGTTGACGTGGTTGATCGCCTGCTTCTGGCCCGCGGACTCCGTGACGAACTCGCCGTACCCCAGCATCCGCCCGACCATGGAGCGGTTCAGCGTGATGTCGGTGACCTTGGTCAGCGGCATCATCAGGACGCTCCGGTTGAGCACCCCCTTCACGACCATCATCCGATGCTCGGTGACCAGGAAGAACTCCAGGGACCAGGCGACGACCTTCCAGAGCAGGTAGCCGATCGTGATCAGCCAGAGCCACCAGATCCACATCAGGCTCGCGACCGCGCCGACCGCGCCGCACACGACGAGCCCGCCGACGACGATCGCGACCGGCGGGATGAGCACGGCGGGATGGCTGCGGACGGCGATGACGCGTCCCTCGTGGGACATGAGGTATTTGTCGACGGTGCGCGACGAGCTGTCGTGTTGCACCATCATGTCCTGCAGGTTCACGGTGGCGTCCTCGTCATGATCCGGTTGGTTCAAAGGTAGCCGACGCGGTGCCGCCGCCGCACGGGCCGTGCGGTAAGGGGACCGGGGCCTTGCCGGAGGGGGATCGGCGACTGATGATGATCGGCATGGACGGCGTGAGGGAGCCCGCGGAGGGGCCGCACGGCCAGGGGGACGCGAGCGGGCCGCGGGGCGCGAGGGGGCCGCGCGGCGAGTTCGCGCCGGACGTGACGGGACGCCCCATCTGGCGGCTGCTGATGCGGGGCCTCGGCGTCTACCTGCCGGGCTGGGAGATGCCGGCGGGCGCGCTGCGCGTCCGGGACGGGGCGGCGGACGGGTTCGGGCCGCCCGCCTACCTCGACGGGGACGCCGGTTTCGGCGTCCAGATCCCCGACCGCCGCCGGGGACTGGAGCCCGACCGGGAGATCTACGTCCGCGGCCGGGAGAACCCGAGCTTCGGCATCGTCGTCGCCGGCCCGGCGGCGGCGATCGGCAGCCGCGTCGTGGACGCGGACGTGCTGATGCGGTTCGCGCGGAGGCTGACGTTCGAGGAGCTCTTCGACACCGGCGACGCCGACTCCGTCCCGTACGCGGTCCGCGGAGCGCGGGCGGTGGAGAACGCGGTGTTCCTCGACCGCGCCGCCGGCGTGGGGCTCTGCGTCGAGGCGGACCCGGAGACGGGCGCCCTGGCCTGCCCGCTGTACGTGCGCCTCGGCGGCCCGGCGGAGCGGACCGTGCGGGCTTACGGAGCGCCCCGCGCCGATGGAGCGCCCCGCGCCGAGGGGGCGCCGCACCCTACGGGGCAGCGGCCCAGCCCGTGAGGTCCCACAGCTGATGCGACGGCAGCCGCCGCAGCCGGACGGTCGCGGCGGCCGGGTCCCAGAACACCTCGTCGCTCTCCAGCTCCAGTGACTGGGCGGCGGTCAGCACGGCGCACAGGAGCTCGTCGCGCGTCCGCACGGCCATGAGCGGCCCGATCTGCGCGACGGCGCCGGAGCACTCCGACAGCGTCCGCAGCATGGCCTTGAGGGCCGCCTCGTCCTCGGGCGGGCGCGCCGGTTCGACGCCCGGCGGGACGCCGGGCTCCACCCGGCCGAGCCCGCGCCTGGCCTCACCGCCCGGCCCGCCCTCGTACAGGCCGCCGTGGAGCCCGTTGCGCGGCAGGTCGGCGCCGGTCGAGATGAGCAGCGCGCTGAACGCTCCCGCGAGGTCCTCGGCGGCCTGCCCGCCGAGGAAGTACCGGCGGCGCTCGGGGGAGCCGGGCACGGGGCCGTCCGATCCCTCCGCGGTGCGGAAGCGGACGTTCAGCCGGCTCGCCCGCACGCACCGCTCGTACATCTCGCCGAGGATGTCGTCGAGCTGGTCGTCGCGCGTCCACAGCCGTCCCGTGGCGGTGACGGCGTCGCCGTGCGCGCGGTCGCGGCCGGTGAGCGCGGCCGTGACGGTGTCGTCCAGCTCGCCCTCGGTGAACTGGAGCAGTTCGGCGACGACGTCCTCGACGTCCTCCAGCGTCCGGGTGAGGGTGCGCTGCAGGGCCAGGATCTCCTCGCCTCCGCGTTCGAGGTCGGCGAGCCGGTCGAGGGCGGTGTCGACCTTGCCCTCGACCGCGTCGCCGCCCGTCCGGGTGACGGCGCGTACCGAGGTCTCCACCTCGCCGAGCTTGCGGCGCAGCGCGGCGAGCGTGATCCGCTGCTGTTCCAGGTCGCGAAGCCGGCCGGCCTGCGTCCGCAGGAAGTCGTCGGCCTGGTGGACGAGGCCGGCCAGCTCCTCCACCTGCCCGGTGTTCTGCCGGAGCCGGGTGTCGAGCGCGGGCAGCACGTCCTGCTTTACCCGCGACAGTTCGGCGGTGAGCTGCTCGCCCACCGTGACCAGGACGTTGTTCTGCTTGGTGACCTGCTCGTTCAGCTCGTCGATCCGGCGGGAGAACGCGTTCGACTGATCCCGGCTCTGCTTGCCCGCGTACAGTTCGAGCGCCCCCACCACGACGCACATCACCACCAGGATGACCGTCGTCATTGCACTCCTCGGGCGTGACGGTGATTACCGGACCGGGTTTTGATCGCGACCATAACTTACGATCACGCGGGCCGACCGGAACTTACGTAACCGACTGATCTCAGTGACCGGCCGGTAGAAAGCCGCCTCACCGACACCATTCCGTGAGCAATTCGATACCGTTGGTGACGGCCGGTCAGATGCAGCCCTCGAATTGCGGGACCGTGGTGGTGAGTTCCAGTCCGGTCGGGCCGAACCACCGGTTCAGTTGCAGCCGCATCGTGCCGTCCTGGTACATCTTCGTGATGGCCTCGTTCACCGCCTCGCAGCCGTCCACGTCGCCCTTCCTGATGCCGACGCCGTAGCGCTCGTCGGAGAACGGCGCGTTCACGAGCCTCATGTAGTCGCCCGTCTTGGCCGCCATCGAGGCGAGCCCGCCGAGGATCAGGTCGTCGCTGGAGACGGCGTCGAGCCGTCCCGCGATCATCTTGTCGAGGCAGTCGGTGTACCCGGCGGCCTCGACCGGCACCGCGGGGACGCTCTGCTCGGTGGCGACGCGGCGGAACGACTGCGACCCCGGGACGCTGCAGAGCCGCTTGCCCGCGAGATCGTCCAGTTCCCGGATCGACTGCGGGTTGGACTCGCGGACGAGAATGTCCTGGTGGGCGACATAGTAGGGGCCTGCGAAATCCACCTTCGTCTTGCGTTCGGGGGTGATCGAGTAGGTGCCGACGACGAGGTCGACCTCCCCGGTCTGGATCATTTCCTCGCGCTTACTGGACGGCGCAGCCTTGAACGTCACCTTCGAGGCGTTGACATGCAGATGCCTGGCGATCTCCTTGGCCATTCTGATGTCGAAGCCGTCGTAGGAGTCGTAGTCGCCGGAGCCGGCGCCCTCGATCCGCTGCCCGAGGCCCGGCTGGTCCCGGTGGACGCCGATGACGAGGCCGTCCTTGCCCGCGATGGAGTCCTCTGCGGCGCCCGCGGTGCCGCAGGCCCCGGCCCCGGCGACCGAGACCGCCGCCAGCACGGCCGCCGCCGTCCTCCTCGCCCGGGACAGGCGAGGCCCGGGGGTCCGCGGCGTCACTTCGACCACCGGTACTCCGCCAGGCGGGGACGGACGCCGGCGAGTACGAGCAGGGCGATGGCGACGCCCGCGATCGGGAGGATCACGTACCACCCGCCCGTCCCGTCGTCCCCGTCCTCCACGGCCTCGTCGAACTCCATCTGGTGGAGCTTGATGAGTTCCTGCAGGGACCGGTCGTAGGCGGTGAAGTCCGCGGCGGCCGCGCCGCGGGCGGCCACGGCCTGCGCACGCTGCCCGCCGTGGACGTGGTCCCTCATCCGACGGTCGTTCGCCTGCACCTTCTGGTAGGCGCTCAGCACCTTGCTCAGGGCGCCCGCCATCTCCGCCTCCTGCGCCCCCGATTCCATCGGCCGGTTGGCCTCGGTGCCGAAGAACCCGAGGAACTTCGCACGCCCGGGCTCGAACGACAGGTCGCCCTGTACGGCCTGGTTGTACTGCGTCAGGTTCCCCGCGGGCAGGTACAGGACGGTCTGGGACTTGCTCAGGTAGACCTGCTCGTAGGCGTCGGCCCGGCCGGGGTCGAGCAGGAAACGGGTCGCGTCGGCGCTGGCGCTGTTGCTGATGGCACGTGCCCGCGAGAGGGACAGGATCGAGTCGAAACCCTCCTCCTTGGCCTTGCGGAGGCTGTCGGCCTGACCTGACAGCATGGCCGCGCTCGCCGCGACCAGGACGAGTGTGCCGAGCGAGGCCAGCGCCAGCGGCACGTTCAGCATCCGCCGGTAGCGCCTGGCCAGGTACAGCTGGAAGCCGGCCAGGGTCACCAGCAGCGCCAGGCCGGTGATGATGATCCACGTCCGTCCCGTGAGGACGGCCGACCGCTTGTCCTCGTAGGTGTGCCGGACGAGGGTGCCGTTGTCGAGCGTGAGGTTGTAGGCCTTGGGCAGCAGGTCCAGCTTCATCAGGTCCGTCGCCTGCCGGTAGAGGTCGATGACCTCCTGCGACGGCCGCCCGGACGCGCGGTTCGACTGCCCGTCGAGCAGCAGCGCCTGACCGGCGAGGCGCTCGTAGCGGCCCAGCGCGTCCAGCACGTCGCGGGCCGTCTCCTCCTCGGTCCTCTCGTCGGCGAGGTTCGCCGCCTGGAGCAGCGCGTCGCCCGCCTTCAGCCGGTTCTCGTTGTAGCGGGCCATCGCCTGGTCGCGGCCGCCGCCGGCGGCGCCGCCGATCAGCAGCGCGTTGGCGAGCTGGGCGTCCATGTCGGTGAGCTGGAAGTACAGGTCGCCGGTCGCGACGACCTGCGGGCCCGCGTCGTGCCCGATGACCCGCACGCCCTCGCGGGCGTCGGCGATCGCCGCCAGCGCGACCGCCAGCAGCGCCACCAGCAGGACGACGGCCAGGACCGTCAGCGTCCGGACGCGGGAGGCGACCGTGCGGGGGACCAGCCGCGCGACGCCGGCCGCCGCCGCGCCGGCCGTCCGCCCGACCGGGCCCGCGGGCGGCCGCCGGGCGGGCGGCGCCGGCTGCGGCGAGGGAGCGCGCTGCGGGGAGGGAGCGGGCTGCCCGTTCGCGGGAGACTGCTGGACGGCCGTCATGTCGCCTCGCCTCGGGTGAGCGTGATGGTGGTCCAGGCGCCCACGTGGATCCGGTCGCCGCCGGAGAGCCGCACCTCGACGTTGTACGGGATGGGTTCGGTGGACCCGTTCAGGCACGTCCGGTTGGTGGATCCGGGATCGACCAGCGTCCAGGTGCCGTCCGGCTTGGCGAGCAGGACGGCGTGGACGTGGGAGACGCCGGGGTCCTCGGGCGGCTCCCTCAGGTCGATCTCGGGCGGGGACGGCTGCCCGGAGCCGCGCCGTCCGATGCGGATCTGCTGCCCCACGAGCGGGATCCGCCTCTCAGGCGCGTACGGGGGGAAGGTGAGCGACGCCGAGTCGGGGCCCTCCTCGGCGATGACCGAGTCGTAGTAGTCGCGGTCGGCCCTGACGACCGCGATCCACACCGCTCCCGGGACGGGGGGCGCGGGGACGGGCGGCGCCGGCAC
>NZ_SMKK01000261.1 GCF_004348425.1 Actinomadura sp. 7K507
GGCGGGTGGCGGGCCGGGGACCTCATCGACGGCCGGTACGAGGTCCTGGAGATGCTCGGCCAGGGCGGTATGGGCGTCGTGCACCGCGTCCGGCACCTCGGCTGGGACGCCGAACTGGCCGTGAAGTCCCCGCGGCCCGAACTGTTCCGCGGCGGGGCGGGGCATGAGCGGTTCGTCGCCGAAGCGGAGACCTGGGTGTCGCTCGGGCTGCATCCGCACGTGTGCACCTGCCACTACGTCCGCACCCTCGGGTCCGTCCCTCGGGTGTTCGCCGAGTACGTCGAGGGCGGCAGCCTGCGCGACCGGATCGATGACGGACGGCTGCACGGCGGCGATCCGGACGAGGTGATGCCCCGGATCCTGGACGTGGCGATCCAGGTCGCGTGGGGCCTTGAGCACGCGCACGGCCGGGGGCTGGTGCACCAGGACATCAAGCCCGCCAACGTCCTGCTCGGCCAGGACGGAACAGCGAAGATCACCGACTTCGGGCTCGCGCGGGCCGGTGAGATCGCGGGCTCCGGTTCCGGTGCCGCGTCCGGATCGACCCTTCTCGTCGAGGGCAGCGGCGGGATGACGCCCGTGTACGCCTCACCGGAGCAGTTCGCGCGCCGGTCGCTGGGGCGGCGCAGCGACATGTTCAGCTTCGGGGTCACCGTCCTGGAGATGCTCACCGGCCGGGTGGCGTGGCCGTTCGGTCCTGCCGCGGCCACCGCGCTGGCCGACTGCCTCGCCGGGGCCACCGGCATGGCCGTGCCGCGGATCCCGCCGGACTTGGCCGCGCTGCTCACCCGCTGCCTGCGGAGCGAGCCCCGGCACCGCCCGCGCACCATGGAGGAGGTCTCCGACGGGCTCACCGCCGTCTACGAGGCGCTGACCGGGCGGGCCTACCCTCGTTCGAAACCGCGCGCCGCCGACCTGCGCGCCGACGAGCTCAACAACCAGGCCCTGTCGCTGCTCGACATCGGCCGGTCCGCCGAGGCCGAGCGGGGGTTCGCCGAGGCACTGGCCGCCGACCCGCGGCATGCGCCGGCCGCCTACCATCTGGGGCTGCTGCGGTGGCGGCGCGGCGACATCGACGACGACGCCCTCGTCTCGAACCTGGAAGCCCTCCGCGCCGACACCGGCGACTCCTGGCGGGCGCGGTTCCTGCTCGCCCAGGTCCACATGGAGCGCGGCGACCTGGATCCGGCGCGCGAACTCCTCGACGGGGTGGAGCGGGAGCAGCCGGGCGAACCGGAGGTCCGGGCGGCGTCGCGGTCCGTCCGGTCCGACCGGCTCACCGACGCGCGCTGCACCGGCACGCGCGAGACGGCCTGGTGCGCGGACCCGCCGCCGCGGACGAGGCTCCCGCTCCGCCTCAGCGCGGACGGCCGGCTGGCGGTGAGCGGGGAGGCGGACGGCACGGTCCGGCTGTGGACGTCGAACGACGCGCGGTGCCTGATGACCCTCCCGGGGCACAGCGGCCTGGTGCGTTCCGTCGCCGTGTCCGCCGACGGCACCCGGGCCATCTCCGCCGGTGATGACGAGATGGTGCTGCTCTGGGATCTGGCCCAGGGACGTCCTGCGCACACCTACACCGGGGTCAAGTACGCCGGCGTCTCCATGAGCGCCGACGGCGCCGTGGCCCTCTACTCGTCCTACGACGGCCACCTCCAGGTGATCGACACCCGCAGCGGACGGGTCACCCAGAAGATGCGGGTGCGCAAGTGGGGGTCGCCAGGGGCGTCCATCAGCCCGGACGGCCGCTGGGCGGTGACCCTGGACGACGAGGGCCCCCGGGACGACATCCGCGTCTGGGACCTGGCCACCGGCGAGTGCCGCCACGTCCTGCCCCTGCCGGGCAAGACGGGCGGCTTCGGTTCCTTCAGCACCGACAGCCGGTTCGCAGCCACCTACACCGGCTCCTTCCCCGACGACGTGATCGGGATCTGGGACCTGTCCACCGGCGACCGCGTCCGCGTCCTGAAGGGCGCCCGCTCGATGGGCGTGATGGCGTTGAGCGACGGCGGCCGGTTCCTGGTCTCCGCGTACGGCGCCCGGCTGCACTTCTGGGACGTGAGCAGCGGCCGCTGCGTCCGGACGTTCATCGCGCACCGCGGCGGAGTCCGCGACGTCCTGCTGAGCGCCACCGGCCGGGCCGCGCTGTCGATCGGCTCCGAGGACGGCAGGATGCGGAGGTGGCGACTGCCCCACGGCGGGCACGTCGCCGCACCGAGCCTGAGCAGGCCGCGCCCGCACACCGAACTGAGCGACTCGGACGCCGCCGTGGACGCCATGGTCGCCGACGCGGAGCGGGCGCTGGCGGAGAACCGGCCCGGCGCCGCACTCGACCTGCTCACCCGCGCCAGGGCGGTACCGGGCCATGAGCGCGAACCACGCGTCATGGCCCCCTGGCACGAGCTGGCCCGGCGCACGCACCGGACGGGGCTCCGGGCCGCGTGGGTGTCGGCGGTGCTGACCGGGCACACCCGCGACGTGGCCGCCGTCGACGTCGGCGCCGACGGGCGGCTCGCGGTGTCCGGCGGTTCGGACCGCGCCGTCCGGCTGTGGGATCTCGACTCCGGTACCTGCGTGCGCACGCTGGCCGGCCACCGGCAACCGGTGACCTCGGTGTGCCTGAGCCAGGACGGACGCCGGCTCCTCTCCGCCGACCAGCAAGGCGCCGTCCGGCTCTGGGATGTGGAGACCGGGGAGTGCCTGCGTCTGCTGACGGATAACCTCTCGCTGCTGGATCCGGCGCGGTGGAAGCAGGTCGAGGTCCACGAATACATAGGCGTCGACGATCCGAACGCCCCGAACGGGCGCGTGGACGTGCCGATGGAAGCGGTGTTCGGCGGCGCGCACGCGCGGTTCAGCGCCGACGGGAGGCTCGCGGTGGTCGCCCACGCCGACGGCCTGATCCGGGTCTGGGACCTCGCAACCGGCGGCGAGGTGCGCGCCATCGACACGGTGGACTTCAGCGAGGAAGGCCTGTCGGCGACGGACGTCGGCGTCGACGCCCTGGTGGTCGGCGGCGACGGCCGTCTCGTAGCGTCCGGCCACGGCGGTTCGGTGCGCCGCGGCTCTTCGGTGCGGCTGTGGGACGCGGCCGAAGGCCGCCGCATCGGCACGCTGCCGATGGAGCGGGTGGACGGAGCGGTCTTCCGGCCCAGGGTGACCGCCCTGTGCGTGAGCGCCGACGGACGGCTCGCCCTGGTCAGCGACAACGTCTCGTGGAAGCTCGTGCTGTGGGACATCACGACCGGGAAGTGCCTGCGGGAGCTTGAGACGGAGACCGGCTGGGCGTTCGACGCCCGGTTCATCACCGGCGGCCGCTTCGCGGTGACCGCCGAGATGAAGGGCGTCCGTGTGTGGGACGTCGGCAGCGGCGAGCCCCTGCGGACCCTTGACCCCCGTGAGGGGAACGGCGTGCGCTGCGTCGCGCCGAGTCCTGGCGGGGGCTTCGTGCTGGCGGGTTACTCGGACGGCTCCCTCCGCCTGTGGGAGCTGGACTGGGAACTGGCCGTCCCTGATTCGCCCTAGCCGCCCGGCGCGGATCGCCAGGGGCGTGTTCTACGGATCTTCACCGTTCCCTAACACCCGGTTCGGGATGCGGCCGGTCCTCGACTTTAGCTTTTCGGAGCCACACAAGCTCCGATACCGAGGTTTTGATGTCGCTGCGCCATGTTCTGACAAGCCTGGTCCTGGTGCCCGTGATCGCCTGGCCCACCGCCGCCCACGCATCGCCCGACCGCAGGCCCGACAATGGGCCGGGCATACCGCCACAGAAGACCCATTTCGATCTGCAGGCGCACCGCGGCGGCATCGGCATGACGACGGAAGGGTCGCTGGAGGGCTTCGCCAAGGCGATGCGCCTGGGCGTCACCACGCTCGAACTGGACACCCAGGTCACCAAGGACCGCAAGGTCGTCGTCACCCACGACCGGCAGGTCAGCCCCCAGAAGTGCCGTGACACCGCGCCCGTGAAGCACGAGGACCCGATGTACCCCTACGTCGGGAAGTACATCAAGGACCTGACCCTGGCCCAGATCAAGACGATGGACTGCGGATACCAGCGGCTTCCCGGCCACCCGGAGCAAGAGCTGATCAAGGGCTTCCGGATGGTGGAGCTCAAGGACGTCTTCGACCTGGTCAAGAGGTACCGCGCGAGGCAGGTCAAGCTGAACATCGAGACCAAGATCGAGGCGGGCGCCCCGGAGGAGACGGCGCCGCGGAAGCTGTTCGTCCGGCGGGTCTTCCAGGAGATCCGCGCCTCGGGCATCGCGCGGCAGGTCACCGTCCAGTCCTTCGACTGGGGCGCCCTGAAGGAGATGCACAGGCTCGCGCCGTCCTACCCGCTGGTGGCGCTGACGAACTACGACTTCCTGCAAGTGGGTCAGCCGGGCAAGTCTCCGTGGCTCGGCGGGATCGACGCCGACGACTACGACGGCGACTTCGTCAAGGCCGCCGCGGCCATTCCCGGCGTGAAGGCGCTGTCGCCCGTCTACGGCTTCCCGCAGAACGGCGAGATCGGCGACCCGGGTTTCCGGTTCTACGTCTCCAAGTCGATGGTCCGCCGGGCCCACGCCCGGAAGCTGAGGGTGATCCCGTGGACCACCAACGACCCCGCCACCGTTGAAGCGCTCATGGACATGGGCGTGGACGGCATCATCACCGACTACCCGAATCGCGTCCGGCAGATCATGGCCGACCGCGGCATGCGCCTGCCCAAGGCGCATAAGCCACGCTGAGGGCAGAGCGATCACGCTGGGGCGGCACCCGGTTCGACGGCGTGGGCGACGTAGACGGTGTTGGCCGCGGTGCCGCCCTGGATGGGGTTGGGGAACTCGACGACGTGCGCTGCCACGTCGGTGAAGACCTCGCGGAGCAGGGCGGTGAAGCCGTCGTCGGGTGGGTCGTTCGACCAGAGCGCGAAGACTCCGCCCGGGTGGATCTGCGCGGCGAGGCGTGTCAGCGGCTCATGTTGATAAAACGAGGCGTTGCCGGGGTCGAGGACGTGGCGTGGCGAATGGTCGATGTCCAGCAGGACGGCATGGAAGCGGGCGTCCCGGTCCCTCGGGTCAAGCCCGGTCGAGGCCATGGCGAAGAAGTCGCCCTGCACCAGCCGGCACCGGTCGTCGGTCGCCAGCCGCTCCCCCAGGGGCACCAGGTGCGCCCGATGCCATTCGATGACCTCGGGGAGCGCTTCCACGACGACGAGGGAACCCACCCGGGGGTCCTCCAGGGCGGCGTGGGCGGTGTATCCGAGCCCGAGACCGCCGACGGCGACGTCCAACGCGTCCCCCGGGGTGGCGGCCAGGCCGAGCCGGGCCAGTTCGATCTCGCCGGCCGTCCACAGGCTCGACATCAGGTACTCGTCGCCGAGCTTGACCTCGTAGACCTGGACGCCGAGACCAGGGTGGCGGCGCCGCCTCAAGCTGATGTCGCCCAAGGGCGTCGCACGCCAGTCGAGCTCTTCGAACAGTGCACCCATGGGCTCAAATCCTCCTGGTCAAGCGGGCTCAGGTTCCGACGTGTCGAGCAGGACGGCCATCAGGAGGGTGGAGCGCAGGGAGCCGTCGCGGCGGCGGTAGTGGTTGCGGCGCAGGCCCTCGACCTCGAATCCGGTGGAGACGTAGAGCGCGATCGCGCGGGCGTTGTCGGTCCAGGCCTCCAGCTCGACCTTGTGCGCTCCCTGCGAGCGGGCGTGTTCGAGGATGGCCTCCAGCAGCCGGCGTCCGCCGCCCCGCCCGCGGGCTTCGGCGAGGATCGCCATTCCGAGCGTCAGCACCCCGGACGTCCGCGTCTCGCTGACGCTGGCGTTGCCCAGAACGCGGCCGCCGTCCTCCAGTACCCACATCGCGGAGGGTCCCTGGCCTTCGATCAGCTCACGGAAGCGCTGACCTCGCACCTCCAGGTCGACCGGCGGCTCGGTGCCGAGCGTCCCCTCCTCCGCGACGGTGGCCAGGACGTGCGCCATCACATCGATGTCGTCGACCGTCGCCCGCCGTACCTCCATGACGCGAGCATCCCACGAGCCGGGACGCATGGGATCGGTGATCCGGGGTAGGCGATAGGGATCCGAGTGTGAGGACGGTCATGGGAACCTTCGTCTACCGCAATGGCCCGGAGTCCGACGTGCCGCTCGACAGCGCGGTGGCGTGGACGCGGGCCGTGGGCGGGGAGTCCAACCCCGACCACCCGGACCAGGGCAGCACCACCGGTACCACGCCCAACGACGTCTTCGTGGGGCGGATCGCCGGTGACGACGTCGGCTACTTCGAGGAGACCGGCGCCGAACGCCGCGCCTTCGCGGAACTCGACCGGTCGCGGGACGCCTCCGCGTCGTCGTGATCAGCCGATCTTGGAGTCGCGGGATTCCCAGTACGGGTCGCGGAGCTGCCGCTTGAGCGTCTTGCCCGAGGGGTTGCGGGGGATCTCCTTGATCCGGTCGAAGCCGCGGGGGGCCTTGTAGGACGCCAGGTGCTCCCGGCAGAAGTCGCGGAGCTGCTCGTCCGTGACGGCGTCCGACGCGACGATCGCGGCGTGTACGGACTCGCCCCATTCGTCGGATGGGACGCCGAACACGGCCGCGTCCGCCACGGACGGGTGGGCGGTCAGGACGGCCTCGATCTCGGCCGGGTAGATGTTCATACCGCCTGAGATGATCATGTCGCTGCGGCGGTCGCAGATGTAGTAGAAGCCCTCCTCGTCGCGGTAGGCGATGTCGCCGACCGTGAGCCATTCGCCGTGGCTGGCGTCCCGGTACTTGCCCTCGTCCTTGTAGTAGTCGCTGAAGGTGGCGCTGCCGCGGACGTACAGGTCGCCGGGCACGTGCGGCTCCTCGACGGGCCGCCCCTCCTCGTCGAACAGCGCGATCTCGACTCCGGGCGCGGCCCGGCCGCAGCTGCCGGGCTTGCGGAGCTGGTCCTCGGGACGCAGGATCGTGTCGACGCCGAGCTCGGTGGAGCCGTACACCTCGAACAGCGAGCCTTCGCCGATCTTGTCGATGTAGCGGCGCTTGAGCTCGAACGGCCACGGCGCGGCGTTGGCGATCAGCCGCTTCATCGAGGAGAGGTCCCGGCCGCGGATCGCCTCGTCCGGTAGGTCCACCACGCGGCGGATCGGCGTCGGCGCGGAGAACGTGGTCGTCACCCGGTGCCGTTCGACGAGGTCGAGCCAGCGCTCCGGGTCGAAGTGGCGCATGACGACCACGGTCCCGCCCAGGAGCTGGACGATCGTCATGAACGCCTGCGGGCCGGAGTGGTAGAGCGGGCCCGTCGTGAGATAGACGTCGTCGGGCACGTAGCCGATCTCGCCGACCAGCCCGAGCACCAGCGTGAGGTCGATCTGGCCCCGCACGACGCCTTTCGGCTTGCCGGTCGTCCCCGAGGTGTAGAACATCGAGGTCCCGGCGGCCGGATCGGTGCCCTGGGCGGCGGGTTCTGACTCCGGGCTCGCGGCGGCCAGGGCGTCGAGCGAGGAGGCCCAGTCCGGCGCACCTTGGGCCGCGCCCCAGACGAGCCAGGCGCGGACGGTCCCAGCCTGCCGCGACGCCTCTTCGAGCTGGGGCGCCTGCTCGACGTCGAACACCACCAGGGCAGCGTCGGCGTTCTCGACGACGTAGGTCGCCTCCTCCGCGCTGAGGCGGTAGTTCAGCGGAACCCCGACGGCTCCGCATTTGCGCAGCGCCGATATCAGGGCGACGACCTCGGTGCTGTTGCGGCCGCACCACACGACCTTGGTGCCCGCCTTGACGCCGTGGTCGATCAGCACGTTGGCGTACCGGTTCACGAGCGCGTTGAACTCGGCGTAGGTCAGGCGGCGTTCGTCCTCGATGAGCGCGGTCTTCGCCGGATTGGCGGCCGCCTGCGTCGTCAGCGGGTCCTCGACGGGCTCGGTCATCGTCCTCGACCTCCTGGTCGCCGGTTCGGGCCGCCGCCGTCGCGGCGGCCCGCGCTTCAGATGGGTCGTTCTGCGAGGGCGCGCTCCAGCCGCTGCTGGGCGCGGGCCGCCTGCCGGGCGCGGTAGGCAATCGGCATGTAGCGGACGCGTTCGGGGAGCAGTGGCGTACTCCGCCCGATGGCCTGCCCGGCCAGGCGCAGCAGGCGCTCGTCCGCCGCGCTCCACGACAGCCCGAGCTTCTCGCGCGCCGCCTTCGGGAGGGTGCCGACCGTGATCAGCCGTCCGAGCCGTCCGCCGGCCGCGCTCAGCGGGGCGACCGCCGGCCGCAGCGGCTTCGGGACGTTGGGCGGGACCTGGTCCATCTGGGCGAGGACCTCGTGGGCCACCGGGTGGGGGACGAGGGTGTTGGCCACCATGTCGTCGAAGTAGTCCCAGTAGTCCGGGATGGTCGCCGGCAGCATCCGCTCCGGCACTTGCAGGATCCTGCCGAGCTGGAGGAACTCGTCGAAGATCTGCTGTTCCTCGTCCTTGGTCATCGGTGCGGGAGCGAAGTACTTCGACGCGGTGACGGCGGCGTAGAAGCCGGTGAGGTGCACCCACGCCCATGGTTCGGCCGACAGCGCGTGGTGGCGCTTCCCGTCCTCGTCCACCGCGCTGAGCGGCTTGTGCATCTCGCGGAGCCGCCTGCCCTCCTCGATGGCGGTGCGGCCTCCGTAGACCCAGGTCTGGACCGAGGCGAAGCTGCGTGCGGCGCGTCCGAGCGGGTCGGTGCGGAAGCTCGACAGCCGGTCGACCACGGTGCCGATCGCCGGATGCATCACCTGGAGGATGAACACGCCGTTGCCCGCGATCGCCGACGTGTAGAGCCCCATCTGCTCCCACATGAGCGAACCGGGCCCGAACGGGACGGGTTCCTCGCGGCGTTCGTGCTCGGCGGGCGGGCTCGCGGGCGTCCCGTCGGTCACCGTCATGTGAACGACCTCCTGACGAAAGCGACTCACTTGTAAGCTAACCGCCAATAAGGGGTCGCTTACAAGGTCGCGCACGGAAAAATGCCCGCCGTCCGCAGGCGGGTCCCTGTGGACGACGGGCACGGGTGGACGGCGGGCACGGGTCCCGCGCTGCCGCTACTTGTGGCGGGCCGTCTCGTAGGCGGCGCAGCCGATCAGTTCGAGGGACACCTGGAGCCGCTGCAGGCTGATGTTCTGGGCGATCGTGTCCTCGGGGGTGTGGTACAGCGGCTCCAGCTGGCTGGGCGCCTCGTTGCCGCGCCAGCTGAAGTTGGCCGCCGCGATGCCGCGCTCGTAGAAGGCCTCGTGGTCGCTGGAGCCGCGCGCGACGGGCCCCTGGACCTGGTCGACGTAGCCGAGCCTGCGCGCGGCGGCGTTCACCGCGGCCGTGGTGGTGTTGTCCGCGCCGTCCACCGACAGCAGCCAGTACGTCTCCGCGGGCGGATGGCTGGTGGCGACCATGTCGCTCTGGAAGCAGCCGGTGATCTGCTCGACGCCGGCCTCGTCGAGCCCCTGCACGTAGTGCCGGGCGCCGATCAGGCCGTACTCCTCCGAGCCCCACAGGCAGATGCGGATCGCCTGCTGGGTGGGCAGCCGCCGCAGGACGCGCGCCAGCTCCATGCACAGCACGGTCCCGCTGCCGTCGTCGTTGGCGCCGGGCGAGCCGGGGACGCTGTCGTAGTGCGCGCTGATGACGATGGCCTTGCCCGTGGGGTTGGGCAGCGTCGCCTTCCGCTCGGCCAGGACGTTGTACGAGGTCAGCCCGGAGTAGTGGGTGACCTCGAAGGACAGGCGGCGGGCGCCCGCGCGGATCCGCTCACCGTGGTACTCGGCCAGGCCCAGCACCGGGATCGCGACGGGCTCGTCCAGGTTCGGGGTGAAGGAGCCGGGCTTGCGCTCGGGGTAGGTCTCCGAGCGCGCGGCGATGATGAGCGCCGCCTTCGCGCCCGCGTCCGCGGCGGCCTTGGCCTGCTCGGTCTCCATGCCGGTCACGCGGTCGAACAGGACCAGCTTGCCGCGGACGTCGCCGGTGACCTCGGTGACGCGGCCCACGTCCACGACCGTGCCGTGCACGGAGTCGACGGCGCCCTGCGGGGAGGCGCTGCACTGCCAGAGCCGCTCGCCCTTGGCGCGGATCTCCGCGAGGTACTTGTCGGCGACCGGGAACGGCTGCAGTTCGACCTTGTAGCCGAGGTCGCGCAGGTACCCGGCGATGTAGCGGGCGGCGCGGTGCTCGGACCGGGTGCCGGCGATGCGCCAGCCGATCTCGTCGCTGAGCACCCTCAGATGCCGCAGAGCGCGGCGGGCGTCGACGCGGGCGACCACGGCCTTGTCGCCGGCGGCGAGGGTGGGTGGCAGGGCGGCTCCGGGACGCTGCCGGGTCGCGGCGGCGGCGGTGCCGGGGAGCAGGCCGACGGTCGCGAACCCGGTGAAGGCCGCGACTCCGGCCAGCAGGTCACGGCGTTTGACCTCGGACATGGGCGTCTCCTCAAGGAGATAGGGCCGCGCCCGCCGGGCTCGGATCGCGAGCGTGTGACGGACTGCGGCACGACAAGGAACTATGCCCCCGTTTGAGGTGAATCTACGAACCCGCCCCCGCGCCCACAAGAATGGCTTGACGCTCCGCAACGGAATCGTGATCAAGACCAGCGAAGTTGATCAGCGTGGGTGAAACAGCGGCACATTATGCGTTCCTTCTCGGGACGGCTTGGTGATCACGCCTGCTGACCTGGCATTTCAGGTTTCATTGCCTAAAAACGGCAGATGGGCGCCGCACGGCACGCGGAACGCGGCGCGCCCGGCGGGTGGGTGGGGCGGCGGGGCTGGTTCAGCGGGACGCGAACGCCACCTGGGCGTCCCGGTCGCTCTCGGGCAGCTGGCCCGCCGGTACCGGCGACCACGAGGCGAGGATGCCGGGCAGCCCCGGAACCGACTCGATCACCTGGCGGGCGGTCGCGTCGGTGTGCCGGAGGAACTCCAGATGGCGGACGGCGTGCGCGGCCACCTGCGCGGTCCGCGGCCGGTCCGGAGACGGGCTCGCCGGCGCGTCACCGCGGGCCAGGGTCCGGCCGGTCAGCGGCACGGCCGCGAGGTCCGGCCGCGGATCGGGGCAGCAGGCGTAAGTCAGCACCACCCGCCCGGCCGGCTCGTGCCGCCAGCTCGTCGAGTGCAGCAGGTGCGCGGCGGTGTCGCGGGGCAGGGCCAGCAGGTCCCGCGCCACCGCGTCCGGATGCCGCGCACCGCCCAGTTCGCCGGTCAGCGCGCGGAACGCCAGGCCGCCGTCGGCGGTCACCCGGAGGGCGATCACCTCCACCACGACTGCGGCGGCCTGTTGCGAGTCCATCGCAACAGCATGCCACGCGCAGTACGGTGGTCGCACCACCGCCCTCTCATGACCTGGCCTGACGCCAGCGGGTGCCGTCCTCCGTGTCGCGCAACTCCACCCCGGCCGCCGCGAGCGCGTCCCGGACGGTGTCCGCGAGCCCGTAGCGCCCGGTGGCGCGCAGCTCCGCACGCATCTGGACCAGCGGTTCCACCGCGGGCGCGAGGGCGTCGCGGGGATCGGCCAGCCCACGGCCCGCGGCCTGGCCGAGCCGGACGACCAGGCTGCGCATCACGTCCCTGGCCCATTCGGTGCCGCCCTCGTCCTCCTCGGTGTCCCCCGCCCACTCGGCCACGGCGGCGTCGATGTCCAGCACGGCCCGCACCAGTGCCTCGGCGTCGCCCTTGCGGACCCCCTCCTCGAAGCGCCGCTCGCAGCCGACGACGGTGTCGCGCAACGTCACCGGCGACTCCGCCTGCTGTTCGCGCTCGTCCCGTGGCCGGGCGGCCTGTGCCGCTTCACCGCGCACGAGCGCACGAAGGTCGGTCAGGCTCACCGACTCGCCGGCCGGGACGACCGCGCTCTCCCCGCGCCGCCGGACGGTCATGACGCCCCGTCCGCGCACCTCGACCAGATCGCGGCCCGCGTCGATCACGGCGGCCGTGTGCTCGTCCAGGCCGAGAACCGCCGCGTCGTCCGGAAGCTCCCGCTCCAGCAGCCGCAGCCGCCGCTCCCCCAGATAGCAGTACCGGGTGTCGTGCGTGCCGCCCTCGGCGTTGTCGTAGTGCGGGATCATCGCGACCTTGAGCCCCAGGTGCCGGAGGACGTCCAAGCCCTCCAGCCACTGCGGCCACGTACCGGCCTTGTAGATCTCGTAGACGGGCAGCGCGAACGCGCCCAGCGTGCACGCCGCCGCCGACGCGAACACCAGCGCCGCCCGGCCCGTCCGCACGTGATCGCCCAGGGCCTCCCCGATCGGCCCGCCCCGCCACTGCGCCAGCGCGTACGACGGGCTCCCCGGCCCGGCGAACACCCAGTC
>NZ_SMKK01000262.1 GCF_004348425.1 Actinomadura sp. 7K507
CACTGATTTCCTGGCATGCTACGGTCCCCTTCACTTTTCAGATCCAGGTAAGCCATTCGACCCAGAGATCTCCCTTCGAATCTCTCCCGGCTGCACCGGGGATACATCAGAGCGCCTCGTGGCGCACAGTGCCCACACGGCCTTTCCGCCACCGCCGAGTGGCTGGGCGCCCCACTCCTTGACCAGCGCGCCCATCATCGCCAGCCCGCGCCCGCCCTCGCTCAGCGGATCCGCCGGCTCCGCGACCGGGAGGACGTCGCAGGAGTCGAAGACCTCCACGACCGTGCCCCTGTCCGCCTGGACGACCCGCACGGTCGCCGTTGCGCTCCCCGTGTGCCGCAGGACGTTCGTGACCAGCTCCGACACCACGACCTTCGCGACATAGGCGTCCTGCCCCCACTTCTCCAGGACGTCCTCCACCCAGTCCCGGACCACCTTGATCGACTCACCCTGAACCGGGACGACGATCTGCGCGGGCCCTTCCATGAAACGATCACCTCCGAATTCTCGTGACTCCCCGCACAGAATCCACTCCAAGGCGTAATGTGACCACGAAAGAATGACAACACACGCATGCCGGTGCCAAAGGGTGCGAGCCGGTTTCAGGAGGTGTGCGCATTGGCTGCACGCAAGCCGACCCGTCAGACGATCGCCTTCGGCGAGGAAGTGGCCCGGCTTCGCCATGAGGCCGGCCTATCGCGGCTCGAACTGGCTGAACGCGCCGCCGTGAGCCGCAGCTACATCGCTCAGGTGGAGAACGGAACCACCCGCTGCAGGAGAGACTTCGCCATACGCCTGGACGAGGCCCTCAGCACCGGAACCACGCTCACAGACCTATGGGACGACATCCTCAAGTCCTCCGCCCACCCGAAGTTCTTCACCGACTACTCGGTGGCCGAGTCGTCCGCAGAGCTGCTGCGAATGTACGCAGAGACGTTCGTAATCGGACTACTGCAAACGGAGGACTACGCTCGGGTCCTGCTGCCCACACAGGTGGCGCTCGAAGGGCGTCTCAAACGACAGCAGATCCTGGAGCGCGAAGCACCACCGAGAATCGTGGTGGTCCTGGCAGAAGTGGTTCTGACACGACAGGTCGGCACTCCGGAAGTCATGTATCGCCAGTGCGAGCGTCTGCTTGAGGTGTCCGAGTGGGATCATGTGACGCTTCAGATCGCTCCGACGGCGTACTACCGAGGCGTCTCGGGCACCTTCAGCATCGCCACCCAGCCGACCGGCGAGGAACTGCTCTATCAGGAGATGTCGACAGGGGGCGTTACATCCCAGGAAACGGGCGATATCTTGCACTGCGTCAGCGCGTTCGCAGAGATGCAGGCGCGATGTCTAAGCGTCAGCGACTCCCGCGACTTCATACGGAAGGCGATGAAACAGTGGACGATGTGACTTGGCGCAAGTCCCGGCGTAGCAACGACCAGGGCGGCGAGTGTGTGGAGCTTGCTGCCCTGGCCGAGGGTGTGGGCGTCCGGGACTCCAAGGATCCCGGCGGGCCGAAACTCCACATCGACCCGGCCGCCTTCCGTGCCCTCCTGGCCAACCTCAAGCAGCAGTAGCCTTCCGAATCCCCGCAGAGCTCCGGCCCCGCCTGGCCGGAGCTCTGCAACTGCCGGAGAGACCACGTCCGGAATACCCTCGCAGGGGGCTCCGTCCAAAGTCCGTGTCTTCACAAACGGAAGGTGAGCGTTGATGGTGTCGGCGCTCGTCGTTCTCGTGGGCGTGGCGACACCAGGGCGGGCCTGCGCGTACAGTTGCGCGGCCATGACCGGCCAAGAGGCGTATGCCGGGGCCGATGCGGTGTTCACCGGACGACTCGTTCAGCGTGACGTGCGGTCTCGGGAGTGTGGGCCGTGGAAGACGGTAGGGCGTGGAAGACGATAGGGCGACGCCGACGATGGTCTACGGTGTCGTGGCCCGGCCGAGTTCCGCACGGAAGAGCCGTAGCACGTTGCCGCCGACGATCTTTTCGGTCTCGTCCTCGCTGAAGCGCTTCAGAAGGCCCTGGGTGACCATCGGCAGCCCGCGGGGCCCGGCGAGGTCGGGGACGCTCACAGTCAGGTCGAAGCCGAAGACGTCCTCGCAGCACTTCGGCGTGAGGTCCTCGTGCACTTCCTTCATGAAGTCGGGGCCGAGGCCGACGTGGTCGACGCCGGCCACGTTCGCCACATGCTCGATGTGATCGACGAGCCGGTCCATCGTGTAGTCGACCGGGTCGTCGGCGAGGAACCCTGCGAAGAAGTTCACGCAGACCACACCGCCGGTGCCGGCGACGCCGCGCAGCTGCTCGTCGGTCAGGTTGCGGTGGTGGTCGCGCAGCGCGCGGGCCGAGGAGTGCGTCGCCATCACCGGCCTGGTCGCCAGGTCCAGAACGTGCGCCACGCCCGAGGCGCCCAGATGCGACACGTCGAAGATCATGCCCAGGCGCTCCATCTCCCGGACCGCCGCCACGCCCGCCTCGGTCAGCCTGCTCCCGGTGGCGTCCTCGCCGCTGCCGTCGGCCAGGGCCGTCCGTCCCCAGTGCGCGATCGATGCCACCCGCACCCCGAGCCTGTGCATGGTCGGGATCAGCTCCACGCTCGCGTCCAGGCCGGGGGCGCTCTCCAGGGCGAGCACCAGCGCGATCAGACCCGCGTCCAGCGCCGCGCCGATCTCCGCCCCGTCCCGGCAGAGCCGGACCGCCCCGGGATGCGCCTCGGCGATCACGTGCGCGCATTCGATCATGCGCAGGGTCTGCCGCAGCGCGCCTTCGGGACGGTACTGGTCGTCGATGAAGACTGGCAGCACCTGCAAGTTCACGCCGCCGTCGCGGAGTTGGGGCAGCCACTGCTCGCCGAAGAACGCGGCCCAGCGCTCCGGCGGCCGTGCGGCGACGGCCATGAGCAGGTCGTTGTGGGTGTCGGCCACGACGGCACGCGAGTGCAGGTCCATGTAGCCCTTCCGAGACATCAGAGAAGCCGGGCGCGGTAAGAGAAGCCGGGCGCGGTAAATGCTACGTGCCGGGGCGATGGCCTCGAAAGCAACGGATCTGGATCGACGACCCTGGTCATGTGGCGGCGGACCCATCGTCCGGCCAGGCGCGCTCATCCGGCCAGGCGCGCTCATCCGGCCAGGCGCGCTCATCCGGCCAGGCGCGCTCAGCAGCCTCACGGCCACACACACCACCGGCCGACTGCCCTAGCGGACGGTCAGCTCGGGTGTTTGCTGCGTACCTGCTGGGCGAAGCTCCCTTGCCGCAGCCGTCGGTGCGGCAGGGAGCTGGTGCGCCTGCAGATGGATCGACGGTTCCTGCTCACGACCGCGGGTTTTGGACAGCCGCCGCTGATACCGGCTGCGCCTGCGCAGCGACGGCGTCCCGCGGCTCTTGTCAGGGGCCTGCGGTTTGGCGGCTTCCTCGGGTCAGGGCACCGGTTCCTGGGGAGCGATGCCGATGTGGTGGCCGCCGTGCGTGGGGACGGGACGCGGACGCGCACCACGCGGCGGGTGTTTCCCAGGAGTCAGGGACGCCGAATGGGGACGCGGGTGGTGGTGGCCGGTGAGGGAAGCGGGTGCCTCCGGGAGGCGGGAGTCGGTAGATGTATCGGCCGTTGCTGTCCCGGCTGATGTAGATCTGGGTGGGCCTGGCGGCCTTGAACCGATTGTGGAAAGCACAGGTCAGGGTGAGGTTGTCGATGTCGGTGGGAGTGTTGCCGAGGACCCAGCCGTTGACGTGATCGACCTCGCAGATTGGGCCGGGGACCTCGCAGCCTTGGACTGCGCAGGTCGGGTTGAGCGCCTCCAGGACCCGGCGTTGGGCGGGGCTGGCGAAGCGGACGGTGCGGCCAAGGTAGAGGGGGACGTGGCCGCGTCCCAGGATGAGTGGGGAGACTCCGGCGTTCAGGGCGATGCGGCGGGCCTGGGCTGCGGGGATGGGCGTGCCGTCGGTCAGGCGGGCGGGAGCGGCGCCGCCCGTGAGCGTGTCCAGGTCGCAGATGATGGTGACCTTGGTGGCTTTGTGTCCGCCCGATAGGACGCTGGTGAGGGCGGCTGCCGTCCGTTCGGGCAGGTCGCGGTGGTCGTCGGTGCCTGCGGGTTTGGCCAGGGGCGCGAGGGTGCCGTCCCAGATGGCGGCGTCTTCTGCGTTCAGCCAGCCCCTGATGTAGCGGCCGCCGTCCAGGGAGCGGGTGGAGTCGATCCAGGACCGCTCGTAGCCGCGCTTGGCGTCGTCGGGTGCTTGGTCGGTGCCATCGCGTTCGGCGATCAGGTCGGTGATGCGGTTGCCGAATGCGGCGACTTTGCCGGCGGAGAAGCCTTGTTCGGTCAGGTCGAGGAGGATCTTCTCTGCGGCGGTGCAGTCGTCGTCGTTCAGACGGGTGACGGCGGAGGCGATGGTGGCTGCGTAGCCGTAGGACAGTTCTCCCTGGGCGAGCCGTCTGGTGACGTCGGGGAGGCGGTCGCGCTCGCGGGCCAGGTTGATGCGTTCCTTGGCGCGGGCCTCACGCATGCCGAGGCGCGAGCGCAGCCAACTGCGGGCGGACGGGTATCCCCAGCGGCGCACCTCCCCGGAGGCGTCCACCCGGCCGACCAATCCCGCCAGGGCGCTTTCGCGCAGGTCGGTGGCCCGGGCCAGCGTTTCGGCGGCCCGCATGCACACTGCCGCAGAGTCGGGCGCATCGCGTTGGGCGAGCTCGGCCGCGATCGCCGCCGCCGCGTCCACCAGCTCATTGGTGGACATCGACGCCACTTCGATCGCCCCAGTCGAACACATGACTCAATGTTATCGAAAGATCACGTTCGGTAGATACGATTTTTAGTGAGAATACTAAGTCCCTCCAGATAGTCCGAGCCAGCACGAAGCACTCGCCCGTGGACGGGAAACTCCGGGCCCCAGACGAAATCACCAAAACGAGAAAGGCGGCCCAAGTTCGCCGTACAGATGCATAGGGGACGAGTTGCTGACCGTCGCTGATCGTGTAGGTGCCGGAGGAGAGCGGCCGCACCGATCAGGCGACCGGCGCACACGCGAGGCCCAGGAGCAGAAGCCCAGGAGCAGAGGCCCAGGAGCGGAGCCCCGGACCGAAGGAGCCTGACAGCGGCTCCGGGAACACGGGCAGGGGGCGAGCCGCCAGGCGAACCGCTGGGGCGGGGCTTTGAAATGGCTGCGAGGATGGTCTGACTCGCCGAGCCCGGAGGGCGACCGTGGTGGATTCGCTGATCGTCGATCGTGTGCTCGGTGACCGTCCCTTCGCCGAGATCGGGTTTCCGTCGGTGGCGGCCGTCAGCGAGCCGCGGAGCGTCGTCGTCGCCGGTGGCGCGGTCGGCCCGCCCGGGTGGCAGCCCGGCACCCTCACCAGCGGGCGGGGCGCCCACCGCATCGGGGTCTATGGCCTGGACGGCCTGCGCTGCCGGTACCTGCTGCCGTCGCGGTGGCCGGTCAACACGATCGCGTTCCATCCGGTGCTGCCGCTGGCGGCCGTCGGCACCGGGAGCTACGACGGCGGCTTCTTCTACGAAGGCGAACTGCTCCTGCTCGACCTGCTCTCGGGCGAGACCGTCTCCGCCTTCGCCTCGCGGCGTGAGGTCCGGTCCGCGCGGTGGCGGAACGAACGCCGCCTCGACCTCGTCCTGGCCGCGGCCGACGATGAGAGCGGGAAGGGCGACACCTGGGGTTTCGCTGCGTCCATCGCCCGTGACGACTGGACGGCCATGCCCGCGAAGGCGATCAGCGCGGCCGAACTGGCCGGAGACCGCGTGCCGTCAGTGCCCGGAGGCGCTCCGGAGGCAGCACTGCGCACTCTGGAAGCGCTGAGCGCCGCGCGCCGGAACGCGACCTTCACGCCGCGCCGCCAGGTCCGGGCGGTGGAGCCGCTGCGCGACGGCCGGGTTCTGGCCGCGCTGGACGGGGTGCGGCTGGAGTCGTGGCTGCCGTCCGGTCTGCGGGAGTGGGTGGCGCCGGTGCCCGGTGGTGGTGGCAGGCGGATCGTGGTCGCGCCGGACCAGCGTGCGGCCTGGGCGGAGATCCAGTGGGCGCCCGGCTGGGACGGGCCCCGGGTGCGGTACCGGCCGAACGGCGCCGAACTCCTGTCGCTCCAGGACGGCGAGGTCCTGCGTCCCGCCGGTTCGCAGACCCCTGTCGCGGTGACCGGGAGGCAGGACGGCTGGGTGATGCTGCTGGACACCCGGCACGCCCCCGCCGAGCCCGCCACCACCCTGGTGTCCCCCGATCAGCAGGAGTCGGCGCCCCTGGACCTGGGCCGGTACGAGTTCCCCAACACCACCTTCGTCGTCCGCCGGAGCCCGGAGCTGCTGTTCCTCCAGCCCACACCGCACGGCGTGCGGATCTCGGCCCTGGAGCCTTCCGGGGCGGTCCAGCCGCTGTTCCCCTTGGACTGGGACGCCGGACGCGGTACGCGGCTCTTCGGTGGGCCCGGCGTCCGGTTGCCGGGCGCGCTGGTCCATGCCGTCGCTGTCGTCCCCTCCGGTCCGCACCGGCGGGTCGAGGCGTTCGTGGTGCGGCGGCGGTGGGCGGGCGGCGAGCCCGAATGGGTCTTCGGATGCGAGGCCGTCGTCACGGCGATGGACGCCGCCGGGGACACCGTCCTGGTGGCGCTGGACTCGGGCGAGGTCGTCGCCTTGGGCGCCGCGGACGGCAGGCTGCGCTGGAGGCGGTCGCTCACCGTCCACGGCATGCCCACCTCCGGGACGTCGCTCGCGGTGCCGGAAGGCGGCCGTGTCCTCATCGGCACCGCGGACGGGCGCGTCCTCGACGCACTGTACTGAACCAAGTCTCGATGGCTGGGTTCGCGCCAGCAGGGCCAGCAGGGCCAGCTGGTCCGGCGGGCGGCAGGGGTGTCGCTTGTGTCCATGACCTCTTGCCCGCCGCGCCTAGGATCGGTGGCATGGCGCTGCGACTTGTTCAGGTGAACTACAAGGCTCGGGACGACTCGGCGCTCGGCCGGTTCTGGGCCGAGGTGCTCGGCTGGGATATCTCCAGCGAGGGGCCCGGTGTGACCAACGTCCAACCCGTGGGCTTCGACTGGCCGGACCCCACCGCCATCTGCATCGACGTCGTCGCCACCCCGGACCCCGAAACGGTGGAGTACGGCATCCACCTCGATCTCGCCACCACCTCCGCGAGCCATCAGGCGGAACTGGTCGCGCGCCTGAAGGATCTCGGCGCCACGCCCGCGGATGTGGGCCAGGGCGATGTCCCGTGGACGGTCCTGGCCGATCCGGAGGGCAACGTGTTCTGCGTGCTGGAGCCCCGGGAGATCTACCGGGACACCGGGCCGATCGCCGCGGTGATCGTCGACTGCGCGGACCCGCGGGCCATGGTCCGGTTCTGGGACGAGGCGATCGACTGGACCCTGCACGAGGTGACCGACGATCACGCGGTGCTGCGTTCGGCCGAGAACGTCGGGCCGTATCTGGAGTTCCTCCGCACCGAGGGTGTGAGGACATGGTGGAACCGCGTGCATCTCGACTTGTTCCCTTACCCCGTCGAGGACAAGGAGGCCGAGGTGGCGCGGCTGCGGACTCTCGGCGCCACCGACGTCGACCTCGGCCAGGGGGACGTGCCGTGGACGGTCCTGGCCGACCAGGAGGGCAACGAGTTCTGCGTCCTCGGCCGGGGCTGACGCCGGACCTGCCGGACCTGCCGGACCTGCCGGACCTGCCGGGCCACCCGTGACGGCGGGCCAGGCGGCTTGCCGAGCAACCGGCCGGTGGAGCGGGGCCGCATCCGGCTCGCGCCGCAGGCGAGGTCGCGGACGGCTGAGGTGCCGGAGGGGGCGCTGGTAAGATCTCGGCCGATGGGTGGGCGGTCCGAGTGACGCACCCAGGTCCCCGCTCCCGGCGTGACGCGGTCGATTCGCCGCCGGGATCTCGTTCCCTCACAGGTCCACAGTTAGGTTTCCGTTTTGCTCTCCCCGCCGGCCGGCCGCCTCCCGAAGGGCGGGGCGTTGCTTGCCGTGGTCAGGGCGAACTGGCTGTTCTCGGTGGTGGTGCTCGCGGCCGTCGTGCTGCGGGTCATCGTGATGCTGGGGTTCCGGGGGGCGTTCTGGTTCAACGACAGCTATGACTACCTGGCGATAGCGAACGACCCGTTCCCGCATCCGCTGCGCCCCTCCGGCTACGGGGTGTTCCTGTCGGCGCTGAAGCCGTTCCACAGCCTGGCGCTGGTGATGCTGCTGCATCATGCGGCGATCGTCGGGATGGCGATCGTCGGGTACCGGATGCTCGTCCGCGACTTCGACGTGCGGCGGACATGGGCGGCGCTGGCCGTCACACCGCTGCTGCTGGACTCCTACCAGATCACGCTGGAGCATCTGCTCCTGTCGGACACCCTGTTCACCGTCCTGGTGTTCGGGGCGATGCTGATGCTGGCGAAGCCCGGCGCGACCGGGTGGCGGCGGGCGGCGCTGGTGGGGGCGCTGCTGGGCCTCGCGGTCGTCACGCGGACGGTCGGGGCGCCGCTGTTCCTGCTGGTGGTCCTGTATCTGCTGGTCCGGCGGACGAGATGGCCCGCGCATGTGGCGCTCGCGGCGGCGTTCTTCCTGCCGGTCGGCGGATATGTGGTCTGGTTCCAGCAGGAGCACGGCCGGTTCGGGATGACCGGGACGGACGGCGTCTTCCTGTGGGGCCGCACGGCGGCGTTCGCGGACTGCGAGAAGTTCACCCCGCCCCCGGACCTGGCGCGGCTCTGCCCGCGGGGCGAGAAGGGCGAACGGCTCGCCTCGTCCCACCAGATCTGGCATGAGGACTCGCCGCTCGGATGGACCAACGGTGAGGCGTTCGACGAGAGGACCAACGAGGACGCGCAGCGGTTCGCCCTGTGGGCGCTCCGGAACCAGCCCGGCGAGTACGTGAAGGTCGTGGCGTACGACTTCTTCGTCCGGACGTTCTCGTGGAACCGGAGCCAGTATCCGACGATCGGCACGGAGGCCAGGTACCACTTCCCGACGAAGCCCACGGAAAGGAATCCCGATCTGCCCGTGCTCGGCGCCGGAGACCGGCAGTCGGTCGTGTACGAGTATTCGCGCGACGCGGGACGCCTTCACATCGTCGAGCCCTACGCCGGCTGGATGCGCGGCTACCAGGAGCGGGTGCGCGTACCGGGAACGGTGCTCGGGGTCGTGCTGGTCGTGGGCGCGGCGGGGATCGTGTGGCGGCGTGCGCGCGCGCGGACCGCGCTGTTCTGGACGTCCGCGGTGACGCTGCTGGCCATTCCGCCGATCACGGTGGACTTCGACTACCGCTACGTGCTGCCCGCGATGCCGTTCGCGTGTTTCGCGGCGGCGATGGCGTGGGGACGCCGCGTCCCGGCCGGCCCGTCACGGGGAAAGCCGGTCAAGAAGCGGGAGGAGAGGGAACAGAAGGTCGAGCCGGCCGGAACCTGACGTACGCGCTCACATCAGAACGCGCCCAGGCGAACGGCGGCGACCTTCTTCAAGACGGCCCGTGTCCTCTTGTGGCCCCGGTGTTTCCAGACCGGTGTTTCCAGCCCGGTGTTTCCAGCCCGGTGTTTTCCAGCCCCGGTGTTTTCCAGCAAAGCATCCCCGATCGCATGATCTTGATAGATTCTCGTCGAAGGGGGCGTCGTGAACGAACTGGTGCGCTGGCAGACCGAGCACGGGACCGTCGTCGTGGAGACCGACGACCGGGAACCGGGATTCCAGTCGGTGTCCCGCGCGGGCGAGATGATCCACGACGCGGCGGGCAGGTTCGAGGACGCGTTCCAGAACGTCCGGGACGCGGCGGAGTCGGCGCTCGCGTCGCTGCGCGGAGGAGACCTCGATCCCGACGCCGTCGAGCTGGAGTTCGGCGTCAAGCTCAACGCGGCCGCAGGCGCCGTCATCGCCAAGACCTCCGTCGAGGGGCACCTCAAAGTCAAGCTGACCTGGGGCCGGCCGCTCGGCGGGCCGCCGGAGGAGCCGGAGGGGGCGTAGCCGCACCGTGGACGACTGGCAGTGGCGCGCCTGGGTCGGACACCCGGCCGGCGGCAAGGTCGGCGCCGCGTTCCTCGTGACCGAGACCCGGCTGCTGACCTGCGCGCACACCGTCCATGGGCTGGACGAGGCGCGCGTCGGATTCCCCGGGCTGCTGGAGGACCTGCCCGCCACGGTCGTCGCGCGCGGTGACTGGCGGCGGGCGGGTGACACCGGCGATGTCGCGGTGCTCGAACTGCATGCGCCCGTCCCCTATGAGGCTGCTCGGCTGGCCGATCCGGAAGGTCTGCGGGAGCGCGCTCTCGGAGGCCGGACGTTCAGCGTGTGCGGCTTTCCCCGGCGTCCCGACCAGAACGAGCGGCACGCGACCGTGACGACGTCGCCGCACCGGGGGATGCGGCGCGAGTGGTGGGAGCTGAAGACCGCGCCCGGCGAATGGCTGGAGGAGGGCTACAGCGGGTCGGCCGTGTACGACGCGACAACGGGCGAGGTCATCGGCATGGTGACGAATGCCGAACTCCGGTACGACGAGCGCGCGGACCTCGGCTGGATGCTCCCCGTCTCCCACATCCGGATGTACTGGGAAGAGCTGGACGACCTGCTGCCGCTGCGGTGGCTGACGGCGGAGGCGCGGCGGGAGCTGCGGGAGACCCTCGACGGTGTCCGTTTCACCGATCCGCTCGGCGCCGACCTCGAACGCGTCGCCGGGCGCCCGGCGCTCGGCGGGTTCGGCTCCGCCTGGGGTTCGGTCCGGTACGTCGCGGAGGGCTGGCCGGAGGAGCGGCTCGTCCGGTACCTCGCGGCGCTCGGGCGGCACCTGCCCGAGCAGCGGCGGCAGCGGCTCGCGGCCTGGTTCGCGCGGCACCTGCCGGGAGCCGCCCCGGCCGCGCCGCACGCCGGGCCCGCGTCGGTGATCGTGCGGTTGGAGCGGGTGACGTTCGACAACGCCTTCGACGTCACCGTGCACACGTGGATCGACGGGGCGGAGGGGCCGTCCTGCAAGACCGAGCGCGTCGGTGAGCGGCGGGTCCGGGCGGCGGTCGAGGCGGGCGTGGCGGGGCTCGTGCCCGCGCTGTTCGGACGCGACTGGATGATCGAGTTCGCGGTGCCGGAGAGCTGGCTGGGCAAGCCGTTCGAGCAGTGGTACCTCGACCCCCGCAACAAGATCCAGATGCGCAAGTATCCGGTGGTCGTGCGGGACGTGGAGCGGCTGCGGCCCGACTCGATCCGGCGCGACCAGGCCCACCACCGCTGGCGGCTGCTGAACGAGCGCGGGCGCAGCGACCCGCGCCCGATCGCGTGCGACGCGCCGCGCAAGGGCAGCGACTTCCAGGACTGGCTGGAGGCCAACGTCGACTTCTGCGTGCTCGTGTACGGGTCCCGTCCGGTGAAGAGCTGGCTGACGGCCGCGCTCAACAACGGCATCCCCGTCATGCTCTGGACACGGACGCCCTGCGACGCCCCCTCGCACGGCGACTGCCGCGGGCACCGCGTCCTCGACGAGCTGACCACCGCCGTGGGCGACAGGCACCCCGGCGACCTTCCCCGGGTGGCGCTCGCCCTCCGCAAGGAGGCGCTGCTCGCCCCCAAGGACAAGCCGCACTGCGGACGTGACCTGACGCTGCTGTGGGACGATCCGTCCCGGCTGCCCGACCCGCCGCTCGCCATGGAGGTATAGGTGCCCGACTGGCTGCTCTACACCGGGAACCGCCGCACGCACGACGGCATCGACCGGCTGCCTCCACCGCCGCCCTGGCGGGCGTTCGACGGTGGGCCCGTGCTGCCGTCCCCGGAGGGCGGCTCAGGCAACACGCACCACGCGACGACCTACCGGCCGTCCGACGACGCCGTGCAGCAGGTCAACGCCGCCCTGTACCTGCGTCGTCCGCTGCTGGTGACGGGCCCGCCCGGCACTGGAAAATCGACGCTGGCCTATGCGGTGGCCCATGAGCTGGGTCTCGGGCCCGTGCTGCACTGGCCCATCACCAGCCGGACCACCCTGCGCGACGGTCTCTACCAGTACGACCCGCTGACCCGCCTTTACGCGGCCGGACGGGAGGACGCGCCCAGCGACGAGGACATCGGCCGATACATCCGGCTCGGCCCGCTGGGAACCGCGCTGCTTCCCTATCGGCGCCCCCGCGTCCTGCTGGTGGACGAGATCGACAAGAGCGACATCGACCTCCCCAACGACCTCCTCACCATCTTCGAGAAAGGCGAGTACGAGGTCCCGGAACTGAGCCGCCGCGCCGCCCCGTCCGCCGAGGTCATGACCGCCGACGGACCGTCCTCCAGCCCCCACCCACCAC
>NZ_SMKK01000263.1 GCF_004348425.1 Actinomadura sp. 7K507
GCACCGGCCCCGCCCGCCGCCGCCTCGGCCTGCCCCGCGACGCCTACGTGCTGCTGTTCGTCGGCCGCATCCAGCCGCTCAAGGCGCCGGACGTCCTGCTCCGCGCCGTCGCCCGCATGCTCGCGGACGACCCCTCCCTGCGCTCGAAACTCGTCGTCGCCGTCGTCGGAGGCCCCAGCGGCTCGGGACGCTGCCGCCCCGAGGGGCTGCAGGACCTCGCGGCCGGACTCGGCATCTCCGACGTCATGCGCTTCGAGCCCCCGAGCCCGCAGTCCGAGCTGGCCGACTGGTACCGGGCCGCGGACGTCACCGTCGTCCCGTCCCACAGCGAGTCGTTCGGCCTGGTCGCCGTCGAGTCGCAGGCCTGCGGGACACCCGTCGTCGCGTCCCGCGTCGGCGGCCTCTGCACCGCCGTCGCCGACGGCGACTCCGGCGTCCTGATCCCCGGCCACGACCCCGCCGACTACGCCGCCGTCCTGCGCCGCCTGCACGACGAACCCGGCCGGCACGCCCGGCTCTCCCGGGGCGCCGTACGGCACGCGCACTCCTTCGGATGGGACGTCACCGTCGACAACCTCCTCGACGTGTATACCGGTGCCATGTCCATTCCGGCCGTCAGGGTCGCCACTCCAGCGGAGGTCAGCGCTTGAATCCCGTCGACACCATCAGGGAGGCCTTGAAGGCCGCCGAGCTGGAGTTCGACGAGCCCCGCGAGAACGCGTTCTTCGTCAAGCTCCCCGGCCAGCACAAGCTCGCCACCATGACCTGGCTGATCGTCGGTGAGCACAGCCTGCACGTGGAGGCGTTCTTCTGCCGCCGCCCAGACGAGAACCACGCCGAGTTCTACCGCTTCCTTCTGGAGAAGAACGGCCGCATGTACGGGGTCGCCTTCGCCTTGGACGACGTCGGCGACGTCCACCTGGTGGGAAGGGTCTCGCTCGACTCGGTGACGCCGGACGAGATCGACCGTCTCCTGGGCTGCGTCCTCACCTATTCCGACGAGAACTTCGACAAGGCCCTCGAACGCGGATTCAAATCGTCCATCCAGCGTGAATGGGACTGGCGGGTCAAGCGCGGCGAGAGCCTCGCCAACCTCCAGGCCTTCGCGTCCTTCGCCGACCCCGCCAACCGTGAGCCCGCCGACGGTGAGGGACGCTGACCGGGCCGATAAGCTTCGGTGTCATGGCGACCCTGGTATTGCTCCGGCATGGCGAAAGCGTCTGGAACGCGGAAGGGCTGTTCACCGGCTGGGTGGACGTCGACCTGTCCGCGAAGGGCGAAAGCGAGGCGACCAAGGGCGGCGACCTGCTGCTCGACGCCGACATCACCCCCGACGTGGTGCACACCTCCCTGCTGAAGCGGGCCATCCGCACCGCCAACATCTCCCTGGACGTTGCGGACCTGCTCTGGATCCCCGTCAAGCGCTCCTGGCGCCTGAACGAGCGCCACTACGGCGCCCTCCAGGGCAAGAACAAGGCCCAGACCCGCGAGGAGTACGGCGAAGAGCAGTTCATGACCTGGCGCCGCTCCTACGACACCCCGCCGCCGCCCATCAAGGACGACGACCCCCTCTCCCAGGTCAACGACCTCCGCTACGCCGAACTCCCCTCCGAGCTGATTCCCCGTTCGGAGTGCCTCGCCGACGTCGTGGACCGCTTCCTGCCGTACTGGTACGACGCGATCGTCCCCGACCTGGCCGCGGGCAAGACCGTCCTGGTCGCCGCCCACGGCAACTCCCTCCGCGGCATGGTCAAGCACCTGGACGACCTCACCGACGAGCAGGTCGTCGGCCTCAACATCCCCACCGGCATCCCGCTCGTCTACGAACTCGACGACGACTTCGCCCCCCTCAAGCGCGGCGGCGAGTACCTCGACCCGCGCGCCGCCAAGGCCGCCATCGAAGCCGTCAAGAACCAGGGCGCGGCGAAGAAGGACGGCCCCAAGCCGCCGACCCCGCCGCTCCCGAAGGACGCCAAGGACGCCAAAGACGACAAGGACGCCAAGGCCAAGTCCAAGCCCAGGCGCGGCCGGAGGAAGTGACGCGCGGGGCCGGCGGTCACCGTCAGGCGTAGACGGCGTCGTGGAAGGCGATCTCCGCCTCCAGCATCCCGTCGAACCAGCGCCGGAGCCGCTCGTCGGTGACGTCGCCCGGCACCGCGTCGACCTCCTGCGCGAGGGCGTGGACCCCGTCGCGGAACGAAGCGTCCGCGTGGAGCGCCACCCAGTCGGCGATCGGGCCGGGCGGGACGGCACCGCCCTCGTGCGCACGCGTGCACCACGCCAGGTACAGGCTTTCGGCGGCGAACATGACGGTCATCACCGCCGGATACCCGCCCTCGCGGGCCGCGTCCAGCGCGAACCGCGACAGCATCGCCGCCCGCTGGCCCGCGCCCGCGCGGGCGGGCACGGGCCACGCGGCGCGGGCGGACCGGAAGTAGTCGGCCTGCTCCGTGGTCAGCGCATGGGCGGCGCGGGCGTTGCGTTCCATCGCCGTCCAGTTCGGGGCGTCCCAGACGGCGAGGCCGTGCAGCCGCGCCGCCGTCGCGACGAACGACGCCTCGATCTCCAGGTAGTCGGCGTACTCCTGGTCGCCGATCGCGCCCCGCGCGACGTCCTGGACGAAGCGCATGGACAGCGCCCGCTCCATCGTGCCGGAGCAGGCGCGGAGCAGCCGTCGCGAGCGCGTCATCCCGCGAGCCACTCCACCAGGCCGCCGAAGACCCGGGCATAGCCGTCCCACTCCTCGCAGAACGGCCTGGGCGCCCAGTGCGGGGAGCAGTCCGAGGTGAACACCGCCGACCGCCCCGCCCCGTGGCCCGCCACGGCGACGAGCGGGTCGTCGCCGACGGTGGCCAGCACGTCGGTCCCCGGCCGGGGCCGGACCCGGTTGTAGCCGAGCAGGGCGGGCCACGCGCCGTCGACCCCGCCGAGCGCCGGGTGGGACGGGTCGGCGACCCGGGCCCGCACCCCGCCGGGCGTCTCGACGCGGTCGTCCTCGGGGAGCAGCTCGACGGGGAGCGCCTCGTGCAGCGCGGTGTTGCGGAAGGCCGCCTTGCCCTCGAAGCCCGTGAACGACAGGTAGCCGCCGATCATCAGCAGGCCGCCGCCGGTCCGTACCCAGTCGCGCAGGGCGCCGAGGCGG
Source organism: Actinomadura sp. 7K507 (assembly GCF_004348425.1). Lineage (GTDB taxonomy): Bacteria > Actinomycetota > Actinomycetes > Streptosporangiales > Streptosporangiaceae > Spirillospora. The sequence goes on from NZ_SMKK01000263.1 coordinate 3,143, forward strand.
TCGGCGCCGGGCGTCGCCTGGTCGAAGACCTCGGGGGCGAGCTGGATGGAGTTGGCGCCGATGTCGGACAGCACGACCACGTCGTAGGCCGACAGCGCGTCCGCGTCCCCCGGGAACCCGGTGGGGACGAGGTGGGCGGGCAGGTGCGTCACCTCGTGCCCCCGGCTCTCCAGGGCCCGGCGCAACGGCTCGACCCCGGTCACGTAGGAGCTGACGGTGAAGGAGTCCACTCCCTTGATGTGGGTGGACTGGGTGATCCAGCTCTCGCCTGCGATCAGGACGCGGCTCACTATCGATCCTCTCTCTCGTTCAGGGTGGGAACCGTACCGTCGGGGACGGGAAGTTCAGCCCGCGGCGGCGGCCTCGAACAGCCGGGCGGGGTTGGCGCGCAGCAGCCCGGCGGCGGTCTCCGCGGGCACGCCGAGCGCGGCCAGCCGCCGGACGAACAGCATCGGCACGTACTGGAAGCCGTTGCCGCCGTAGGTGGTGAGCATGCTCTTGAGGAACACGTCGTGGCTGAGCAGCAGCCGCCCGCCGTGGCCGCGCCCGATCAGCCCGGCGACCGCGCGGGCCGTCTCGTGCGGGGCGGGCGACTGGCCCTCGCCCGGGTAGGAGAACGGCATGCCGATCATGTCGAACTCCAGCCAGACGCCCCGGTCGGCGACGGATTCCTGGTAGCCGGGGTCGGCGTGGGACGGATCCATGTGGCACAGCACGACGGCCCCCGGCGGCACGCCGTACCCGTCCAGCACGATGTCGAGCACCTCGTGCGCCCGGCGCTGCCATCCCGGAAGGTGCACGTACAGCGGGACGCCGGTCTCGCGCTGGGCGCGGGCGGCGGCGCGCAGCGCCGTGTGCTCGTCCGGGGTGAAGTCGGGCGACACCCCGATCTCGCCGATCACGCCGGGCCGGATCCCGGTGCCGTCCGCGCCGCCGGTGAACTCGGCCACCAGCTCGGCGGCCAGCGCCTCCTCGCCCGCCGACGCCAGGTGCGCGGGATGGTACTGCTCCAGGTACCAGCCGGAGCCCATCACGATCCGCAGCCCGCTGTCGTCGGCGAACGAGCGCAGCGCCAGGGGGTCGCGGCCCAGCCCGGGCGGGGTGACGTCGACGACCGTCCCGCCGCCGGTGGAGGCGAACGCCCGCAGGTCCGCGAGCATCGCCGTGTCGTCGTCCAGCGTGCAGTGGTCCAGGCAGGCGTAGGGCTCCTCGCGCAGCAGCCAGGCCAGGCCGGGCGTCGTCCGGGCCCCGCGCAGGAACGCCAGCGCGGGGTCGGCGGGTGCCCGGACGGCCGCCCGCACGTCGTTGCGCAGGTGCTCGTGGGTCAGGGTGAGCCCGAGGTCCGTGGCCGGCACCGGCCCGGACACCGTCGTCGCAGTGGTCGGACGCACGGTGGTCGGACGCACGGTGGCCGGACGCGGCGTGGCCGGCCGCGGTGTGTCCGGCGCCGTCATCGTGTTCGTCCCACCATCCGGGAGGCCAGGTCGGCGATCGAGCGGCCGCGCAGGTTGATCCAGATCGCGGTGACCAGGACGAGGCCGGTGACGATCGGGGTGAGGAACGGGCTCACGCCGAGCAGCGTCAGCCCGTTGGCGATCACACCGGTGATCACCGCGCCGATCAGGCTGCCGACCATGGTGCCGCGCCCGCCGAACAGGTCCGTCCCGCCGAGGACGACCGCGGCGATCACGGTCAGCTCGAAGGCCTGCGCCGAGTTGGCCGATCCCGACCCGAGCCGGGCGGCGGTGAGCAGCCCGGCGACGCCGGCGGCCATGCCCGCGAGCATCAGCGCGATCATCTTGATCCGCCGGGTGTTCACCCCGGCGCGGCGCACCGACTCCTCCTGGGAGCCGATGCCGTTGACGTAGTTGCCGAACCGCGTCTTGGCGAGCAGCACCCAGCCGGCGACGACGAAGGCGAGCGCGATCCAGGCCAGCGCCGAGAAGCCGAGGAACTCCGCCTCACCGATCTTGGCGATGAACAGCCGCCGGTCGATCGGGACGGAGAAGCCCTCCGTCCACAGCTGCGCCACCCCGCGGATCACCGACATCGCGGCGAGCGTGACGATGAACGGCGGGATGTTCTGGTACGCCGACAGCCAGCCGTTCACCGCGCCCCAGAACAGGCCCGCGGCCAGCGCCGCGACGATCACGATGGACGAGTCCCACCCGGCCTTGAGCAGCTCGGCGGTGAGCACGGCGACGAACGCGACGGTCGAGCCGACCGACAGGTCGATCTGCCCGGTCGTGATCACGAACGTCATGGCGACCGCGACGATCAGCGTGATCGCGACCTGGGTGGCCAGGTTCGACATGTTGTCGAAGGTCAGGAAGTTGTCCGCGGAGACGCCGAAGACGGCGAACAGCGCGGCCGTGACGCCGACCATCGCCAGCGTCGCCTTGTTGGTGCGTTCCCACAGGCCGGGCGTCTCGGCCAGGACGGTGGGCGCGGGCGGGGCCTGCGCGCTCATCAGGCCACCTCCTCGGTCGGTTCGGCGCCGGTACGGGTGATCATGCCGACGAGCCGCTCGATGTCCAGCGCGGACACGGGCTCGTCCTCGACGCTGCGGCCCTCGTACATGACGGTGATGCGGTCGCAGACCTCGAACAGGTCCTGCAGCCGGTGGGTGATCAGGATGACGCCGACGCCCTGGGCGGCCACGTCCCGGATCATCCGCAGCACCTGGCGGACCTCGGCGACCGCGAGCGCGGCCGTCGGCTCGTCCAGGACCAGCACGCGCGGCTGGAACGACACGGCCCGCGCGATCGCGACGGCCTGCCGCTGCCCGCCGGACAGGTGCCCGATCTCCTGGTAGGTCGACTTCACGCGGACGTGGAGTTCCGAGAGCGTCTCGGCCGCGTCGCGGTGCATGGCGCGGCGGTCGATGAAGGGCCCTTTGCGCGGCTCGCGGCCGAGGAACAGATTGCTCGCCACATCGAGCGTGTCGCAGAGCGCGAGGTCCTGGTAGACGATCCCGATCCGTTCGCGGCGCGCGTCGGCCGGACTGGAGAACCGGACGTCCCGGCCGTCGATGGTGATCTGGCCGGAGTCGTGCTGCAGCGCGCCCGCCAGCACCTTCATCAGCGTGGACTTCCCGGCGCCGTTGTCGCCGACGAGCCCGAGGACCTCGCCGGGGCCGAGGGTGAGATCGACGCCCTGGAGCGACTTCACCGCCCCGAACGACTTGGTGATCCCTTTCAGCGTGACCAGCGGCTCTTCGCTCATCACTTCTCCAAGTAGTACAGGTAGCTCCGGACGTTCTCCGGAGTCACGATCTGGGTCGGGACGGGGACGTCCTTCGGTGCGTCCCGCCCGCACGCCAGGTCGATGGCGGCGTTCATGGCCTCGTAGCCGAACCTGAAGGTGTTCTGCTGGACGACGCCGACGATCCAGCCGGCCCGCAGCCCGTCCACCGCCTGCGTGGACAGGTCCCAGCCGACCACCTTGAGGTCCTCGGTGCGCTGCTGGCTGCCGACGGCCGCCGCGAGCCCGATCAGGGCGGGCTCGCCGGTCGCGTACGCGTAGGGCAGGTCGGGGGCGCCGGTCAGCAGGTTCTCCGCGGCGGTCTGCGCGTTCTCCTGGACGTTGCGGCCGTCCACCACGTTCTTGATCTTCATGCCGCCCTCGGCGGCCCGGTCGGTGAAGCCCTTCTGCCGCTCGTTCTGGACCGTGCTGTTCAGCGCGCCCACGACGCCGATGTCGCCCTCGCCGCCGGAGATCTCCAGCAGCGCGTCGGCGATCTGCTTGCCGCCCTCGGCGTTGGCCGTGCCGACCTGGGTGGCCACGGCCGGGTCGTCGACGGTGGCGTCCACCGCGACGACCGGGATCCCCGCCGCGTCCGCGCGCCGGACCGCGGGCTTGATGCCCTCGGTGTCCACCGCGTCCACGATGATCGCGTCGTAGTCGTCGGCGACCATCGTGTCGATCGCGTTGGCCTGCTTGGTGGAGTCGTCCTCGCCGTTGACGATCTGGGTCTCCACGCCGGCCTGGCCCGCCACCATCTTCGCGCCGGAGTTGATCTGGTTGAAGAACAGCGCCTGGAGGTTGATCGGCACGATGCCGATCTTGGGCGGCCGGCCCTCCACCCGGCAGCCCTTCGCGACCCGCTCCGGCGGGGGCGGCCCCTGCTCGGTGACCTTCTTCTCGGCCTCGATCTCGCGTCTGGCCTGCGTGTCGCAGCCGATCACCGGCAGCGTCAGGCCGAGCGCGACCACGGCCGCCACCGTGCGCCGCATCATGTCTCCTCTCCGTGGAAGCGGGCGTTGGCGTCCATGTAGGCCAGGACGGTCTCGCGGCGGGGCAGCCCGTCGCGGGCTCCCGGCCGCGTGGTCGACAGGCCCGCGGCGACGGCCGCGACCCTTGCCGCGTCGAGTGGCGAAGCGCCCCGGTCCAGCTCCGCGCAGTAGGCGCCGGCGAAGCAGTCCCCGGCGCCGGTCGCGTCGACGGTGTCCACCTCGATCGCCCGGCCGGCCTGCCGGCCGCCGTCGGGGGTGAGCATCGTCCAGCCCCGCGGACCGTCGGTGACCACCAGGTTTACCCGATGGGCGGCGGCCTCGGCGGCGAGCTCGGCGTCGCCGCCGATGAGCGCGGCGGCCTGGGCGCGGCCCACGAGCGCGTGGTCGGCGGCGCGCATCGCGGCGCGCATCGCCTCCACGCCGTCGCAGCCGTCGAGGTCGACGACGACCCTGGGGCCGCCGGAGTCGCCGGGGCCTGCGGGGTCGCCGAGCACGTCCGCGGCGGCGGGGAACCGGTAGCCGTCCAGGTACAGCCAGCCGGCGTTCATGTCGCGGGCGGCCCCCGCCACGTTCGCGACGTGCGCGGTGGTGACCTGGTCGTCCTGGCTGATGATGGCCCGTTCCCCGTCCGGGGTGACCAGCACGACCGCCGTGGTGAGGACGCCGCCCTGCGAGGTCAGGCCCGTCTCGACGCCGTCGGCGGCCAGCGAGGCCAGGAAGGAGGCGCTGGCCGGGTCGCCGCCGACCACTCCCGCGAACCGGACGCCGGCGCCCATCCGCGCCGCGGCCGCCGCCGCGTTCGCCGCCATCCCGCCCTCGCCGCGCCCGACCGCGGTGGCCTGGACGCGGGCGCCGGGGCCGGGCAGCTCCGGAACCGAGACGGTCAGGTCGACGTTGGCGTAGCCGCAGAACACGATCACGGCAGGACCACTCCGGCCTTCGCCGCGGCGGCGGTCAGCTCGCGCACCTTCGCCGGGTCCACCCGTCCCCACCAGCGGCCGTTGTCCTTCACCGAGGACGCGACGATCACGCCGTCGCAGGCGGGCAGCAGGCCGCCGACGTTGCCGGCGGTGATCCCGGACCCGATGACCACCGGCAGGGTGGTGTGCGCGGCGATCCCCTCGACCTCGTCGAGCGCGGCGGCGTCGCCGGTCCGGGAGCCGGTCGCGATCAGCACGTCGGCGCCGAAGAACTCGGCGTCCTCGGTCTGCTCGGCGAGCGTGCGGTCGGCGACGATCGCGTGGGCGCCGTGCTTGACGTGCACGTCGGCGAACACCTTCACCGGCCCGGCGCCGATCCGGCTCCGGTAGCGGGCGGCGTGCGCCGACTGGCCCTCGATGATCCCCTCGTTGGCGACGTACGCGTTCGCCCACTGGTTGACCCGGACGAACCCGCCGCCTCCCGACCACGCCGAGGCGATCGAGCATTCGGCGGCGTTGGACAGGATGCTCACCCCGAGCCGCCCGCCGGTGGCGTGCCGCACGCGGTCCGTCACGACGGCCATGGCGGCGGCGGTCTCGTACCCGTGCTCGCCCGGCTTGAGGAAGGGGATGTCCCAGTGGTTCTCGACGATGAGGCCGTGGCAGCCGCCGTCGAGGTACGCGCGGGCCTCCTCGACGGCGAACGCGCAGATGTCGTCCAGCGGGACGCCCTCGTAGTGCGGGCTGCCGGGCAGGGGCGGCAGGTGCACGACGCCGATGACGACCTTCGAGGTGCCGAACAGGCCCTCGACGGCGTTCGGCTTGGGAGGGAACACGCCCAGTGCCCGCTCGCCTCCGGTCGACCCCGCCATGGTTCCTCCATGTAATCGATTACATCAGCGCTTTCCGGAACCGTAGAGAACGAATTGGCAGGCCGTCAAGGGGCTGTATAGTCAGCGTTAACCTTGTCGGTCTGCAGGACCTCGCCCTGGGGCGGTTCGGAGAGGTAAACGATTGCAGCGGGTGACGATCGCGCAGGTCGCCGAGCGGGCCGGGGTCTCCACGGCCACCGTGTCCCGGGTGCTGTCGGGCCGGGGACCGGTCTCGGCGGCCGTCCGGCAGCGCGTCAGGCTCGCCGCCGACGAGCTCGGCTACCAGGTCAACTCCATCGCCCGTGCCCTGCGCGACGGCCGCACCGACACGGTCGGCATGGTCGTGCCGAGCATCACGAACCCGTTCTTCACCTCGCTGGTGGAGAGCGTCGAGCACGCACTCGGCCGGGAGGGCAAGGAGCTGTTCCTCTGCGACGCCCGCTCCGACCCCGGGATCGAGGCACGGCGGCTCGCCACCCTCGCCGCGCGCAGCGTCGACGGGATCATCGTCAGCCCGAGCCACGGCACGCTCAGCGGCGCCGCCGTGCAGGAGACGGCCGGCAGGCTGCCGCTCGTCCAGCTCGACCGGTTCGTCGGCGGCACGAGCACCGACTGGGTCGGAGTGGACGACGTCGCCGCGATGCGCCAGGTCATGGACCACCTGCACGAGGGCGGGGCGCGGTCGGCGGCCTTCGTCGGATCGATGCTCACCAACTCCTCGACCGAGCAGCGCTTCGACGGGTTCCGGCGGCGCGCCGAGGACCTCGGCATCGCCGTGGACCCCGACCACGTCCTGCTGGGCGACTACAGCGTCGACTGGGGCGAGACCGCCGCCGCGCGGCTGGTCTCCGGCGGCGCGCCGCCGGACGCGATCGTCTGCGCCGACGACCTGATCGCGCTCGGCGTCACCCGCGCGTGCCGCGCCCTCGGCGTCGCGGTGCCGGGACGGGTGCAGGTGACCGGGTACGACAACATCGAGTTCTCGCGGCTGGGCGAGCCGGCGCTGACGACCGTCGACCAGCCCCGGGACCGGATCGCGGCCGAGGCCGTGCGGCTGCTGGCCGCCGCTGCCGCCGGGGACGCCCGGCGGGAGGAGCGCGGGCCGTCGGCGCACATCGCGCTCGTGCCGAGCCTGGTCGTCCGGGACAGCACGCGCGCGGGACCACGAACGGGACCATGAACGGGGGAAGGCGATGGGTGAGGCACTCGGCCTCGCGCAGCGGCTGGTGCGGATCGACACCAGGGGCGGCGGGGAACGCCGCGCGGCCGACCTGGTCGCCGGTGTGCTGGACGGCGCGGGCTTCCACGTCCGGGTGGCGGAGCCGGTCGAGGGGCGCGCGAACGTGGTGGCCCGCCTCGATCCCGCGGCGGCACGCGCCCCGGTCACGTTCACCGGTCATCTGGACACCGTCCCCGCCGACCCGTCCGGCTGGCCGTTCGACCCGCTGAGCGGCGAGATCCGCGACGGCAGGCTGCTCGGCCGCGGCAGCAGCGACATGAAGGCCGGCGTCGCCTGCCAGGTCGAGGCCGCGACGCGCGCTGCCGCCGAGGGCCTCGGCGACGTCCAGCTGGTGTTCACGTTCGGTGAGGAGACCGGCTGCGAAGGCGCGGAGCGGCTCGGCGCGTCCTCCCTCGCTCCCACCGATCTGCTGATCGTCGCCGAGCCGACCGGAAACCGGGCCGTCCTCGGCCACAAGGGCACGCTCTGGCTCAAGGCCACCGCCCGCGGCGTGTCCGCCCACGGGTCCCGGCCCGAGCTCGGCCGCAACGCCCTCGCCGCGCTCGCGGCCGCGGCCGCACGCGTGCACGGGCACGCGGACTGGCCCGCCAGCCCCACGCACGGGCCGGCGACGGTGAACGTCGGCACGTTCCACTCCGGCGTCCAGCCGAACCTGGTGCCCGACCACGCCGAGATGCGGGTCGACGTCCGGACCGTCCCCGGGTTCGGCTCCGACGACGCGGTCGCGGCGATCTCCGCGCTGTGCGGCCCGGACGTGGAGATCGAACGGCTCCTGGACCTGCCGGGCGTCGCGACGGACCCCGCCGCGCCCGGCTTGGCGCCGGTGCTGGAGCTGCTCGCGCCGGGCTCGTCCACCGCGCCGCCGGAGTACGCGACGTACTTCACCGACGCCTCGGTGCTGACCGCCCGGCTCGGCGGCCCCGACGTCGTCGTGTACGGCCCCGGCGACCCCGAGCAGGCCCACGTGACCGGCGAGACGTGCTCGGTGGCCCGGATCGAGACGGCGGCGGACGCGTTCTACCGCCTCCTGCGCCGGGAGACCTGAAAACGAGGCTCAGAGCCGTCCGGGGTCAGAGGTCGGTGATCTCTTCGGGGCGCTGGCCCGTCACCAGGTAGACGACGTTCTCGGCCACGTGCACGGCGTGGTCGGCGAAGCGCTCGAAGTAGCGGCCGGCGAGCGTGATGTCGACGGCCGGTTCGACGCCGTGCTTCCACTTGGGCGAAAGCAGGATGTCGAACAGGCGGCGGTGGAGGCGGTCCATCTGGTCGTCGTCGGCGTCGAGTTCCAGGCCCATCTCGACGTCTTGGGACGCGATGACGCTGCCCGTCTTGGCGATCATCCGCTCGGCGATCTGCCCCATCTCCAGGACGGTGGCCTGCAGTTCCGGCGGGACGGCCGACTCGGGGTGCCGGCGGCGGGCGGTCCTGGCGATGTGGACGGCCAGGTCGCCCATGCGCTCCAGGTCGCCGCTCATGCGCAGCGTGGTGATGAGGGTGCGCAGGTCGCCGGCCACGGGCTGCTGCCGGGCCATGAGGTCGAAGACGATCTCCTCGATCTCCGCGTCGATCTTGTTGACGTGCTCGTCCCCGCTGATGACCTCCTCGGACAGGCGCAGGTCGGCGTCGAGCAGCGCGGTCACCGCGCGGGCCATCGCGGAGCGGACGAGGCGGGTCATCTCCACCAGCCGGTCGGCGAGGGAGTCGAGCTCCTCGTGATAGGCGTCGCGCAATTCAGAATCCTTCGCTGAGAATGGGGCGAAACGGACGGGGGTTTCGGGGCGATTCCGGGGGCCGCCCGGGGCGTCGGGCGGACTTGCCCACGACACAGC
>NZ_SMKK01000264.1 GCF_004348425.1 Actinomadura sp. 7K507
CTGGGGTCCTTGGCCGGGGTGGGGCAGATCCAGGGGCTGTAGGAGTTGCTCGGGGAACGCTGGCGGCAGATCTGGTCCTTGCCCGACGACCGGGTGCCGATGAGGATCGGGGCGCCGGGGGCGGCGGCGATCGTGCGCGGCTCGCCCAGGGAGCCAACGCCGAGGGACGTGATGGCGCTGCCGCTGATCGGCATCAGGAACGGCAGGGTCTGCGAGTCGCGCTTGGCGCGCCCGAGGACGGCGAGGGTGCTGTAGTCGCGCCAGGCGACGTCGACGGCGTCCTGCAGTTCCGAGCTCACGGGCAGGAACGAGCCGACGTCCACGGAGCCGTCCTCGGCGTGGGCGATGCGGCCGATCTGGATCTGGGGCCGTCCGTCGACGCGGGCGATGACGGCGGCGCGGACGCCGTCCCGGGCGACGCGGAACTCCAGGACCTCGCGGCCGCCGAGGCCCCAGTGCGCGGCGCGCACGGGCGGCTTGCCCCGGGGACGCACCCAGAGCCAGGACTCGTCATCCTTGCTCTCCACGACCCAGAGCGTGCCGTCGCGGCTCCAGGACGGGGCGGTGAAGCGGGCCCCCTTCCGCGCGTTCAGCAGGACGCGGGGGGCGGGCGTTCCGGTGACGGGGGCGGCGACGAGGACCTGGTCGGCCCCGGCGCTCAGACCGGCGAACTCCTGGTAGTCGGGGGCGACGGCCGGGTGGGACATGCTGCCGGCCGCGCCGGTCACGACCGGCTGGGCACGGTCGCTCTCCAGGGTCCCGATGAAGCCGGACGGCCCGACGACGTAGGCGTTCTGGTGGGTCTCGTCATGCGAGACCCGCCCGTCCGGGGAGTTGGCCTCCCAGGCGTGCACCGGCTGGGTGGACTCCATGCCGTCGGGTGTGACGGTCTCGCCGTCGATCTGCAGCCGCCACCGCTTGATCTCTGAGAGCTGCCGCATGGTCCAGCTGAGTTGCGCCGACATCCGCTCGACGTTGCCGTGGCGTGCCTCCTTGGTGAGGTCCACCGTGGCGACGTCCTTGTCGACCTGGACGCCGCGCCTCAGGCGGGTCCCCTCGGGAAAGGCGGTCTGCACAGCGCCCTTCAGCCAGGATGTCGGGCCGGTCAGCAGAGCGTGGACGAGCTGGGTCGGCAACTGCTGCCGGTTGACGACCGGCAGAGATATGCCGTTGGGGACGAGCGTGTGCCTGTCCGGCGCGAAGTAGAACAGGTTGACGGTCCGCATGGCGCGTTCGACGTCGTCCTTGGTGAGCAGCAGCGCGGACTTCCCGTCGCCGGGCACGCTGGTGATGCGCCAGAGGCCCTGCTGGGTCTTGGCGAGCTGGAACGTGGCGTCGAGTTCCTTCGGGGACGCGGTGTACTGCCCGTCGGAGGCGATGGTGCCGAGCTCCTCGCCGGTGATCCTTACCGTGGCCTGACCGTCGGACGACTTGATGACCTGCGGGTCGGTGATGCGGCCCGCCAGAACGGTCACGGAGGGCCGCAGGCCCGGATTCCAGGAGTTCTGCCTGCTGAGGTAGTGCTTGGCGACCTTGTGGTTGTCGTCGAAGCTCGCGGACGCCGCGAGGAATCCGGAGACGATCTGGGCCGGCCCCCATTCGGGGCGCGGCTCCACCGGGATCAGGCGGACGTACGCGTCGTCGACGCGTTCGGAGCGTTCGGCGGGTTCGCCCGCCACGACCTGCCCGCCGCTCGGCACGTTCGCGCACCCGGCTCCGCCCAGCAGGAGGGCGGCGACCGCGAGGAGGCCCGTGATCCGCTTGGTCATTCCTGGACCTCCAGCTCCGCGAACAGCGGACGGGCGTCACCGGCCCCTGGAGGGACGAGCGGGAGCGGCGAGCCCCGGAGTTCGGCCCCGGACACGCGCGGCAGCGAGAGGCGGAACTGGGAGCCCACACCGGCCTCTCCCCACGCCTGCAGCCATCCGCCGTGCAGTTGCGCGTCCTCCCGGGAGATCGACAGGCCCAGACCGGTGCCGCCGGTGGTGCGGGCGCGGGCGGGATCGGCGCGCCAGAAGCGGTCGAAGACCATCTGCCCCTCCCCCGGCTTGAGGCCGACCCCGTGGTCGCGGACGGAGACCGCCACGGCGTCACGGTCGGCGCCGACGGACACGATGATGTCCTCACCGTCGCCGTGCTCGACGGCGTTGACGAGCAGGTTGCGCAGGATGCGTTCGACGCGGCGCCGGTCGACCTCGGCCATGCACGGCTCCCCGGGCAGTTGCAGGACGACCTTGCTGCCCTTGCGTTCCGACAGTCCCTGGATGTCGCCCACCACGCGCAGGACGAGGTCGCGCATGTCGAGGGACTCGGCGTCCAGTGTCGCCGCGCCCGCGTCGTGCCGGCTGATCTCAAGGAGGTCGGCCAGTAGGGACTCGAACCGCTCCAGCTGGCTCTGCAGCAGTTCCGCGGACCGCCCCACGGACGGGTCGCCGAAACTGTCGCGGTTCTCGTAGAGCATGTCCGCGGCGATCCTGATGGTGGTCAGGGGCGTGCGCAGTTCATGGGACACGTCGGAGACGAACTGGCGCTGCACCTGGGAGAGGTCTTCCAGTTCGAGGATCTTCTCTTGCAGGTTCGCGGCCATCTCGTTGAACGAGCGGGCGAGACGCGCCAGATCGTCCTCACCGCGGACCTTCATGCGCTCTTCCAGCCGTCCCGCGGCGAGCCTCTGCGCCCCCTGGGCGGCAAGCCGCACCGGTATGACGACCTGGCGCGTCACCAGCGAGGCGATCGCGGCCAAGAGCAGCACCAGGACGATGCCGACACCGGCCATGGACCGCCCCACAACGGTCAGCGTCCGCTGTTCCTCCCCCAGGGGGAACAGGTAGTACAGCTCGAACTGGCCGGTCTTGCCTCCCACGATGAGGCCGCTCTCGGACGGGCGGTCGCCGACGTAGGACAGCTCCCCGTAGGTGTAGGCGCGAGTGCCCCCGGGCGCGTTCTTCAGCTCCTCGCGAAGCCGCGGCGGGACGCTCTCCTGACGCAGTTCGTTGGTCGTGTACCCGTCGAAGTACTGCTCCGTCGTGTCGCGGATGTAGACCTCGTACAGCCCGGACGGGCCGCTACGGGCCCTCAGCCGGTCGATCGTGGTGTTGAGCCTGCTGTCGTCTCCTGGCGAGTTGCCCAGATCGCGCTGTACCTGCGCCAGGCCGTCGTCCAGCTGGAGGCGCGCCGCCTTGATCTTCGCGTCCATCAGAGCGGACGACACCTGCTGCATCAGGAACGCGCCCAGGATCGCCACCACGATCGCCGAAATGAACAGCGTGGACGTGACGACGCGGACCTGGATCGACCGGCGCCAGCGCGTGTACCCGCTGCGGACGGCCCCCCGCAGGCTGCGCTGGACGGCGCCCAGGGCACGCCGGACGAACCGCTTCGCCCTCTTCATCTCGGCGTTCATGAGAGGCCCGCGAAGCGGTTCGGCCCGCGAGAGCGCGGGTTTCCGGGGGAATGCTGGACGGTCATCGGCGCGCCACGGGGGATACGTCGGATCGAGATATGTCGGGTCGAGCTAGGTCTGGCCGGGATGTACGCCGGTGCGGGGTGGCGGCGGGTCGGGACCGCGCCGGTCAGGCGGGCCCCGCCTTGTAACCGACGCCGCGCACGGTGACGACGATCTCGGGGCGTTCCGGGTCCCTTTCGATCTTGGCGCGGAGTCGCTGCACGTGCACGTTCACCAGGCGTGTGTCGGCGGCGTGCCGGTAGCCCCAGACCTGCTCCAGCAGGACCTCGCGGGTGAACACCTGGCGCGGCTTGCGGGCCAGGGCGACGAGGAGGTCGAACTCCAGCGGGGTCAGCGGGATGTGCCGGTCGCCGCGCTTGACCGAGTGGCCGGCGACGTCGATGGCGATGTCGCCGATCTGCAGGGTCTCCGGTGCGGGCTCGTCGGTGCGCCGCAGGCGGGCGCGTACGCGCGCCACCAGCTCCTTGGGCTTGAACGGCTTGACGATGTAGTCGTCGGCACCCGACTCCAGGCCGAGGACGACGTCCACGGTGTCGCTCTTCGCGGTCAGCATGACGATCGGCACGCCGGACTCGGCGCGGATCTGGCGGCAGACGTCGATGCCGTCCGCCCCGGGCAGCATCAGGTCGAGCAGCACGAGGTCCGGCCGGGTCTCCCGGAACGCCTCGAGCGCCTTGTCGCCGTCGTGGACGAACGAAGGTTCGAAGCCCTCGCCCCTCAGCACGATGCCGAGCATCTCGGCGAGCGCGAGGTCGTCGTCGACGACCAGTACACGTCCTCTCATGGCCCTCATCGTCACAAAGTCGGGGTTCGGTGGAGTGAGTGCTCTTCATCCTCACCAGGGCCGGCGGACGCCGGCTCCCGCGAGACGCCGGACGAGAAGTACTCGGCGGCGCGATGCTCCGGCCCCACCTCGCCAGGGAGAGATATGCCTTGGCGTGCAAGGTTACCCGCGTTTGCGTCGTACATGGCTCTCCCGGGATCCGAGGGACGGCACGGAATTGTAGGGGCGGCTCCCGAAACCCGCGCAAGACCTGGCCGGACATGCGGAATTCGGCGTCCGCCAAAGCCGGTAGTGTCCCGGATCGGCACGCTGCGGCCCGGTGACGGCATTCGCGGCACCTTGCCCGTGACAGGATGACCTGACCGGTGGTCGCGGCGGGCCCGGAGGGGGCCCGGGGGCCGACCGGGCAGACTCTCGACGGAGATCGCAGGAGCCGAGATGCCGGGACCGGACGGCCGGGACGACGACGTGGACGCCCTCGACGGGCAGGGCGTCCCCTTCCGCCCCATGTCCATCTCGGAGATGCTGGACGGCGCGATCGCCGGTATCCGGCGGCGTCCGCGCACGTCGCTCGGGCTCTCGGTCGCGATCAGCACGGTGATCCAGGTGACGAGCTCGATCGTCGCGTACTTCTTCGTCGGCGACGAGGCCCGCGACGAGGTCACTCCGGACGTGCTCCTGGAATCGCTCGGCGCGCAGCTCACGCTGACGATGCTGGGGCTCGTGCTGTCGGCCTGCGGGATCCTGCTGCTGGCGGGGCTGCTGGCGCCGATTCTGGGCCGCGAGCTGGTGGGCATGCCGATCGCGCCCAGGCAGGCGTGGCGGGACGCGCGTCCGAGGATCGGCCGGCTGGCCGCCACCGCCGCGGCCGTCATGGGGATCTCGCTGGGCGCGCTGGTCCTGCCCCTCGTTCCGTTCTTCCTGTTGATCGCCGCCGACGCCGATCCCGGCGTCGCCGTGGTCGCAGGCATTTTCGGTTTCCCCATCGGCATCGGGCTGATGGTGTGGCTTTACCTCCTGTACGTCCTGGCCGTCCCAGCGGTCGTCCTGGAACGGCAGACCGTCGGTGGTGCGCTTCGCCGCGCGGTGACCCTGTCCAAGGGGCGCTGGTTCAGAACGTGCGGGACGCTTCTACTGGCTTTGCTCATAACCGTTTTCATGGGCTTCTTCGCGCTGCGGATCCCGTTCCTGTTCGTGCAGCTGATTTTCTTCGGTGACTCTTCTGGCGGTGATTCGACGATCGGCGCGCTGGCCGTGGACACGGTCGGGCGCATCGTCAGCTGGTCGGTGGTGCTGCCGTTCAACGCCGGTGTGATCGCGTTGCTCTACATGGACCGGCGGATGCGCCGCGAGGGCTTCGACCTGGACCTGCGCACCAGGGGACGTTCCCCGTCCACTCCATCGGCGGGTAGCGCCGGAGGCGAAGGCCCGGCCGCGGACGGCACGCCGGCGGACGGCACGGCCCGCGAGGAGGATTTCGTCGACCTGTGGCGGACGGGCCCGCAACGGGTGCGTCCGGGGACGGGGGCATACCCATGACCGTGTTCGGGGCACTCGATCCCGTCGGCCGCGACGACGCCCGTGAGATGGCCCGCCGGGAGCTGGACAAGCAGATCTACCAGCGGGACGAGCCGTCCTGGCTGGAACGCGCCTGGGACGGCTTCTCCGAATGGCTGCAGGACCTGTTCAGCCAGACGGCCCGTCCCGAGTCGCAGGGCAGCGGGAGCGGCTGGGTGTCGGTCATCGTCATCGTCCTCATCGCGATCGTCGCGGTCGCGCTGGTCGCGTGGCTGATGCGGGGCCGCGGGAACCCGCGCTCCCGGCAGGACCCGCTGCTCGGGGACGAGCCGTCCACGGCGCTCGACCACAGGGACGCGGCGGAACGGCTCGCCGAGGCCGGGCGGTGGGCCGAGGCGATCCGGGAGCGGCTCCGCGCCGTGGCCCGCGACCTGGAGGAGCGGGCGGTGCTGTCGGCGCGTCCGGGACGTACCGCCGACGAGCTGGCCGCCGAGGCGGGCGAGGCCGTGCCCGAGCTGGCCGGCGACCTGCGCACCGGCGTGCGGATCTTCGACGACGTCTGGTACGGCGACCGTCCCGGCACCGCCGACGGATACGCGCGGATGAAGGAGCTCGACGAGAGGCTGCGCGCCGCGCGGCCGAAGCCGCTGGTGGACGACGACCTCACGCTCGCGGGGGCCGGCGAGGACGGAGGCCCGCGATGGTGACGCGGACGCCGCCGCCCCCGGGCGCGCAGACAGGGCAGAACGGCGGGCCGGGCGGCCAGGGCGCGGAGCCGTCCGCGCGGCAGGTGGCCGGGCGCCGCTGGCGGTCGGCCCGCGGGGTGGTCGCGGTGCTCCTCGCGATGGTCGTGATCGCCGTGATCCTGGCCGCGCTGCGGCCCTCGACCTCGCCGCAGGCGCTCGATCCGACGTCGCCGAAGCAGGACGGCGGCCGCGCGCTCGCGGAGATCGTCCGCCAGAACGGGACACCGGTGACCGTGGCCAGGGACGCCGACGACGCCGTCGGCAAGTCCGGGCCCGGGACCGTCATGGTGGTGACCCGCACCGAGCGGCTCACCGGGGAGGAACTGACGCGGCTGGCCGACGCGCAGGTCGATCTGCTGCTCGTCCGGCCCACGTCGTTCGCCCTGTCCGACCTGGCGCCGCGGGTGCGCAAGGACGGCCCGACCTTCGAGGACGCCACCGAACCGGGCTGTTCGCTGCGAGGCGCCACGCTCGCGGGCTCCGTCGCGCTGCACGAGTCCGAGACCTATGAGGTGACGCCCTCCGCGACGGGCTCGGTGACGACGTGTTACAAGACCGAGTACGGCAGCCCCAGGGTCGTCCAGGTGCAGTACACCGGGAAGACCGTCACCGTGCTGGGCTCTGCCTCGCCGCTGACGAACCGGCGCCTCACCGAGGAGGGCAACGCCGCGCTCGCCATGAACCTGCTCGCCCCGAACGGGGGCGACCCCGGCTCCTCAGTGGTGTGGCTGGTCCCCGACATACCGGAGGGCGGCTCAGGGGCTGGACAGCAGTCGCTCAGTGACCTGCTCCCGTTCGGCGTCAAGCTGTTCCTCCTCCAACTCGTGGTCGCGGTGCTCCTGGTCGCCCTGTGGCGGGGGCGCCGCCTCGGCCCGGTCGTGGCGGAGGCGCTGCCGGTCGTCGTGCGCTCGGCCGAGACGGTCGAGGGACGCTCCCGCCTCTACCGTGCGGGGCACGCCCGTGACCGCGCCTCGGACGCGCTGCGCTCGGGGGCGCGCGAACGTCTCGTCCCGCTGCTCGGGCTCCCCCGCAGCAGCGCGCAGGACCCGTCCGCCGTGCAGGAGGTCGTCACGGCGGTCGCCCGCCGTACCCCCTACGACGAGACGTACGTCGGCGCGGCCCTGTACGGTCCTGAACCTTTGGACGACGCGGGGCTCATCGCCCTCAGCGACGTCCTCGACGACCTGGAAAGGCAGGTACGCCAGTCTTGAACCACCCAGTAGAGCTCGGGAAGGACGACGTGCCCGGCGGCGCGGGCGCCTTCGGCAATACTCCGCCGAGCGGGATCTCCGAGGAGGCGCGGCGCCAGGCCGAGACGGCCCGTGCGGCGCTCACGGCGCTGCGCGGTGAGGTCGCCAAGACGGTCGTCGGCCAGGACTCCGTGGTGACCGGTCTGGTCATCGCGTTGCTCTGCCGCGGCCACGTGCTGCTTGAGGGCGTCCCCGGCACGGCGAAGACGCTGCTCATCAAGACGCTGTCACGCGCACTCGACCTGGACTTCAAGCGCGTCCAGTTCACCCCTGACCTGATGCCCGGTGACGTGACCGGATCGCTGGTGTACGACAACCGCACCGCGGAGTTCGATTTCCGCGAGGGTCCCGTCTTCACCAACCTCCTGCTCGCGGACGAGATCAACCGGACGCCGCCGAAGACGCAGGCTTCCCTCCTGGAGGCCATGGAGGAGCGGCAGGTTTCGGTGGAGGGCTCCGCGCGCGCTCTGCCCGACCCGTTCGTGGTGTGCGCGACGCAGAACCCGATCGAGTACGAGGGCACCTACCCTCTGCCCGAGGCCCAGCTCGACCGGTTCCTGGTCAAGCTGACCGTGCCCGTCCCCACCCGGGACGAGGAGATCGCCATGGTGCAGCGGCACGCGGCCGGTTTCGACCCGCGTGACCTGTCGGAGGTGCAGGCCGTCGCGGGCGCGAGCGAACTGGCCGCCGGCCGGGCCGCCGTCAGGGCCGTCCACCTCGACCCCAAAGTCGCCGCCTACGTCGTGGACCTGTGCCGCGCCACCCGGCAGTCCCCGTCGCTCCAGCTGGGCGTGTCCCCGCGTGGCGCGACGGCACTGCTGGCCACGTCCCGCGCGTGGGCGTGGCTGTCGGGCCGCGACTACGTGACGCCGGACGATGTGAAGGCGCTGGCCCGGCCGACGCTGCGGCACCGTGTCCAGCTTCGTCCCGAGGCGGAGTTGGAGGGCGCGACGGCCGACGGCGTGCTGGAGGGCATCCTCGCCCACGTCCCCGCCCCGCGCTGATGGCGCTGACCGGACGCCTGGGGCTGCTGGCGCTGCTCGGCGCGCTCGTCCCGCTGTTCGCGCCGAGCTGGTGGGCGCTGCTCGCGGTGTGGGGCGTCCTGCTGCTCGGCGTCGCCGCCGACCTCGCCTTGGCCGGGAACGTGCGGGCCTTGCGTTTCCACCGCACGGGCGACAAGAACGTCCGTCTCGGTGAGACGGCCCAGGTGTCGCTGATCGTGGAGAACCTCGGACGGCGCCGCTTGAAAGCACGCTTGAGGGACGTGTGGCCGCCCAGTGCGGGCGCCACGCCCCGCATGGTCAAGGTGGACGTCCCCGCCGGTGAACGACGCCGCATCGAGATGACGCTGACGCCGACCCGCCGCGGCGACCGGAAGGCCGTCACGGTCGTGGTGCGCTCTGTCGGACCGCTCGGGCTGGCCGCGCGGCAGCTTTCACGTCCCGCCCCCTGGACGGTCCGCGCCCTCCCGGCGTTCCCGTCGCGCCGCCACCTTCCCGCCAAGCTCGCGCGGCTGCGGGAACTGACCGGCGCGCACATCGCCCTGATCCGCGGGCAGGGGACCGAGTTCGACTCCCTGCGCGAGTACGTGGACGGCGACGACGTCCGCTCCATCGACTGGCGGGCCACCGCGCGCCGTGGCGACGTCGTCGTCCGGACCTGGCGCCCCGAACGCGACCGGCGGATCTACATGGTGCTCGACACCGGCCGCACGGCCGCGGGCCGCGTCGGCGACATCCCCCGGCTCGACTGCTCGATGGACGCGGCGCTGCTCCTCGGCGCCCTCGCGTCCCGCGCCGGCGACCGCGTCGACATGCTCGCCTACGACCGGCGCGTCCGTGCCCGCGTCGAGGGCGCGTCCCGCACGGACCTGCTGCCCGCGATGGTGCACGCCCTCGCGCCGCTGGAGCCGGAGCTGATCGAGAGCGACGCCGCCGGGATGGTGTCGACGCTGATGGCGCGGGTCCGGCAGCGCTGCCTGGTCGTCCTGCTCACCGAGCTGAACACCGCCGCCATGGAGGAGGGCCTGCTGCCGCTGCTGCCGCAGCTCACCTCCCGGCACCTCGTCATGATCGCCGCGGTGTCGGATCCGCGCGTCGGGGAGATGGCGGCGGGACGCGGCGACCTCGCGTCCGTGTACGACGCGGCCGCCGCCGAACGAGCCCGCGCCGACCGCCGCCGCCTCACCGCCGAACTGCGCGGCCACGGCGTCGAGGTCGTGGACGCCCCACCAGAGGAGATAGCCCCCGCCCTCGCCGACGCCTACTTGGCGCTGAAAGCAGCAGGGCGGTTGTAGTTCCTTGCGGGTCGAGGCCGGTTCATCCGGATACCGGGGCCATGTCCGGGCGGAGGTCGGTGTCGCCGGTTTCGCCCTGGCGGGTCGCGCGGCGGCCGAGGACGAAGACGTAGGCGAGGAACGCGACCTCGGCGACGACGCCGATCCCGATGCGCAGCCACGTGATGTGGACCCAGCCGGTGACGAAGCCCTCGATGAGGCCGGACACCAGCAGCACCGCGATGAGGCCGATGGCGATGCTGACGGCGGCTCGCCCCTCCTCGGCGAGGGCCTGGCCGCGGCTGCGCCGCCCCGGATCGATGATCGTCCAGCCGAGTTTCAGGCCGCCGGCGCAGGCGAGGTAGACGGCGGTGAGTTCGAGGAGGCCGTGCGGGAGGATCAGCCCGAAGAACACGTCGCCCTTGCCGTAGGCGAACATCAGGCCGCCGGTGATACCGAGGTTGACCTGGTTCAGCAGCAGGACGTAGACCGTGGGGATGCCGAGCAGGATGCCGAATATCAGCGCGACCGCCGACACCCAGGCGTTGTTGACCCATACCTGGAACGCGAACGACGCCGCCGAATGCTCGGTGTAGTAGTTCGCGAAGTCGTTCTCGACGAGGTCGCGGATCTCGTCCGGTGTCCCGACGCTCGCCTGCACCTCGGGGCTCTGCACGACCCAGATCGCCAGAGCCAGCGACACCAGGTTGCCCAGGACGGCGCAACCGAGCCACCACCACCGCATCCGGTAGGCGACCGCCGGGAACGACACCGTCGCGAACCGGGTGACGTCCCGCCAGAGCGGCGCCTGCGCGCCGGCCACCGCCGCCCGGCCCCGCGCCACGAGCGAGGACAGCCGTCCCACGAGCTGGGGGTCGGGCGAACTCGACCGGACGACCGACAGATGCGTCGCGGTCCGCTGATAGAGCTCGACCAGCTCGTCGGCCTCCGCACCCGTCAGCCGGCGGCCGCGGTTGATGAGCCACTCAAGTCGCTGCCACTCGGCGTTATGCGCGGCCACATAGGCGTCAACGTCCACCCGGGGAGACTAACGTCTTCTCCTGTCGAACCGGCAAAATAGACTCTGCCCCGGCAATCGCCCAGGCCCCGGGCAATCGGAGGATCAGGACATGGCCGAACTCGTCACCGGCGAGGCCGTCGCGCTCGACATCCGGGTCGCGCGCCTGGCCAGCCGTGGCTGCGCCATACTGCTCGACCTGATCTTCCAGCTGGTGCTGGTCAACCTCGCCGTCTACGTGACGGCGATGACGGCGTTCGTCGCCGACGACGCGTGGACGGTCGGGCTGACGCTGCTCGCCGTCGTCGCCGTGGTGGTCGGGTACCCGTGCGTGTTCGAGACGCTGTCGCGGGGCCGGACGCTGGGCAAGATGGCCGTCGGGCTCCGCGTCGTCTCCGACGACGGCGGGCCGATCCGGTTCCGGCAGGCCCTGGTCCGGGCGCTGGCCGGCTTCATCGAGTTCTGGACGCTCTACGGCTCGCCCGCGCTGATCACCTCGTTCTGCAACCGGCGCGGCAAGCGGCTCGGCGACCTGTTCGCCGGGACGATCGTCATCCAGGAGCGGGGCCAGTCGGTGTTCGTGCGGCCCGTGGCGGTCATGCCGCCGCAGCTCGCCTGGTGGGCCCGCTCGCTGGAGCTGTCGATGCTGTCGGACGAGCTGGCGATGACGGCCCGGCAGTACCTGTCGCGCTTCTGGGAGCTGCTGCCGGAGTTCCGCGACTCGCTGGGGCAGCGGATCGCGTCGCAGGTCACCGAGGTGGTGAGCCCGCCGCCGCCGCATGGGGTGCGCCCAGAGATCCTGCTTTCGGCCGTCCTCGCCGAGCGGCGGCACCGCGAGGAGTGGCGGCTGGCCCAGCGCCGGGCACGCCGCTTGCAGCGCCTCGGCTGGACGTCCTGGGTCCCGGCCGCGGCCCCCGCGCCCGCGATGGCGATGGCCGGGCATCCGCCGCCCGGCCCCGCGCGGCAGGGCCCGCCCGCGCCGCCGCCGTTCAGCACTCCCGCTCCGGGGCAGCCGCAGTTCCTGCCTCCGCCCAACTACGGCGCGGGGCCGTACCAGGACGTCCTGAACGCCCCTCGTCCACCCGCTGACGGCCCTTACCCAACGGGCCAGTACCCCGCAGGCGGACCGCCCCCGAACGGCCCGTACCCGCAGGCCGGCCCCCGGCCCGGCCACC
>NZ_SMKK01000265.1 GCF_004348425.1 Actinomadura sp. 7K507
GGGAGGTGGGGCGGGCGCGGTGGCGGCACCGGCGACGGCGGCGCCGCCCGGCAGGGCGGAACCGGTCACCGGAAGGGCCGCCGCCACCACGGCGGCGATCCGGAGGCGCGTTCTCATGGATCACCTCGGTGCGGCCGGGAGAGCGGCGGGCGCGACGCCGCTTCCCGGCCGCGGTCAGTGCGGACTCTTGTCAGTTCGGATACTTGTCAGTTCGGATACTTGTCAGTGCGGATACTTGTCAGTGCGGATGGTCGTCGGTGCGGATCAGGAGAGGGTGAGGGTGAGGACGGCGGTGTACTGGCCGGCGCCGGTGACCGGCGGAACCTTCAGGTTCAGCCCGGCGCCGGCGGTGAAGGTGCCGCCGACGATCTGCCCGGCGCCGTCGGGGGCGCTGCACAGCGTGGCGGCGGTGGCCGGGTCGAGCGCGCCGGCGCTGCCGGGAACGGCGGTGCTGGACCCCGCGCCGGGCGTGCACGACGGCGTCCACGACATGTTCCCGGCCGGGATCTTCGTCCCCGCCACCGCGGAGAAGTCGCTCAGCACGCCGGTGAGGGACCAGCCGGCGGTGCCGCCCCGCGCGTCCACGACGGTGACCTCGCGCAGGTCGCCGGTGGCGGTCTGCTCGGTGCCGTTCAGGGTGACCGGGGTCAGGTCGACCTCGCCCGCCTCGCGGGCCATGGTCAGCGGGCCCCCGTTGACGATCAGGTTGATCTTCTGCTCGTCGCATTGCTCGGCGTCCTGGCCCTCGCACTCGCCGGTGGGCGGCGGGGCGTCCCCGGTGACCCTCAGCGCGACGCTCTTGCTGACCGCGCCCTGGGTGATCACGACGGTGCGGGACCCCGTGGCGGCCGACCCGGCGACGGTCGCGGAACCGGTCAGTTCGCCTCCGGCGTCCACCGAGGCGGACACCCCGGTGAGGTCGCCGGCCGCGCACTGCGCGCCGTTGGCGTCGCACAGGGCGACGTCGACCGCACCCGGCTGCCAGCCCGCCCCGGACAGGGTGATGCCGCCGCCCTGGGCGACGCTCGGCGGGTTGACGGAGACGCTCGGGCCTCCGGTGGCGCCGACGCTGATGGTGGCCAGCGCCTCCGGCGTGCCCTTGGGCGCGCAGGCGATCGTCGCCTGGGCGCCCGCGTCGGCGAGGATCGACAGGTCGCCGGGGGCGATCTTGACGTCCCCGGCGGCGCCGATCGTGAACGTGCCGGTGGCGGTGCCGATCGGGACCTCGCCGTACGGCGGGATCGGGCCCGCCTTCTCGGGCACCGTGATGTCGACCGAGCCCGTCTGGGCGCCGGACAGGGTGAGCGACCCCGAGGTCGTCCACTTGTTGACCGGCACCGGCGCCACTCCGGGAAGGTTGGAGAAGTCCGCCTCGACCGTGACCTCGTCGCCGACGCCGGCCGTCGCGGGCGCGGTGAGGGTCACGGTCGCGTTGTAGTCGAACGTGGTGCCGAAGATCGTGCACGAGTAGGGGACCTGGCCGGTCGCGGCGTAGGCCGCGGCCGCCGCCGGAACCGCCACGGCCCCGGCGGCGGCGGTCACCACCACCGCCGCACCGCGCAGTGCCGTTCGTCTGGATCTCATCGTGTGCCGCCGCTCCTTTTCAGCCGGACCGCCCGCCCGGACGGGCGGGACGGGGAACCCGGGCAGCTGGATGCCGCACCACCAGTCCGCCATGCGAACCAGCGCCCCACCCCGAACCTTGTTTCGCAGGAGGAAACAGGGTTTCGCAAGGTGCACATAGCGAAACCGTAGTGCGTAGGCCGTGTCAAGAGATCGGCCCGGCGAAACACAATCGTTTCATTCAGGGAATCGCCGTTTCCCTTGCAAGCCGTTACGGTTCCACACCATGCGCGCCGTGTTGCGAGGTTTGGCCGAGACCCTGGTGACCGCGGGGCTGCTCCTCGCCTTCTTCGTCGGCTACCTGGCATGGGGCACCAGCCAGTACATGCACCAGGAGCAGGGCGGACTCCAGGACGAGCTGGAGCAGCGATGGAGCGCCGCCCGTGCCCGGCAGGCGGCCGCGACCACGCGGAACGGGTCCGGCGGGGCGCCCGGCGTCAAGGCGGGGGCCTCCGCGCCGGCCGAGGGCGAGGCGCTGGCGATCCTGCGCGTGCCCCGCTTCGGCGCGTCCTACCGGTACGCCGTCATCGAGGGCGTGAGCGAAGAGGACCTGCGCCGGGGCCCCGGCCACTACCCCGGGACGGCCGGGCCCGGCCAGGTCGGGAACATGGCGGTCGCCGGCCACCGCACCACCTACGGCTCGCCGTTCAACCGCAACGGGGACCTGAAGCGCGGGGACCGGATCCTGGTGGACACCGCCACCGCCACCTACGTCTACGAGGTCACCGGGCGCGTCATCGTGCGGCCGGGCGAGACCGGCGTGATCGCGCCCGTCCCGCGCAAACCGGGACGCAAGCCCGTCAAGCGGATGCTCACGCTGACCACCTGCCATCCGAAGTTCTCCGCCGCCTACCGCCTGGTCGTGTTCGCGGAGCTGCAGGGGCGGCGCGCGCCCGCCGCCTGACCCGGGGCGATCTGTTACCGTTCCCCAGAAGGAAACGGCGTTTCGCAAACTTCGCGAACCGGGAGGCGATGTGGGACCGCATCCGCACGGCTGGTGGATCCTTCTGCACGTGGTGCTGTTCGTCTTCTGGGTGGGCGGCGACCTCGGCGTCTTCTACTCGAGCCGGTACGTGCTGCGGCCCGACCTGACGCCGGCGGCGCGCTCGGCCGCGCTGCAGATCATGAGCGGGCTGGACCTCGGTCCCAAGATCTGCCTGGTGCTCTTCCTCCCCAGCGGCCTGACGCTGATGGCGCTGGAACCGCACGGCGCGGAGCTGTTCGGCGCGCCCGCCTTCGGCCTCTGGCAGATCGTGCTGGCGTGGGCGTTCTCGCTCGCCTGGCTGGCCGCCACCATCGTCGACCACCGCACGCACGGGAGGTTCCCCTGGGTACGGCGGGCCGACTGGGCGATCCGCATCGCCGTGGCCGCGGGGCTCTCGGTGGCCGCGGCCTACACGCTGCTCGCCGACACCCCGTTCGGCGTGACGACCAACCCGCGCTGGCTCGGCGCCAAGGTCGCCCTCTACACCATCGCCCTGCTCTGCGGCCTGGGCATCCGCCTGACGCTGCGCCCCTTCGGGCCCGCGTTCGGCGCGCTGATGGCCGGCGGCTCCACCCCCGAGATCGAGCGGACGCTCAAGCGGTCGGTGGACGGCTGCCTGCCGTACGTGTTCGGCATCTGGGCCGCGGTCCTGAGCACCGGCGCCCTCGGCATCTTCAAGCCGGGCGCCGACCTGTGACGCGGTCCTAGCCGCTGTGGCCGAGCTGGGCGGAGACCCGGGCCGCGGCCTCGACGACCAGCGGGGCGCACTCGCCCATCCGGGGCTTGAACCGGGTCAGCGGCCCGGCGGCGCTCAGCGCCGCGATGACCCGGCCGTCGTGATCGAAGATCGGGGCGGCGACGGAGGCGGTGCCCTCCTGGCGCTCGCCCGTCGAGCCGGCGTACCCGCGCTCGCGGACCGCCGCCAGCTCCTCGCGGAGCCGCTCGGCGTCCACGATGGTCCGCTCGGTCAGCGCCTTCAGCGGATGGCGCTCCACATAGCCGTCCACCTCGGCCTCGTCGAGGAACGCCAGGATCGCCTTGGACGAGCTGCCCGCGTGCAGCGGGTAGGGGATGCCGAGGCTGACCTCGACGCGCAGCTCGTGCGGCAGCACGACCTGGTCGACGTACAGCCGGGTGTCGCCCCGCCGGATCGACAGCGTGGCGGTCTCGCCCACCCCCTGGGCCAGGCGGCGCAGTTCGGGGGCGGCCAGCGCGCGCAGGTCCATCCGGGCCAGGTAGGCCCGGCCGAGCGCGATGGCGGCGTGCCCGAGGGCGTAGCGGCGGGTCCCCGGATCGAGCGTGATCAGCTCGCGGCTGCGCAGCGCGGTCAGGATGCGGTGCACGGCCGCCTTGGTCAGCCCCAGCTCGGTGGCGATCTCGGTGACGCCGAGATCGGGGCGGGAGCTGCGGCCGAACAGCAGGAGCACGTCCATCGCCCGCTCCACCGCCGCGATCGACCGGCTCTGGCCCTCGCCGTCCTCGGCGGCGCGGTCGCCCTGGTTCGTAGCACTGCGCGTCACTGCGGCTCCTTCTCGGGACGTCGGGGCGGACGGACACAGTTTAGGGCAAAGCGTTTCCCGTAGCGAAACATCGGCGCGCGGCCGTTGACATGACCCGACGGGCCTCGTTACCGTGATCGATACGATGTTTCCATACGCGAAACGAAAGGCCGATGCCGTGGGGGTCGACTCGCAGACCTTCCGGGCGGTGCTGGGCCAGTGGCCGACGGGCGTCGCGGTCGTCACCACCACCACCGCGGACGGCTGGCACGGCATGACCGCGAGCTCGTTCAGCAGCGTCAGCCTCGACCCGCCGATGGTGCTGGTCTGCCTCGCCCGCGGCATCCACACCCACACGCTCGTCGAGCGCAGCGGCGTCTTCGCCGTCAGCATCCTCGGCAAGGACCAGGCCGGGATCGGGCACCGGTTCGCCGGCCACACGCCCGGCGACCGTTTCGCCGGGCAGGACTGGACGGCCGCGCCCACCGGAGCGCCCGTGCTGGAGGACGCGCTCGCCTGGCTGGACTGCCGGGTCGCGCACGCCTACCCCGGCGGCGACCACACGATCTTCGTCGGCGAGGTCACCGCCGCGCACGTCCCGCGCCGCACCGCCCCGCTGCTGTTCCACTCCCGCGCCTGGGGGCAGCTCGCCGATCCGCTGCCCGAATCGGCCGTCATCGCCGACACCGGCCTGGCCGCGGCGCTGCACCGCAGGCTCCGCGCCCACGGCACCGCCCCCTCCCGCGTCTCCCCCGACGGCGTGGCCGGGCTGCTGGGGCGCGTGCGCGCCGCCGGCGTCCGGCTGCGCCTCCCGCCCGTCCCGCACGAAGGCCTCCCGCCGGGAGGATCGGTGCTGGTCGAGGACGAGGCCGAGCTGGACCTGGTCCCGCCGGACGCCGAGGCCGTCGAGATCGTCGACGGGCCCGGCGCCGCGGAGCTCGTCCGGGCCGTCCTGCTGCGCGGGCACGCGGCGGTGGGCCGGGTCCCCGACGCCTTCCGCGCCGACCGGCGCGCCGACGTGCTCGCCGCCGCCGACCGCCTCGCCGCGGCGGGCTGCGCCGAGATCGCGCTGGACCAGGGGCCCGCCGCGGCGTCGCCGCTGCACCTGCGGGGCCTGCTGCAGGACGTCGTCGCGCGGACGCGGCCGGTGACCCCCCGCGTCCGGCTGCGCGACTCCCGCGGCCTCGGCCTGGTGAACGCGCTGACCGCGATGAAGAGCGGCGTGCGGCACTTCGACGTCACGCTCGGCGGCGTCGACGGCGGGCTGTGCGCCGAGGACATGCTCTTCCTGGCCGCCCAGCTGGAGGTGGCCACCCCGATCGACCGGGCCGCCCTGGCGGCGGCCTCCGCCGAGCTGGAGGCGATCTGGGGCGCCGCCCTGCCGGGCCGCGCCAACCGGATCGCGTCATGACCATCGTGAAAGGGACTCCCAGATGACGCTGACCGGCGAACGGCTCGTCGAGAACATGACCGAGGCCGAACGCGAGCGCGCGGGCCGCGTCGAGAAGGTGCTGCCCGCGCTGCGCGAGGCCGCGGCGCGGGCGGATGCCGAGGCGGCCTTCCCCGCCGGGCACGTGACCCTGCTGCGGGACGCGGGGCTGCTCGGCCTCGTCGTGCCCGAGGAGCACGGCGGGCTCGGCGGCGGGCTGCGCGACCTGGCCGCCGCCACCTACGCGATGGGCGGCGCGTGCCCCTCCACCGCGCTGTCGTACTTCTTCCACAACACCAGCGCCTCGCGGGGACTGCTGCCCCTGGAGGCGATCGAGGCGGGACTGTTCACCGCCGAGGAGGCCGGACCCGTCCGGGCCTTCGCCGAGAAGGTCCTGACGCGGATGGCCGCCGGCACCTGGATGGCCAACTTCGCCAGCGAGGAGGTGAAGAGCTCCAGCGCCAACATCGCGATCGCCACGACCGCGGCCCCGGCCGAGGGCGGCTGGACGCTCAACGGCGTCAAGTCGTTCGGCTGCGCCACCGGCGTCGCCGACACCTACCTGGTGACCGCGCGCCTCGACGGCACGACCGGCGCCGACGGGCTCGCGATGTTCCTGGTCCCCCGGGAAGCGGAGGGCGTCGCCTCCCGCACCCCCTGGAACGGGCTCGGCATGCGCGCGTCCAACAACCACGGCATCACGCTCACCGACGTGTTCGTCCCCGCTGAAGAGGCGCTGACCGTGCCGGGCGCGTTCATGCGGATGCTGACGATGAGCCGGGGCAGCTTCGTCGGCAACCAGCTGGCGATCTCGGCGTGCTACCTCGGCACGGCCCAGTCCGTCTACGACTTCGCCCTCGACCGCCTCACCCGGGCGAAGTTCGCCGACTCCGGGCGGCCGATCGCGTCCTCCCCCATGCACCAGGTGATCATCGGGGAGATGTCCGAGCGGCTGGAGACCGGCTACCTGTGGATCCGCCGGCAGCTCCAGCTGGAGACCTGCGAGCCGCCGCTGCTGCCCAAGCGGGACGTGTACCGGCAGTGGCGGATCGCCAAGGGCGACATCGCCGAGTCGTGCTACCAGGTCGCGCTGGGCGCGTTCAAGGCGTGCGGGACGTCGGCGGCGACGCTCGACGGCGTCATCGGCCGCGGCATGCGCGACCTGGCGATGGGACTGGTGATGACGTTCCCCGCCGAGCGCGGCAGGCTGGAGGCGGCGCAGGTCATCACCGAGGCCCGGGAGAACGACCTGTTCGCGAGCGTGCAGAAGTGACCCGGGGCGCGGGGGCGGCCCGGCCGCAGCGCGACCTCGTCGACGGTGAGTGGGCCCGCTGCGCCGGCGAGCTGGACCTCGTCCTGGAGGACCCGGCGACCGGGCTGGCGCTCGGCCCCGCCGCCGCCACCGGCGAGGACCGGACCGAGCGGGCCCTGGCCGCGGCCGAGGCGGCGGCCGGGGACTGGGCCGCCCGCGGCGACCGCGCCGACCTGCTCGACGAGATCGCGGACGCGCTGGAACCGGTGCTCGCCGACATCGTCCGGCTGGAGGCGACCGCGACGGGCGTCCCGCTCCGCCAGACCCTCCCGCTCGGCATGATCGTGACCGGCTCCTTCCGGCTGGCCGCCGCGCAGCTGCGGGACGGCACCACCGAGGTCCTGCGCCGCGAGGACGGCCGCGCGGTGCAGGTGCGGCGGCTGCCGTGGGGGCCCGCGCTGTGCCTGGTCCCGTGGAACGCGCCCGCGCCGATGGCGGCGCACAAGGCCGCCAACGCCCTGGCCGCCGGCTGCCCGGTCGTCCTCAAGCCCAGCGAGTACGCGCCGCACGGCACCCAGGTCCTGGCCGAGGCCGTCGCCGGCGCGCTGGCCGCGCACGGCGTCCCCGGCGGGGTGTTCCAGCTCGTCCACGGGGACGGGACGGCCGGCGCCCGCCTGACGGGCGACCCGAGGATCCGGGCGGTGTCGTTCACCGGAGGCGCCGCGGGAGGCGCGTCGGTCGCCGCCGCCTGCGCCGCCGGGCTCAAACCCGTCCAGCTGGAGCTGGGCGGCAACAACCCCCTGATCGTGATGCCGGACGCCGACCCCGGACGGGCCGCCCGAGCCGCCGTCGACCTGCTGACCACGCTCAACGGCCAGTGGTGCCGGGGCCTCGGCCGCCTCATCCTGCCCGCGGAGATCCAGGACGCCGTGCTGGACGAGGTCGCCCGGCGCCTGGAGGCCCTGCGGGCCGGGCCGCCGCTGGACGACAGCGATCTCGGCCCCCTGGTGCACTCGCGCCACCGCGCCCTGGTCGAAGGCCGGCGCGACGCGCTCGGCGGCCGGGTCATCGCGCCCACCAAGGTCCCCGCCGAGGGCAACTACCTGGCGCCCGCGCTGGTCACGGGCGTGGACCCCGCCCGCGCCACCGAGGAGATCTTCGGCCCGGTCGCGACCGTGCACCCCTACGCGACGCTCGACGAGGCGGTGGCCCTGGCCAACGGAACCGGCTACGGCCTCGAAGGCTACGTCGCCGGCACCGACGAGGACGCCGCGCTGGCGGTGGCCGGCCGGATCCGCGCCGGGGAGGTCAAGGTCAACGGGTCGAGCGTCATGAGCCTGCACCTGTTCGCGCCCCGGCCCGCCTGGGGCGCGTCCGGCCTGGGCGAGGAGGGCACCGCCGAGACGTTCCGGTTCTTCACCAACCCGCAGGTGGTGGGCGTGGAGAACGCGTACGCCCTGCACTCCCGGGACGACCTGCACTCCGCGGACGACCCGCACGCCGGGGACGACGCGTGACCCGGGTCCTGGTCGCCGGCGCGGGGCCCGTCGGCCTGACGGCGGCGCTGGAACTGGCGCGGCACGACGTTCCGGTGACCGTCCTGGAGGCCGGGGACGAGCTGGCGGCCGAGTCGCGGGCGTCCACCTTCCACCCGCCGACGCTGGAGATGCTGGACGGGCTCGGGGTGCTGGACGAGCTGCTCGAGCGCGGCCGCGTCTCCCGGACGTTCCAGTACCGGGAGCGGAGCGGCGGAATGATCGCCGAGCTGGACCTGTCCGTGCTGTCCGGCGACACCCCGTACCCGTTCCGCGTCCAGTGCGAGCAGAGCAAGCTCACCCCGATCCTGCTGGAGCACCTGCGCAAGGCCGGCGGCGACGTGCGGTTCGGGGCGCGCGTGCGCGACGTCCTGACGCACTCCGGCGGCGTCGAGGTGACGACCGCGGACGGGACGCGGCACCGGGGCGGCTGGCTCATCGGCGCGGACGGCGCCGGATCGGCCGTCCGGCGGTGCACCGGCGTCGAGTTCGCGGGCCTCACCTACCCGGAGCGCTTCCTGGTCGCCTCCACCCGCACCGACGTCGCGGCGCTGCTTCCCGGCATCGCCGACGTGAACTACGTGTTCGACCCCGCCGAATGGCTGGTGCTGCTGCGCACCCCCGACCACTGGCGGGTGCTGTTCCCCACGCCCGAGGGCACCCCGGACGGGGACGAGCTGGCCCGGCTGCCCGAGCGGCTGAACGGCGTCGCCGAAACCGGGTGGGACATCGCGCACGCGAGCCTGTACCGGGTCCACCAGCGGGCGGCCGTCCGGTTCCGGGTGGGGCGGGTCCTGCTGGCCGGCGACGCCGCGCACGTCAACAACCCGCTCGGCGGGATGGGCATGAACAGCGGCGTCCACGACGCGGTGCTGATGGCCGGCGCCGTCGCCGGAGTCCTGGCGGGCGGCCCGGAGGAGGCGGTGGACGCCGTCGCGGCGGCCCGCCGCGACGTCGCGCTGACGTTCGTCGGACGCTCGACCCACGCCAACTGGGAACGGATGCGCGCCGCCGACCCCGGGCCGTACCACGCGGAGCTGCGGGCGCTGGCGGGCGATCCGGACGCCGCCCGCCGGCACCTGCTGCGCACCTCGATGATCGCCTCGCTGCGGGACGCGGCGTGAGCGGTGCCGGGCCGGGCCCCGTGCCTGTTTCGGAGCCGGGCACCGGGATCGTCCGCGAGAACCCGGCTCGGCTCGGTGAGATCGTCGGCCGGGTGCCGGTGGCGGACGCCGCGCGGGTGGACCGGGCCGTCCGGGCGGCCGAGGACGCCCAGCGGGACTGGCGGGACGTCCCCGCCGCCGAGCGGGCCGGAGTCCTGAGCAGGGCGGCCGACGCCCTCGCCGCCGCCGGGGGGATCGCCGAGCTGCTGGCGCGCGAGTCGGGCAAGCCGGTCGCCGACTGCGAGGGCGAGGTCCGGTTCGCGGCCGCGTACCTGCGCTGGGCCGCCGAGCACGCGCCCGCGGCGTACGCCGACCGGGAGGTGGACGACGCGGCGGGACGGCTGCTGCTGCGGCACCGCCCCTACGGGGTCGTCGCGGCGATCACGCCGTGGAACGCCCCGGTCATCCTGACCCTGCTGAAGGTCGGCCCGGCGCTGGCGGCGGGCAACACCGCCGTGGTGAAGCCCTCGCCGCTGGCGCCGCTGGCCGTGACGCGGGTCCTGGAGCTGTTCCCGCCGGAGCTGGTCCGCGTCGTGCACGGCGGCGCCGGGACGGGGCAGGCCCTCGCCGGGCATCCGCGGGTGCACCTGGTGGCGTTCACCGGCGGCGCGGAGGCCGGGCGCGCCATCGGCGCGGCCGCGGCCGCGGCGATCACGCCCGTGCTGCTGGAGCTGGGCGGGAACGACCCGGTGGTGCTGCTGGACGACGCACGGCTGGACGACGCGGACATGGACCGGCTCGTCATGGCGTCCTTCGCGACCGCCGGGCAGGTGTGCATGGCGGCGAAGCGCGTCTACGTGCCCCGGTCCCGGTTCGACGACGTCCGCGACGCCTACGTCGCGGCGGCGGCGCGCACCGTCGTCCTGGGCGATCCGCTCGACCGGGAGACGACGGTCGGCCCGGTGATCTCGGCGGACGCGGCGCGGCGGATCCGCGGACTGGTCGCGGACGCGGCCCGGCGGGGCGCCTCGGCCGTTCCGCTCGGCTCGGTGCGCGCCGACCTCACGCGGGGGCACTTCGTGCGGCCGGTTCTGGTCACGGGGGCCGGTGACGAGGCCCCCGTGGTGTCCGGCGAGCAGTTCGGGCCGGTGGTGCCGCTGCTGCCCTACGACGGGGAGGACGAGGTGCTCGCGCGCGCGAACGCCGGGGACCTGGGGCTCGGCGCCTCGGTCTGGTCGGCCGACGAGGACCGCGCGTTCGCGTTCGCCCGCCGCTTCGAGGCGGGCTTCGCCTTCGTCAACACCCACAACCGGACCGGCATGTCGCTGCGGGCGCCGTTCGGCGGTGTGAAGCGCAGCGGGCACGGCCGGGAGTACGGCGCCGAGGGGCTGCTGGAGTACGCGCAGACGTGCGCCGTGCACGCCCCGGCGGCCTTCCGTGCGGGCGGCGCGGGCATGGGCGCGGGCGCCTACCCGTCCTGAACGAGCGTTACCGAACC
The DNA here is from genome assembly GCF_004348425.1 of Actinomadura sp. 7K507. Lineage (GTDB taxonomy): Bacteria > Actinomycetota > Actinomycetes > Streptosporangiales > Streptosporangiaceae > Spirillospora. The sequence continues at coordinate 10,925 of NZ_SMKK01000265.1, forward strand.
GCGTTCTGGATCTCTCTTGACGCCGCCGCCCCGGTGACACTTAATGGTGGCAACATTGGAAACGCCGTTTCGCCGAGCGAAACGGTCTCCTTCCGGAGGCGTCATGCGTGTCACCCGCGCTGTCCGTGCCCTAGCCGCCACCACCACCGCCGTCGCCGCCTGCGCGGCGGCCTCGCTGACGGTGGCGGCCCCCGCCCAGGCCGCCGTCACCCGGGTCCAGACGACCGTCGAGATCCGGTGCGCGTTCACGATGCTGAACCAGAGCGCCGACTGGTACTTCCCGTCCGGCACCCCGAAGGGCCTGGTCTGGCTCCAGCACGGATTCGTCCGCGCCAACGACCACGTCGCCGACCTGGCGGGCGAATACGCCTCAGAGGGCTACCTGGTGTTCGCCCCCACCCTGCCCAGCGCCCACATCTTCGGCTGCACCCTGCAGAACATCGGCAACAACACCGACTTCCTCGGCAACGTCGCCGACCTGTTCGGCAAGGCCTCCCACCCGAACGACAAGCTCGGCCGCAGCCTGGCCAAGGCCAAGGCCGAGGCCGGACGGCCGGACGTGACCATGCCGTCCTCCATGGTCTTCTCCGGCCACTCCGCCGGCGGCGAGGCCGTGACCTACGTCGCCGACAAGGTCCGCACCGGCTACCCGTCGGCGTGGACGGGCCTGCGCGGCCTGGTGCTGCTGGACCCGGTGAAGTCCTTCATCGGCAGCAACCTCGTCACGGGCCTGAGGGGCGTGGACGGCACCGGCCGGCAGATCCGCACCATCTCGGCGCCCGACGGCACCTGCAACAACAGCGGCTCCGGAACCGACGCCGTCCAGGCCGAGGTGAACGACCCGTTCGTCGGCGTCCGGCTCAGGAACGGGGCGCACACCGACGCCGAGGGCTCCAGCACGGACTCGGTCGGGACCATCGCCTGCGGAACCCCGAAGGCCCCGAACATCACCGCGCTGCAGACGTTCGCGGTGGCGTGGGCCAAGGACGCCTTCAACGGCACCCAGACGCCGGGCTACCTGCCCGGCGGCGCCTACTACCAGAGCCTGCTGTCGGCGGGCACCATCGAGACCCTGAACGGGGCCTCCTGACCTGCACCGACTGACCCACACCGATTGACCCGGGCGGCGCCCCGGCGCCCCTC
>NZ_SMKK01000266.1 GCF_004348425.1 Actinomadura sp. 7K507
CATCCGCGGCACCTCGCGTCCTCGATCGGGATGCCGGTCGGCGGCGGCTGGTTCGACAGATCCGAACCGGCGTAGTGGACGCCGATCAACTTGACCTCGCACTGGTAGAAGTTCATCCACGAGCCGTAGGAGCCCAGCCGCCCGAACGTCGCCATCTTCCCCGGCGTCCGTTCGAAGAAGCGCTCCAGCAGCGGCTCGTCGCGGTTGAGGTTGTCGCTGAGGCGGCCCAGCTGGACGATGTCGTCCTTCAGCGGGGGCCGCGCGACCTGGAGCAGCCCGGCGGTCGCGGACGTCAGGTCCGCGATGGACGCGATCGCCTCACCGATCGGCTTGCGGTCGGCGGCCAGCCCGGAGGTGAACTTGCGGAGGGTGGTGACCAGGTCGACGAGCTGCCTGTCCCGCGAGTTGATCGTCTGGACGACGCTGTCGAGGTTGGTGATGACCTGGCCGATCACCTCGTCCTTGGCCGCGAGCGTGCTGGTGAGCTGCCCGACGGTGCGCAGCAGGCTCTCGATCGTCCCGGCCTCCCCCTGGAGCACCTTCACGATCGACTCCGACAGCTTGTTGGCGTCCCCGGGCGACAGCGCCTGCATCAGCGGCTGAAAACCCTGGAAGAGCTGGGTGAGGTTGAGCGTCCCGGCGGTGTTCTCCACCGGGATCGTCCCGCCCGGCTTCAGCGTCTCGCCGGGCGCGCCGGTCCCCCGGTCGAGGGCGATGTAGCGGCCGCCGACCAGGTTGAGGTACTTCACGGCGGCGGTCGCCGACGCCGGGATGTCCCGGCCGCGGTCCACCTCGAACGTGACCAGCGCGAGCCGCCGGTCGGTCACCTCGATCTCCTCGACCTGGCCGACCTCGACGCCCGCGATCCGGACGCCGTGGCCCGGATGCAGCCCGGCCACGTCGGAGAACTTGGCGTGGTAGGTGATGCGGTCGCCGCTGGTGGCGCCGGTGATGCTGGACGCCAGCAGCGCGGTCGCCAGCACCGTCACCGCGATGAAGATCAGCGAGCTGGTGAGGGGGACGCCCATCCCCTTCAGGCCCTGGCCGGTGAGCCTCAATTGACCGTCACCTCCGTGCCCCGGTAGATCGGCCCGACGAGCACGCTGGACCAGTCCGGCAGCTCCTCGGGGACCTCGTCGACCGAGGGGCCCGCAAGCTCGTTGACCAGGTCGTTCTCGGATTCGGAGTTGGCGGGCCCGAGGCCGCCGCCGGCGATGCCGCGCTCACCGGGGACTCCCCCCGCGGGCAGCACCTTCGTCGTCGCGCCGCCCGTCGGCAGGTACGGGACGCTCGGGCACCTCGGGCCGCCGCTCGCGCCGTAACGCGGCGCGTCCTGGCCCGGCTTGTAGCGGCCCTTGTGCGCGACCGGCACGACCGTGGCGTGCATGCCGGGCCGGTTCGTGCCCTTGCCGAGGACCCGGTCCATCTTCGGGATGAAGTCGGCGAGCGTACGGAACGTGCAGGGCGCCGCCGGGGCGTAGCGGCGCAGCAGCTCCAGGCTCCCCCGGCTCGCCGCCGCCAGCTCGATGATGTTGCCGGAGTTGGCGTCCAGGAACTCCTCCAAGTCGGCGGACGAGCGCGATACGGCCTCGTAGAGGGTCGAGAGCGAGTTGCGCTGCTCGACGACCGTGCGGCTCGTCACCGTCAGGTCCGTGAGCGCCTGCAGCAGGTTCGGCGCCGCCTCGGACGCGTGCTGCGAGAACTCCGCCAGCTCCGCGAGGTTGCGGGTGAGCGCCGGGACCTCGGGATTGAACTTGCGCAGGAACGCGTCGAGCTGCTCGAAGTTGTCGCCGATCTGCTCGCCGCGCCCCTCCAGCGCCCTGGACATCGCGTTCAGCGTCGCCGACAGCTTCGACGGCTGGACGGTGTTGAGCAGGTCCATGGTGTTGTTGAGCAGCTGCGCCAGCTCGACGGCGTTCTCGCTGCGGTCCTCGGAGATCACGTCGCCGTCGCCGATCGGCGGCGCCGACGTCCCCGGCGGCGCGGTGAGCGACACGTACCGGGCGCCGAACACCGTCGTCGGCAGCATCATCGCGGTCACGTCCGACGGGACGCGGTCGGTCATCTCCGGCTTCAGCGCCAGCTCCAGCACGGCCTCGGACCCGTCCGCCTTGATCGAGCGGACCTCACCGACGACGACGCCGCGGACCTTCACATCCGCCATCCGGTGCATCTCGTGCCCGGCCGTCCCGGTGCGCAGCGTCACCGTCGTCGACTCGGTGAACTGCTTGTTGTAGATCGCGATCGACAGCCAGACCAGCAGCGCCGGGACGAGCAGGAACGCCAGCCCGGCGAGCCGCTGCCCGGTCACCTGCATGGTGCCGCGTTTCGCCATGTCAGTCCCTAGCCTTCGGCATGTCAGCCCGTCACCTTCACCGTCGTGGTCGCGCCCCAGATGGCGAGGCTGATGAAGAAGTCCGTCACGCTGATCAGCACGATCGCGGTGCGGACCGCGCGGCCGACGGCGATGCCCACGCCGGCCGGGCCGCCGACCGCGCGGTAGCCGTAGTAGCAGTGCGCGAGCACCACCATCACGCTGAAGATCAGCACCTTGACGAACGACAGCACCACGTCCTCGGGGGCGAGGAAGATGTTGAAGTAATGGTCATAGGTCCCGGCGGACTGCCCGTTGAACCAGAGCGTCACCTGTCTGGACGCCAGATACGACGTGAGCAGCCCGATCCCGTACAGCGGGATGATCGCCACCGTGCCGGCGATGATGCGGGTCGTCACCAGGTACGGCAGCGAATGGACGCCCATGCCCTCCAGCGCGTCGATCTCCTCGTTGATCCGCATCGCGCCGAGCTGCGCGGTGAAGCCCGCGCCGACCGTCGCCGACAGCGCCAGGCCCGACACCAGCGGCGCGATCTCGCGGGTGTTGAAGTACGCCGACACGAACCCGGTGAACGCCGACGACCCGATCTGGTCGAGCGCCGCGTACCCCTGGAGCCCGACGACGACGCCGGTGAACACCGTCATGCCGATCATCACGCCGACGGTGCCGCCGATCACGGCCAGCGCGCCGCTGCCGAACGCGACCTCGCCGAGCAGCCGCAGCGACTCGCGCATGTAGCGGCGCACGGCGCGCGGCGTCCACAGCAGCGCCTTGACGTAGAAGGTGAGCTGGTCGCCGGGCCGGTCCAGCCACGACACGAGCTTCACCGGCCGGAACCGGCGTGCGCCCGGGATCGCCATGTCAGGCCCCCTTCGGCGGGACGACCTGCAGGTAGATCGCCGTCAGCACGAGGTTGACGAAGAACAGCAGGAGGAACGTGATGACGACCGACTGGTTGACCGCGTCGCCGACGCCCTTCGGCCCGGGTCTCGGGTTCAGCCCGCGGTAGGAGGCGACGACGCCGGCGATGAACCCGAACAGCAGCGCCTTCAGCTCGCTGACGTACAGGTCGGGAAGCTGCGCGAGCGCCGAGAACGAGGCGAGGTAGGCGCCGGGCGTCCCGTCCTGCATCATCACGTTGAAGACGTAGCCGCCGGCCACGCCGACGACGGACACCAGGCCGTTCAGCAGGACCGCCACGGCCATGCAGGCCAGCACCCGGGGGACGACGAGGCGCTGGATGGGCGAGACGCCCATCACCTCCATCGCGTCCATCTCCTCCCGGATCGTCCGCGAGCCGAGGTCGGCGCAGATCGCCGAGCCCGCCGCCCCGGAGATCAGCAGCGCCACGATCAGCGGGCTCGCCTGCTGCACGATCGCGAGCACGCTCGCGCCGCCGGTGAGGGACTGCGCCCCCAGCTGCTTGGCCAGCGACCCCACCTGGAGCGAGATGACCGCGCCGAACGGGATCGACACCAGCGCCGTCGGCAGGATCGTGACGGACGCGATGAACCAGAACTGCTGGATCAGCTCGCGCAGCTGGAACGGCCGCCGGAACGTCATCGCGATGACGGTCCCGGCCAGCGCGAACAGGCTCCCGACCTGGCGCAGCGCGCCCGCGCCGGGGACCGCGGTCTCAGGCGCCGCCATGGCCGCCCGCCTCCTGCCGGTTGTGGCGCGCGGCCGAGATGGCCCGCTGCGCGGGATAGGACAGCTGCGGGAGCATCGCCTCGATGCGCTGCGCGTGTCGGATCTCGCCCTGCCGGGGCGGCATCCCGGGTGTCGGGCGCAGCTGCAGCGGGATCTCGATCCTGCGGCGGCGCGGCGCCGACTCGGCCGCCGCTGCCGCCTCCTTGGCCAGCGCGGCGGCGTCCTTCTCCTCCGACATGCCGATGGGGCCGACCGGGTCGCCGTGCAGGAACTGGTCGACGGCCGGGTCGTCGCTGGTGAGCACCGCCTCGCGCGGCCCGAACGCGATCAGGTCGCGGCGGTACAGCATGCCGATGTTGTCCGGGACGGTCGCGGCGATCTCGATGTTGTGCGTGACGATCAGCATCGTCGCGTCGATCCGCGCGTTGACGTCGATGAGCACCTGCGACAGGTAGGCGGTGCGGACGGGGTCCAGGCCCGAGTCCGGCTCGTCGCACAGGATGACCTCGGGGTCGAGGACCAGCGCGCGGGCCAGCCCGGCGCGCTTGCGCATGCCGCCGGACAGCTGGCCGGGCAGCTTGCGCTCCTCGCCGGCCAGCCCGACCATCTCCATTCGCTCCAGGACGATGCTGCGGATCTCGGACTCCTTCTTGCGGGTGTGCTCGCGCAGCGGGAACGCGATGTTGTCGTACAGCGACAGCGATCCGAACAGCGCGCCGTCCTGGAACATCAGCCCGAACCGCTTGCGGGCCTGGTAGACCCGGCGGTCGGGGTCGTTGACCATGTCGACGCCGTCGATGAGCACGCGCCCCTGCTCGGGCTTGAGCAGCCCGATCAGCGACTTGAGGAACACCGTCTTGCCGGTGCCCGACGGACCGAGCAGCACGCTCACCTCACCCTTGGGAAGCGTGAGGGTGACGTCGCGCCAAATGGTCTGCGGTCCGAACGCTTTGGTCAGCCCTTCGACCACGACTTCAATTCCCAACGACCATCACCACCCCTGTCCGGCCTGGGCTACGCGAGGACGTTACGGGCCAGTAGCCCTAGAACTCAACAGGTCGGGGCAGGTTTCCCGGAGCAATTCGGTAAATGGTCTTCAGAATTGTCACCGGCTTAGTCTTTGATCTTCCGGAACCCGTCGCCGGTGACTACCAGCTGGTAACATGAGGGCACGCGGCGGACGGCCGGCGGGGGCGGCCCGCCCCCGATTGTCAACGAGGCAGCAACCGGACCGCGGTTTTGTCACATCACGCGCAAACGGGTACCCCTACCTCGGCGATCCCGCCCCGGACCCTTGTCAGCGCACACTGGTGACTTTATGTTCGCTGGTGTCCCCCGATCCAGCTTCCGGGTGCCCTCCCCCCGCTCGGCGCACCCCGCCGGCACCGCCGTCCCACCCGGGGACGGGCAGCACGGTGCCGGCGCCCGACACAGGACCGACGCGGAGGTTCCCGCCCTATGACCCAGGCACTGGAATTGTCCGGAACAAGCACGACCGACTTCTCCGATTTCATTGGCCTACTGCGTTCGGAGCTGCCCGACGTCACCCGGGAGGTCGTCGACGAGATCCGCAAGTCCATCCCGGAGTACAACCGTCCGGAAGACTCCGCGTACGACCAGATTCTGCGGATCAGCACCGAGATACTGCTCGGCGGATTCCTGGACAGCGTCGCCGATCACGGCGAGTCGTCCACCCAGCGCGACGAGACCTGCCGCGCGGTCGGGCAGTTCGAGGCCATCGAGGGACGCAACCTCGACCACCTGCAGTCCGCGTCCCGGATCGCGTTCCACATCGCCTGGCGCCGCACCGTCGTCATCGCCGACCGCGAGGACATCCCGAGCTCGGTCGTCTCCAGCATGGTCGACGCGATGCTCGTCTACCTCGAGGACGCCGTCGCCCAGATCCGGCTCGGCCACCAGCAGGCCAGCGGCCACGCCGACGTCCGCCGCCGCGAGGAGCGCCGGCGCCTCCTGCACCTGATCCTCCAGCAGCCCGCCGTCGTCCCCGAGGCGATCGAGGAACTCGCCAGGGCGACCTGCTGGTGGCCGCTCCCCGGCGAGGCCACCCTCATCGCCGTCCACCCCGACGCGCCCGTCACCCGCGCCGCGCTGGACAGCGACGTCCTGGTCGACATGGACTCCCCCGAGCCGACCATGCTGGTCCCCGGGCCGCTCACCGACGCGCGCCAATCCATGCTGCGCGCCGCGCTGTCCGACGCGAGTTGCGTCGTCGGCCTCACCGTCCCGCTGGAGCGCGCCACCCACTCACTGCGCTGGGCACGGCGCGTCCTGGAGCTCGCCGAGGAGGGCATCATCCGGGACGGGTCCCTCATCCCCTGCCGGGACCACCTGATGACCATGTGGCTGCTCTCGGACCCGCCGCTCGTCGAGGAACTCACCCGGCACCACCTCGAACCGCTGCGCGGCATGTCCGACGGGCAGCGCAAGCGGATGGTCGAGACGCTCGCCCAGGCCGTCACCACCCGGTCGACGGCCGTGGACATCGGGGAACGCCTCAAGATCCACCCGCAGACCGTGCGGTACCGGCTCCGGCAGCTCGAGAGTTACATGGGCGACAGCCTCGACGACGACGACACCCGCTTCTCCCTGGACGCCACCCTCCGCGCCCTGCACCTGCGCAACCGCCGCGCCCTGGGACGCCGGGGCACCCCCCGCACCTGACGCGCCGGCGACGTCCAGGGCGAAGCCGCGCGGCCGGGGCGTCAGTCCTCCAGGTCGGCGACGAGGACGTCCATGTAGCGGGCGGCGTACCGTGCCGCGGCCGGGAGTTCCCCCGCCTCGGACGCGGTGAGCACGCGCGGGTTGCCGACCCGCCGGACGCGCCCGAGCCGCTCCACCCCGCCGCGCCCCTCGGCGATGAGGTTGCGCACCCAGTCGGTGTCCGCCCCGTACGGCAGCCCGACGATGAGGCTCCGGCCGCTGCGGAAAGCGGTGACCGGCGTCCGGTACTCGCGGCCCGACCTGCGCCCCTTGTGGACGACCATCGCCAGGGGCGGCACATAGGGCGCGTAGACGCCCTGCACCCGGTTGGTGACGACCTTGTTGAAGCTGCGGACCTGCCGGGGAATCAGCGCTTTCGCCATGCCCCTTGCCTAGCACGCCGGGCGGCCGCCGCGTGCGCCGGGACGCGCGAGTCAGCGGCCGACGGTGTACTCCTCCGGCTTGGCCTTGCGGGAGGCCGCCCAGAACTCGAAGGTGTGGCCGGGCCAGATCGTGCGGTTGACGCCCTTGTCGTCCAGGTACCAGCTGTTGCAGCCGCCCTCGTTCCAGACCGCGCGGCGCAGGCGCCGGTGCATGCGGTCGTTGAAGCGGCGGGCGGCCCCGGGCTTCGGCTCGATCGTCTCGGCGCGGTGCTCCTCCAGCAGGCGCAGGCAGCTCAGCACGTGCCGGATCTGCGTCTCGATCATGAACACGACCGAGTTGTGGCCGAGGCCGGTGTTCGGGCCGAGCAGCATGAAGAAGTTCGGCAAACCCGGGATCGTGGTGCCGCGGTGGGCCTCGATGCCGTCCGCCCAGATCTCCTGGAGCTTGACGCCGCCGCGCCCGGTGACGCGCAGGTCGGTGAGGGCGTCGGTCACCTTGAAGCCGGTGCCGTAGATGATGCAGTCGACCTCGTGCTCGCGCCCGTCCGCGGTGACGATGGAGTTCTCCCGGACCTCCGCGATATCGGAGGTGTCCAGCTCCACGTTGGGGCGGGCGAGCGCCGGATAGTAGTCGTTGGACAGCAGGATCCGCTTGCACCCGATCGTGTAGCCGGGCGTCACCTTGGCGCGCAGCTCGGGGTCGGAGATCTGCCGCGCGATGTGCCGACGGGCGATCAGCTCCTGGAGGCCGGACAGCCGGGGGTCGACGGTGAAGCCGACGGCGCGGGCCTCCAGCGTCCAGTAGATGCCGTTCCGGAAGGCGCGGGCGGCGCCCGGGACCTTCTCGAACGTCTTGCGGACGGGCGCGGGGATCGAGACGTCCGGCTTGGGCTGGATCCACGGCGGGGTCCGCTGGAACACGACGAGTTCCGCGGCCTTCTTCGCGATCTGCGGGACGAACTGGATCGCGGACGCGCCCGTCCCGATGACGGCGACGCGCTTGCCGGTGAGGTCGTAGGAGTGGTCCCACTCGGCGGAGTGGAACGCCGTGCCCCGGAACCGCTCCATGCCGGGCAGGTCCGGGTAGGACGGGACGTGCAGGGCGCCGATGCCGGACACGACGGCCTTCGGGGTGAGGGTCGTCCCGTCCGCGAGCGTGACGTTCCAGCGCTTGGCGGCGTCGTCGTACTCCATGGCGTCGACGGCCGCGCCGAAGCGGATGTGCTCGCGCACGCGATACTTGTCGGCGGTCCGTTCCATGTAGGAGCGGATCTCGGGCTGCGGCGCGAACATCCGCGACCAGCCCGGGTTGAGCTCGAACGAGAAGGAGTACATGTGCGAGGGGACGTCGCAGGCGCAACCGGGATAGGTGTTGTCGTGCCACGTGCCGCCGAGGGCCTCGCTCTTCTCCAGGACCACGAAGTCGTGGAAGCCGTGCTGCTTGAGCCGGATCGCCATACCGAGGCCGGCGAAGCCGGAGCCGATGATGACGATCGCCGGGTCGCGCTCGCTCATAACCCATCCTCTCGCGTAACCTACTTCCAGTAAGTTACCGGCAGTAGGTTACTGACGGTAGATCCAAGAGCGAGGTTCTCCTGTGAGTGACGCCACACCCCGCCCGGCCCGCCGGCGGATGTCGCGCGCCGAGCGCGAACGGCAGATGCTGGACGTCGCGGAGGAAGTGTTCGGCGAGCGCGGCTACCAGGCCACCTCGATGGACGAGATCGCCGAGCGCTGCGGCGTGTCCAAGCCGATGCTCTACGAGTACTTCGGCTCCAAGGACGGGCTCCTCGTCGCCTGCGTCGGCCGCTCCAAGGCCGAACTGCTCGACGTCACCCAGAAGGCCATGGCGGGCGCCACCAACCCCGAGGACATCCTGTGGCGCGGAATGGTCGCCTACTTCTCGTTCATCGACACCCACAGCAGGTCGTTCGCGATGCTGCTGCGCGAGCCGACGGCCGCGACCCCGGGGACCGCCGAGGCCATCGAGGCCACCCGGCGGCAGCAGAGCACGCTGATCGCCGGGGTGCTGGCGACGTTCGCGCCGTCCGCGCCCGCCGGCGTGATCGAGGCGTACACGCAGATCATCATCGGCGCGAGCGAGCGGCTGGCACTGTGGCAGACGAGCCGTCCCGACGTGCCGGCGGAGGAAGCCGCCCGCTACATGACCGACTTCTGCCGGCAGGGCCTCAGCCCCTACCTGCCGAGCGCCGGGGAAGCCGGTCGAGCGCCCCGATGAGCAGGTCGAGGCCGAACTCGAAGTCGGTCTCGGGATCATGCGTCGCCAGCTCGCCGCCGAGCGCGATCACGTGCGGGAACTCGTCCGGATCGAGGGTCGTCCACGACTCGGCCTGCGTCTCGACGAGATGGTCGAGCATCTTGACCATGCCGATCTCGCGCATCTGCGCGCCGAGCGCGTAGGCGAGCAGCGCCCGCATGATCCGCACGGCGGTCTCGCCGTCGAAGCCGGCGGCGTCCGCCAGGGCCAGAGCGCGCTCCGCCGGCCGCAGCCCGACCGGGGTGTCGATCTTGTGGGTGAGCACGATCGTCATGCAGCGGGGATGGTCGTGCGCGACCTTCCGGAAGGCCCGCGCCAGCGCCCGCGCCCGCTCCTGCCACGGCTCGGACGGATCGTCGTGCAACTCCAGGCCCGCGACGACGTGCTCGGCGACGCCCTCCAGCAGCGCCCCCTTGTTCGGGACGTGGTTGTAGAGGGACATCACGGCGACGTCCAGGTCGGCCGCGACCCGGCGCATCGACAGCGCGTCCGCGCCCTCGCGCTCGATCAGCCCGATCGCCGCGAGCACGATGCGCTCGCGGGTCAGGACCGGCCGCGCCCGCGGAACGTCGGAGGTCGCATCCCTCGCCATCGATCCCGCCCCTTCTCCGCCGTTGACATCCGTAAGCGCGCCGTGACACGGTACGTACATTGTACGTGAGACGTACACCGTACGTCCGCGCCTCGCGGGGAGGAGCGCCCATGTCGACCCACGACCTGTACACCGAACCCGTCGACACGTCCACCTGGAACGTGCCCCTGGCCGGCGCCGCCCGCTTCACCTGGGAGTACGACGAGGGCCGCGACCGCCTCCTCGCCCTCTACCAGAAGGGCAAGGACAAGCAGTGGGACTCCACCAAGCGCATCGACTGGGACCTTGAGGTCGACCCGCACAACCCGCTCGGCGTCCCCGACCAGTCCCTCGCCATCTACGGGACCAAATACTGGGACCGGCTCTCCGACAAGGAGCGCGGCGAACTGCGCCAGCACTCCACCTCCTGGCAGTTCTCCCAGTTCATGCACGGCGAGCAGGGCGCCATGGTCACCGCCGCCCGGATCGTGGAGTCCGTGCCCGACCTCGACTCCAAGTTCTACTCCGCCACCCAGACCATGGACGAGGCCCGCCACGTCGAACTGTTCACCCGGTTCCTGCACGACAAGGTCGGGATGATCTACCCGATCAACACCAAACTCCAGGACCTCCTGGACGAGACCCTCACCGACTCCCGCTGGGACATGCCCTACCTCGGCATGCAGGTCCTCATCGAAGGCCTCGCACTCGCCGCGTTCGGCGTCATCCGCGACATCACCACCAAGCCGCTCCCCAAGCAGATCCTCGCCTACGTCATGCAGGACGAGGCCCGCCACGTCGCCTTCGGCCGCCTCGCCCTCCGCGACTACTACAAGCAGCTCTCACCCGCCGAACTCCGCGAACGCGAAGACTTCGTCATCGAAGGCTGCTACCTGATGCGCGACCGCATCCGCGGCCGGGAGATCTGGACCAACTTCGGCATCGACCCCAAAGAGGTCGACGAGATGGTGGAGAACTCCCCCTACATGCGGATGTTCCAGAGCCTCCTGTTCAGCCGCATCGTCCCCTGCGTCAAGGACATCGGCCTCTGGAGCGAACGCATCCAGCAGACCTACGACGACATGGGCGTCCTGGACATGTCAAAGGCCGACCTCGAAGCACTCATGAACCAGGACGAGGAGATCGCCGACAAGCTCGACACCGAACGGTTCGCCGCCGAGGAGGCCGCCCGCAAAGCCGAGGTCGACGACGTCATCGCCGACGCGGCGGCGGGCTGAGTACGGTTGGATCATTCGTCCCGGACATCGGACAATCTCGGAGGTCTCGCATGCCACTCGCGCACTTCGACGGAGCGCTCGCCGTCGTCACCGGAGCAGGCAGCGGAATCGGCCGCGCCACCGCCGTCGCGCTGGCCGGACACGGCGCCAGCGTCATCGCCGCGGACATCGACCTCCCCGCCGCGGAGGAGACGATCGCCCTGGCCAAGGCGGCCGGAACCGGCGGCTCCGCCTACCTCGTCGACGTGTCGGACGCCGCCGCCATGGAGACCTTCGCCGCCGAGGTCAAGGAAGCCCACAGGGCCCCCGACATCGTCGTCAACAACGCCGGCATCGCGGTCGCCGGCCCCTTCCTCGAAACCGGCCTGGACGACTGGGAACGCATCATGGGCGTCAACCTGTGGGGCGTCCTCCACGGCTCCCGGCTGTTCGGCAAGCAGATGCACGAACGCGTCCACGCCCTCCCCAACAAGCCCGACAAGCCCAACCTCGGCGGCCACATCGTCAACATCGCGTCCGCCGCCGCATTCGCCCCGTGGCGCGCGATGCCGGCCTACTGCACGACGAAATCCGCCGTCCTCATGCTCAGCGAATGCCTCCGCGCCGAACTCGCGAGCAGCCGCATCGGCGTCACCGCCGTCTGCCCCGGCTTCGTCAGCACCGACATCGTCGCGAACGGCACCTTTCTAGACGGCGACGCCCCGTCCCGCGCCCGCCTCAAGCAGCGCGGCCACAAGGCCATCAAGCTGCGCAACTACCCGCCGGAGAAAGTCGCCGAGCGAATCGTCCACGCCATCATCAAGAACAAGGCCGTGGTCCCCGTCAACTTCGAGGGCCACCTCCTCCACACCCTCTCCAGGGTCT
>NZ_SMKK01000267.1 GCF_004348425.1 Actinomadura sp. 7K507
GTGCGGCGGGGTGGGCGGGATCAGCCGTCGGGGACCAGCGCCGCGTCCGTCCTCCCCCAGAAGACCCGGACCCGGCGGATCAGTTCGTCCGGGCCCACGCTCATCATGGCGACGAGGTTGATCCGCAGCCGCTGCCCCGGTTCGACGCCGGGCGGGTTCAGCGAGACGGTCACCGGCATCACCACGTGCTCGTCGTCGTGGGCCGCCACGGGGTCGCCGACGGTCTCGTGCACCTCCTGCTCGATCGCGTTGGCGAGATGCGCCCGCAGCGCCCTGCGGCCGCGGATCGGGTCGGAGCCGACCGGATCCTCGAACCGGACGTCGTCGACGAAGAGCGCGAGCACCGCGTCGACGTCGCCGGCGTTCATGAACCGGCAGTAGTCGAGCGCGATCTTCTTCCGGACCGTCTCGTCGGGCACGATGCCTCCTTGCGCGGCCGCCGGCCGCCTCGCGGGTGCCCCGCCATGATGGAAAGCCCGTCTAAAGTCTCCCTAGAGTCCTTGATCGAGGAATTCCTCCGCAGGTGCGTGCCCTCAAGCCTCCGGGGACGGCGAAGGACGATCGGCGCCGCCCGCCTTGACGTCCTTCCAGCGCTTGTAGATCTCGGTCAGCTCGGTCTGAAAGAACCGGAAGAAGTCCCGCATTTCAGCCATCCGGGCGCCGGGCGACGTCTCCGAGCCGCCCAGCACCCCGACCCCCTCGTCCGCGAGGTCCGCGATCATCTTGAAGTAGACGGCCTTGGACACGCTGCCCTCGTACCAGGTGTCGTCCGTCAGCCGGTAGCGATGGCTCCGCGATCCGGCCATCGGCTCGCGCACGAGGATCCCGATGTGCATCAGGTGGCGCACGGCCGTCGAGATGGCACCCGGGCTCGCGCCGAGCCGTTCCCCGAAGTCGGCCGCCGACAGCGTCTCCTCGTCACTGACCATCATCGTGACGAGCACCCGCGCCGACATCGGCGGGAATCCGAAGTCGGCCAGCGCGGCCGCCAGGTGCTCGACGAATCTGCGCACCGGGGCCTCCTCGCGGCCCGTCGATGTCTCCTCCACGCTGCGTCATCACTCCTTCTCACCAGCTCAGACGATTTACAAGCTATTGAAGGTTTACGAACTTCTAAAACTAGATTAGCATCCGGTGCATGACTCCCGTGATCTCGATGTCTGGCGTCGAGAAGTCCTTCGGCCAGACCCGCGCGCTGGACCAGCTCGACCTCTCCGTGCAACCCGGTGAGGTCCACGGCTTCCTGGGCCCCAACGGGGCCGGGAAGACCACGACGATCCGCATCCTGCTCGGGCTGCTGCAGGCCGATGCCGGTGAGATCGGTGTGCTCGGCGGCGACCCTTGGAAGGACGCCACCGAACTCCACCGGCGGCTCGCCTACGTACCCGGCGACGTCAACCTGTGGCCGGGCCTGACCGGAGGCGAGATCATCGACCTGCTCGCACGCATGCGCGGCGGGATCGACACAGGCCGCAGGGCCGACCTCATCGAGCGCTTCGACCTCGATCCCAAGAAGAAGGCACGCACCTACTCCAAGGGGAACCGCCAGAAGGTGACCCTGATCGCCGCCCTGGCCTCCGAGGTGGAGCTGCTCGTCCTGGACGAGCCGACGTCGGGGCTCGACCCGCTGATGGAGGAGCTCTTCCGCCAGGTCGTCCGCGAAGAGGCCGGAAACGGCCGCACGGTCCTGCTGTCCAGCCACATCCTCTCCGAGGTGGAGGCGCTCTGCGACCGGATCACCATCATCCGCGAGGGGCGGGCGGTGGAGACCGGGACGATCCAGGACATGCACCACCTCAGCCGCACCTCGATCACCGCGCGGCTGGCCGGCGCGGCCCCGCCCGACCTGCCCGGCGCGCACGAGGTGCAGGTCTCGGACGGCCAGATCCGCTGCGAGGTGGACACCGACCGGCTGAACGACGTGCTCGGCCGGCTCATCGCGGTCGGCGTGCAGAACCTGGTCGCGCAGCCGCCCACGCTGGAGGAGCTCTTCCTGCGCCACTACGTCGATCGCCCCGCGGACGGCGAGGCCGCCTCCGCCGAGCGCTCCGGGAGCATGCGGTGAGCGGCACGCTCACCGGAACCGGGAAGCTGATCCGGCTGGTCCTGCGCCGCGACCGGATCCTGCTGCCGCTGTGGGTGCTGTGGATGTCGCTGGCCCCGGTCAACTTCGTCTCCATGACCGAGGATCTGTTCCCCACGGCCGCCGACCGCCAGGAGTACGCCGGCACCAGCGGCAGCGACCCGGCCTTCCTGGCGCTGTTCGGGCCGCTGCACAACGACAGCCTGGGCGGGATCGTCACGCAGCGCCTCAGTCTGGTCCCGCTGATCGTCGCGCTGATCAGCATCCTCACGGTGATCCGCCACACGCGCACCGAGGAGGAGAACGGCCGGCGCGAGCTGCTCGGCGCCACCGTCGTCGGGCGGCACGCGCCGCTGGCCGCCGCGCTGACCGTGACCCTCGCCGCCAACCTGGTGCTGGCCCTCATCATGACCGCCGGCCTGTCCGGCACCGGCCAGCCGGGCGGTGCGTCCTTCGCGGTGGCGATGCAGTTCGCCCTCTGCGGCTGCGTCTTCGCCGCGGTCGCAGCGGTCGCCGCGCAGGTCACCGTGGGCGCGGGCGCGGCACGGGGCGTCGCGATCGGGACGCTGGGCGTGGCCTACCTGCTGCGCCTGGCAGGCGACGCCGGCGGCGAGGGCAACGCGCTGGCGTGGCTGTCGTGGCTCTCCCCGGTCGGCTGGGCGCAGCAGCTGCGCCCGTTCGCCGACGAGCGGTGGTGGGTGCTGCTGCCGGCCGCCGCGCTCACGGCACTGCTGGTCGCCGCGGCGTTCCGGCTGTCGGCCCGCCGCGATCTGGATGCCGGGCTCTTCGTGGCGCGCCCCGGCCCCGGCGCCGCCGCGCCCTCGCTGAGCGGCCCCGTCGGACTGGCCTGGCGCGTCCACCGCGGCATGCTGCTGGCCTGGGTCGCGGGGCTGGCCGTCCTCGGCGCCGTGTTCGGCGGCCTGGCGCAGGGCGTCGGGGACGCGCTGCGCGACAACGACGACCTCAAGGACGCGTTCACACGCCTCGGCGGGGAGGCGACGCTCGTCGACACCTTCATCGCCTCCGGCATGAGCATCGTCGGGCTGGTCGTCTCGGGCTACGCGGTGCTCACCACGCTGCGGCTGCGCGGCGAGGAGGAGAACCTGCGGGCCGAGCACGTGCTGACCGCCCCGGTCCCCCGGCTCCGCTGGGCCGCGGGCCACCTGCTGTTCGCGTTCCTGGGCACCGCCGCCGCGATGGCCGCCGCGGGACTCGCCGCCGGGCTGGTGCACGGGCTGAACAGCGGTGACCTCGGCGGGGTGCTGCCGGGCATCCTCGGCGGCGCGCTCGTCCAGCTGCCCGCCGCCTGGACGTTGGCCGCGATCACCGTCGCGGCGTTCGGCCTGCTCCCCCGGCTCTCCGCGGCCGTGGGGTGGGGGGCGCTCGTGGTCTTCCTCTTCCTGGGGCAGTTCGGCGCCCTGATGGGCATGAGCCAGCGCGCGCTGGACCTGTCCCCGTTCACCCACATCCCGAAGCTACCGGGCGGTGACGTGTCCGTCGCGCCCCTAATGTGGCTGATCATCATCACCGCGGCGCTCGTCGCGCTCGGCCTCGCCGGGTTCCGGCGCCGCGACTACACCGTCTGAGGGCCGTGATGCGCCGCCGTCCCCCGCGAGAGGCGGTGGACGGCGGCGCACCGTCTCCCGGGCACGCCTCGTCCGGCGCTCGGGCGGGGCCAAGGCGAGGCTTAGCCCGGCTTTAGCCGGCTCCGGAACATAGGACACACGCATCGCGCGGGATGTGCGTGTTCCGCAGGTGACCGCCACCGCGATCCTTCGGATCGGTCCGGTGTCGCCATCGCCTTCGTCCGGAGACAGGCTCAGATGACCAACACGGAAGACAAGCTCCGCCGGTACCTGAAGCGGGTCACGACGGACCTGCAGGCGACGCGCCGACGCCTCCAGGACGCCGAGGCGAAGGCCCGGGAGCCGATAGCCGTCGTCGCGATGGCGTGCCGCTACCCGGGGGGCGTGCAGTCGCCCGAGGACCTGTGGGAACTGCTCGCCGCCGGGAAGGACGCGTTCTCCGGCTTTCCCGAGGACCGCGGCTGGGACCCGGAGCGGGTCCACGACCCGGAGCCCGGCGGCAGGCCCGGCACCTCGTACGTCCGGACCGGGGCGTTCCTCGACGGCGCGATGGAGTTCGACGCGGGCCTGTTCGGCATCTCGCCGCGCGAGGCCATGGCGATGGATCCGCAGCAGCGCCAGATGCTGGAGGCCGCGTGGCAGGTCTTCGAGCGGGCCGGCATCGACCCGCGGGGGCTGCGCGAGAGCCCCACCGGGGTCTTCGTCGGCGCCGCGCACACCGGATACGTCGCCAACGAGCGGCAGATCCCGCCGAGCTACGAGAACTACTCGCTCACCGGCAACACCGGGAGCGTCATCTCCGGACGCGTCGCCTACACGTTCGGGCTGGAGGGCCCGGCGGTCACCGTCGACACGGCGTGCTCCTCGTCGCTGGTCGCGCTGCACCTGGCCTGCCGGTCGCTCCAGCAGGACGAGTGCTCGCTCGCCCTCGCCGGCGGGGTCATGGTCATGCCGACTCCCGGCCTGTTCATCGAGTTCTCCCGGCAGCGCGGGCTGGCGCACGACGGCCGGTGCAGGCCGTTCGCCGCGCAGGCCGACGGCACCGGGCTGGGCGAGGGCGTGGGCGTGGTGCTGCTGGAGCGGCTGTCGGACGCGCGCCGCAACGGCCGCACCGTCCTGGCTACCGTACGGGGCAGCGCCGTCAACCAGGACGGGGCGAGCAGCGCGCTGACCGCGCCGAACGGGCCGGCCCAGGAGCGGGTCGTCCGCCTCGCCCTGCGCCGGGCGCGGCTGTCGCCGGGCGACATCGACGCGGTCGAGGCGCACGGCACCGGCACGACGCTGGGCGACCCGATCGAAGCGCAGGCGCTGCTGGCCGTCTACGGGCGGGACCGGCCTGCGGACCGGCCCGCCTGGCTGGGCTCGATCAAGTCCAACATCGGGCACACCGCCACCGCCGCCGGCGTCGCCGGGGTGATCAAGATGGTGCTGGCGATGCGGCACGGCCGGCTGCCGCGGACGCTCCACGCCGACACCCCCACCCCGCACGTGGACTGGGACTCGGGCGCCGTGCGGCTGCTGACCGAGGAGATCCGGTGGCCGGAGACCGGCCGTCCGCGCCGCGCCGGGGTCTCCTCCTTCGGGATCAGCGGCACCAACGCCCACGTGATCATCGAGGAGGCCGGGCCGGAGACCGCGCCGGACGCCGCGGACGACGCCGCGGACCTCCGGGACGGGGAGACCGATCCCGTCCCGTCGTGGACCGGGCCGGTGCCGCTGCCGCTGTCGGCCGGCGGCGCGGCGGCGCTGCGCGCCCAGGCGGCCCGGCTGGCCGAGCACGTCGGTGCCCGTCCCGAGACGCGGCCCGTCGATCTGGCGTTCTCCGCGGCGACCGGGCGCGCGGCCCTGGAACACCGCGCCGTGCTGGTCGGCGCGGACACGGGCGAACTGCTCCGCGGCCTGTCCGCCGCGGCGCGCGGCGAAACCGCGCCCAACCTGGTGCTGGAGCCCGCGCGCACGGGCCGGCTGGCGTTCCTGTTCTCGGGTCAGGGCGCCCAGCGCACGGGCATGGGGCGCGAGATGTACGCGGCGTCCACCACGTTCGCGGCGGCGTTCGACGCCGCCTGCGCCGAACTGGACCCCTACCTCGACCGCCCGTTGCGTGACGTGCTCTGGCAGGGCGACCCGGCGCTGCACCAGACCTCCTGCACGCAGGCGGCGCTGTTCGCGGTCGAGGTCGCGCAGTTCCGGCTGTTGGAATCGTGGGGCGTCCGGCCCGACCACGTGGCGGGCCATTCCGTCGGCGAGCTGGCCGCGGCGCATGTGGCGGGCGTGTGGTCGCTGCCCGACGCCGCGCGGCTGGTGGCGAGCCGCGGGCGCCTCATGCAGGCGCTGCCGCCCGGCGGCGCGATGGTGGCGGTGCGGGCGACGGAGGAGCGGGTCGCGCCGCTGCTGACGGGCGAGGTGAGCATCGCGGCGGTCAACGGCCCGGCCTCGGTGGTGATCTCGGGGGCCGAGGACGCGGTGGAGCGGATCGCCTCCCGGCTGAAGGACGAGGGCGCCAAGACGTCCCGGCTGACGGTGTCGCACGCGTTCCATTCACCGCTGATGGAGCCGATGCTGGCGGAATTCCGCGAGGTGGCCGAGAGCGTCACGTACCGCGCGCCGTCCATTCCCCTCGTGTCGAGCCTGACCGGCGGCGTCGCGTCCGCCGAGGAACTCGGCTCGGCGGACTACTGGGTCCGGCACGCCCGCCAGGCGGTCCGGTTCGCCGACGCGATCGGCTGCCTGGAGGACGCGGGTGTCACCCGGTTCGCCGAAGTGGGGCCGGACGGCGTGCTGACCGCCATGGCGCAGGAGTGCGTGAAGGCCGAAGACGCGCTGCTGGTCGCCCTGCAGCAGCGGGACCGGCCCGAGGCGGGAGCATTCCAGGCGGGCGTGGGCCGTCTGTACGCGTCCGGGATGCCGCTGGACTGGGAGGCGGTCTTCCGCGGGCACCGGGCACGCCGCGTGGACCTGCCCACGTACGCGTTCGAGCACCGCCGCTACTGGCTCCCCGAGCAGCGGCCCGGTGAAGACCCGGCGGCGATGGGGCTGGGTCCGGCCGGCCATCCGCTGCTGGGCGCGGTCGTGGCGCTGCCGGAGTCGGACGGCGTCGTCGCCACGGGCCGGCTCACGCGCGAGGCGCATCCTTGGCTGGCCGAACACGAAGTCCTCGGTACCGGGGTGGTGCCGCCGTCCGCGCTGGTGGACCTGGCCCTGCACGCCGGCGGACTCGTGGACTGCGCCGCCTTGGCGGAACTGGTCCAGGACGTCCCGCTCGTCCTGCCCGAACGGGGCGGCGTCGACCTGCGGGTGGTGGTGGCCGCGGCCGACGAGTCCGGGGCCAGGCCGGTCTCCGTCCATTCCCGCCCCGACGGCCCCGCTGACGATCGGCCCTGGATGCGCAACGCCGCCGGCGTCCTCGCACCGTCCACGCCCGTGCCGCCGCCGGAGCCGGACAGGGCATGGCCCCCGGCCGGGGCGACCGAGATCCAGGTGGACGACGCCTACGAGCGCCTGCTGGCGCGGGGCTATGGCCACGGGCCGGTGTTCCAGGGGCTGCGGGCGGCTTGGCGTCGCGGGGAGGAACTGTTCGCCGAGGTGGCCCTGCCGGAGGGCGCGCAGGCCGACACCGACCGTTTCGGGGTGCACCCGGCGCTGCTCGACGCGGCGACGCACGTGACACGGCTCCCGGCCGGACCAGATGCCCCGGTCGTGCTCGACGCCGTGTGGACCGGGGTGGCGCTGCATACCGCAGGCGCCCGGGCGGCACGGGTACGGCTGGTTCCCGCGACGGACCCCGATGCCGTGGAACTGCTGGTCTCCGACGAAGCCGGAGATCCGATCATCTCGGCCCGGTCGGTGCGGCCGTGCCCCGTCCCGGTCGAAAGGCTGGGGCCGGACACCGCGGGACCGGGCTCGCTGTTCCGCTTCGACTGGGTTCCGCTGCCCGGCTCTCCGGCCGGTGCGCCGCCGGATGCCTCCGACGACCGGGTCATGCTGGTGCCGGAGGCCGACGGCGTCCCGGCGCGCGCGCGACTCGAAGACGCGCTCGACCCCGGGTCGCCGGTACCGGAGCTGGTCGTGCTCCCCTGCCCCGCGCACCCGGGGGATGTGCCGTCGGCGGCCCGGAGGGTGGCCGTCGAGGTGCTGGAGGTCCTGCAGGCATGGCAGTCGGACGAGCGGTTCGCGGCATCGCGGCTGGCGATCGTCACGCGCGGGGTGGCGGAGACCGCGGATCCGGCGCAGACGGCGGTATGGGGGCTGGTGCGGGCGGCCGAGGCGGAGAACCCCGGACGGTTCGCGCTGGTGCACCTGGACCCGGCGGCCACCTCCCACGCGGACGTGCCCGAGGCGCTGCGGCGAGCCGGCGAGCCCGAGCTGGCCGTCCGCGACGGCGCGGTCCTGGTGCCCCGTCTCGCGTCGGCGTCCGGCGCCGACCGGCCCGGGATGCGATGGGATCCGGACGGCACGGTACTGATCACCGGCGGCACGAGCGGCCTGGGCGCCCTGGTGGCCGCGCATCTGGTGGCCGGGCACGGCGTCCGGAACCTGGTGCTGCTCAGTCGGCGGGGAGCGCAGACCCCGGGGGCCGCCGCGCTGCGCGCCGAGCTCGCCGGCCGCGGCGCACGCGTGAGCGTTGTCGCGTGCGACGCCGCCGACCGCGGCGCGCTCGCCGCCGTGCTGGCGGACATCCCGGACGACCGTCCGCTCCGCGGGGTCGTCCACGCGGCCGGTGTCCTGGACGACGGGGTGCTGGCGTCCCTCACACCCGACCGGTTGGAGGCGGTGCTGCGGCCCAAGGCGGACGCGGCCTGGAACCTGCACGAGCTGACCCGCGACGCGGCCCTGTCGGCGTTCGTGCTGTTCTCGTCGGCGGCGGGGACCCTGGGCGGGCCGGGCCAGGCCAACTACGCGGCGGCCAACACCTTCCTCGACCATCTGGCCCGGTACCGCACGGCCCTCGGCCTGCCCGCGCGGTCGCTGGCCTGGGGGCCGTGGGCGGAGGCCGGCGGAATGGCGGACCGCCTGGACGAGGGCGAGCGGCGGCGGCTGCGCCGCCTGGGCACCCGCCCGCTGGCCCCGGCGGAGGGCCTGGCGCTGCTGGACGCGGCGCTGGCGGTCGACGCGCCGCAGGTCCTGCCGGTCCGGCTGGACTTCGCGGCGCTGCGCGGCCAGGCGGTCGCCGGAGGGCTCCCGCCGATCCTGCGCGACCTGGTCCGGGTTCCCGCGCGCCGGGCGGCCGGGCCGTCGCTGCCGCGGCGCCTGGCACGCCTGCCCGTCCCCGAGCGCGGCCCGGTGCTCCAGGAGGTCGTGCGGGCGCAGGCGGCCCGGGTGCTCGGGCACGACCGGACCGGGGCGGTGCCGCCGGACCGGCCGTTCCAGCAGCTCGGGTTCACCTCGCTGGCGGCGGTGGAGCTGCGCAACGCGCTCAACGCCGAAACCGGGCTGCGGCTGCCGGTGACCCTGGTCTACGACCATCCCTCGCCGCGGGCGGTCGCCGACCATCTGCTCGAACTGCTCGACCTCGGGCGCGGCGACGGGGCCGGAGCCGCGCTGGCGGAGATCGACCGGCTGGAGAAGACGCTGGCGGCGCTCGCGGACGGCGACGGCGACCCCGCCGCGGTCACGGCTCGGCTGGAGACGCTGCTGCGCGCGTGGCGGAACTCCCGCCGTGCCGGGGCACCGGCCGAACCCGCCGCCGACCTCGAAGCGGTCACCGACAGCGAGCTGTTCGCCGTCCTGGACAGAGAACTCGGACAGGCCTGACGCGGACGCCCGGATCGCGACCCCCTCCAGATTGGTTGGTGCTCGATGGAGAACGACGACAGGTTCCGCGACTATCTCAGGCGGGCGACGGCCGAGCTCCAGAGCACCCGGCAGCGTCTCCGCGAAGCGGAGGACCGCGACCGCGAGCCGATCGCCATCGTGAGCATGGCGTGCCGCTTCCCCGGAGGTGCCTCCTCCCCGGAGGGGATGTGGAGCCTGGTGGCCGAAGGCCGGGACGCCGTCACCGCGTTCCCGGCCGACCGGGGCTGGGATCTCGAACGGATCTACCACCAGGATCCCGATGTTCCCGGAACCTCCTATGTCCGCGAGGGCGGCTTCGTCGGCGAGGCGCCCTGCTTCGACGCCGACCTGTTCGGGATCTCCCCGCGTGAGGCGCTGGCCATGGACCCGCAGCAGCGCCTGCTGCTGGAGACGGCCTGGGAGGCGTTCGAGCGTGCCGGGATGGCCCCGTCGTCGGTGCGGGGCAGCCGGACCGGCGTGTTCGTCGGCGCGACCTACCAGGAGTACGGGCCGCACCTGTCGGAGGCCGGGGAGGACATCGAGGGCCATCTCTCCACGGGGGTCACACCGAGCGTGGCGTCGGGCCGCCTCTCCTACGTGTTCGGGCTGGAGGGGCCCGCGCTCACGATCGACACGGCCTGCTCGTCCTCGCTGGTGGCGCTGCACCTGGCCTGCCAGTCCCTGCGGCGCGGCGAGTGCTCCCTGGCGCTCGCCGGCGGGGCGACGGTCCTGTCGTCCCCCGGGCTGTTCACCGAGTTCTCCCGGCAGCGGGGCCTGGCCGCTGACGGCCGGTGCAAGGCGTTCGCGGCGGCGGCCGACGGCACCGGCTGGGGCGAGGGCGCCGGCCTCGTGCTCATCGAGAGACTGTCGGACGCGCAGCGCGACGGTCACCCGGTGCTCGCGGTGATACGGGGCTCGGCGGTCAACCAGGACGGCGCCAGCAACGGCCTGACCGCGCCGAACGGCCCGTCCCAGCGGCGGGTGATCGAGCAGGCGCTGGCCGGTGCCGGCCTGGCGCCGGGGGACATCGACGCGGTCGAGGCGCACGGGACCGGCACGGCGCTGGGCGACCCGATCGAGGCTCAGGCGCTCATTGCCGCGTACGGCCGGCAGCGGCCCGGCGACCGGCCGCTGCGGCTGGGGTCGGTCAAGTCGAACATCGGGCATACGCAGGCCGCGGCGGGCGCGGCGGGCCTGATCAAGATGGTCGAGGCGATGCGGCACGGTGTGCTGCCGCGGACGCTGCACGTCGACGAGCCGACGCCGCATGTCGACTGGTCGGCGGGGGCGGTAGAGCTGCTCACCGAGCAGGTCGAGTGGCCGGAGACCGGGAGGCCGCGGCGCGCGGGGATCTCCTCCTTCGGCATCAGCGGAACCAACGCCCATGTGATCATCGAGCAGGCCGTTCCTCCGCACGCCGACACCGGCCGCCGGGACAGGTCACCGGAAGATGAGCGGCCCTCGGCGGTGCCGTGGTTGCTGTCGGCCAAGACCGAGGCGGGGCTGGCCGCGCAGGCGCGGCGGCTGGCCGAGCACCTGGACGCCCACCCCGACCTGGACCCCGGGCAGGTGGCATGGGCGCTGGCCACCACCCGCTCGGTCCTGGACCACCGCGCCGTCATCGTCGGTGACGAGGCGACGCTGCGTGAGGGGTTGCGGGCGCTTGCGAGCGGGGAGCCGCACCCGGCCGTGGTCACCGGCCACGCGTCTCCCGGCGATGCGGGCGGCAAGACGGTGTTCGTGTTCCCCGGCCAGGGATCACAGTGGGCCGGGATGGGTGCCGAACTGATGACCAGCAGCCCGGTGTTCCGCGACCACATCCAGGCGTGCGAGCAGGCACTGGCCCCGCATGTGGACTGGTCCCTCACCGACATCCTCACCAACGGCGAAGCAGCGTCGCTGGACCGGGTCGACGTCGTCCAGCCCGCACTGTTCGCCGTCATGACCGGCCTGGCGCACCTGTGGCAATCCCTCGGAATCGAACCCGACGCGGTCATCGGCCACTCCCAAGGGGAGATCGCCGCCGCCCACACCGCCGGCGCCCTCACCCTCCACGACGCCACCCAACTCATCGCCCTCCGCAGCCAAGCCCTCACCACACTCGCCGGAACCGGCACCATGGCCGCCATCCACACCACCCCCAACGACCTGGACGACCTGCTCCCCCACACCATCACCGTGGCCGCGGTCAACGGTCCAGCCACCACGATCGTCGCCGGACCCCACGACGCCATCACCGCACTGCTCGACGAGTGCGAGCAGCGGCAGATCAAAACCCGCCGCATCGACGTCGACTACGCCTCACACAGCCCCGCCATCGACACCATCACCGACCACATCACCACCGCCACCACCGGCATCAACCCCCAACCCGCAACCA
>NZ_SMKK01000268.1 GCF_004348425.1 Actinomadura sp. 7K507
GGCGGAGACCTCGTCGAGCAGCGCGGCGAGGTCACGCGGCCGGGAGAACATCGGCCAGTGCCCGGTCGGCAGCTCCCGGTAGGTCCAGCCCGGCCCGACCATCATCGAGAACACCGGGTGCCCCTGCTCGCCCATCTCCTTCACCGCCGCGAGCGGGATCGTGTTCGCGATCAGCGTGCGCGGCGTCGCCGGCGGCGGCTCGGGACGCGTCAGCGCCTGCGTCGCCGTCGCGAACGGCTGCGGGGTGCCGCGCTCGCGCATGGCGGCGAGGTGCCCGGCGGTGAGGCCGGCGAGGTCGCCCGGATCGGCCTGCGGGTCGAACGGCGGCACCGGGATCGTCCACCCCTCGCCCTGCTCGGCGACCTGCCTCTCCAGCTCCGCGCGCGACTCCGGGTCGTGGAAGTCGATGCCGGCCATGCCGGACGGCATCGGACCGGTGTCGACGTAGACGATCCGCGCGATCCGCCCGGGAATCCGGTCGGCCGCCCCGGTGGCGGCCATGTTCGCGCCGCTGTGCGCGACGAGCACGACCCGCTCCGGGCCGCCGTCCTCGATGATCTGCACCAGGTCGTCGATCTGGGCGGCGGCGTCGGCGCCGGGCGCGGACTTCCCCGCGCGCTCGCCCTGCCCGGCCGGCGTCACCGCGCGGACGTCGTGGCCCGCTTCCCGCAGTACCGCCGCCACGTCGTCCCACGCCCAGGCGCCGAGCCAGTATCCCGGGACCAGTACGAACCTCGCCATGTCAGATGTCCTTTCTCGGGTGGGTACGGACTCACGCTATGGTCGATACCGGACAGAAACCGCCCGGTTAAGTGAGTGACCCGTGTCATACCCCGCGCCGTCCCACCCGACGACCCGCGTCCTGGCCATGCTGGAGCTGCTCCAGGCCAACCCCCGCATCGGCGGGGCGGAACTGGCGCGGCGGCTCGGCGTGGACGAGCGCACCGTCCGCCGCTACGCCGCCCGGCTGGAGGACCTCGGCGTTCCCGTCGTCGCCGACCGCGGCCGCCACGGCGGCTACCGCCTCATGCCCGGCTACAAGCTGCCGCCGCTGATGCTCACCGACGACGAGGCCACCGCCGTGGTGCTGGGGCTGCTCGCCGGACGGCGGATGGGGCTGCCCGGCCAGGCCACCGAGAGCGCCCTGGCCAAGGTGGAGCGCGTGCTGCCCGCCGCGCTGCGCGACCGCGTCCAGGCACTGCGGGACACGCTCGGGTTCACCCTCGCCGCCCGCGACGCCGCCGCGCCCGACACCGGCGCCGTCCTCACCCTGGCCGCCGCCGCCCGCGAGCGGCGCCGCGTGCGGCTGCGCTACCGGTCCTGGAAGGGGGAGGAGACCCTACGGGACCTGGACACCTACGGGCTGGTGTTCCACTCCGGCCGCTGGTACGTCACGGGCCACGACCACCGCAGCGGCGAGGTCCGCACGTTCCGCGTCGACCGCGTCGTGTCCGCCGAACCGGGCAGCGCCGGGTACGAGATCCCCGGCGGCGTCGACCCCGTCCAGCACGTCACGCGGTCGCTGGCGCGCGTCCCCTACGCGCACGAGGTGGAGGTGCTGCTGGAGACCGGCCTCGCCGAGGCGCGGCGCCGCATCCCCGCCTCCACCGCCACTCTCACCGAGGAGGACGGGGGAGTGCTCATGGTCACCCGGGCGGAGCGGCTGGACGGGATGGCGCGGATGCTGGCCGGGCTCGGCTTCCCGTTCGTCATCCGCCGCCCCGCCGAACTGCGCGGCCACGTCCGCGCCCTGGCCCGCACCCTGGACGAGCAGTCCGCACGCTGACCAAGGGCCGGGCGGTTCAGCCCGCGGCGCGGGCGTCCCACTCGTGGCGCAGCATCGCGTAGATGACCTCTTCGGACCACTCGCCCTTGACGATCTCGTTGTGCACCAGGTGCGCCTCACGGCGCATGCCGAGCCGCTCCAGCACCCGCGCGGACGCGGTGTTGCGGGCCTCCAGCCGCCCGACGACGCGGTGCAGGCCGAGCTCCTCGAAGCCCAGCCGCAGCACGACCTCGGCGGCCTCGGTCGCGAACCCCCTGCCGTGGAAGGCGGGGTTGAAGATGTACCCGATCTCGCCCTGCCGGTGCTCCCGGCTGCGCCACTGCAGGTTCACCTCGCCGATCAGGTCGCCGGTCTGGCGCCACACCACCGCCAGGACGAGCCAGTCGCCCTCCCTCTCCACGGTGGACGCGCCCATCTTCTGTTTCAGGAAGGACCGCGACTCCTCCATGTTCCGCGGTTCCCAGTACAAGAAGCGCGCCACCTCGGGCATCGACTGGTAGGCGAACAGCCCGTCGAGATCGTCCTCGTGGAACGGCCGCAGGGTCAGTCGCTCGGTCTCGATCGGGTAGGCCGGACGGAGCATGCCATGATCCTATTCGCTGTGTTCGGCCGTACGCGACCCGTGATTCCCCGGAATCACCCGAGTTCCCGAGCCCCTGCGGGCGCCTCCCAGGGGGTATCAGGAGCGGCTCCCCGCCCCAGGGCCGCCACGCCGCCCCGGCGCCGACTCCCGAGGGGCGTCCGGCGGTGACTGCGGCGCGGCGCGGCGGGCGCCGCCGTCCGGGCGCCCGGCGGCCTCGTCGTCGCCGCCGGACGGACCGCCGGTGGAGGTCTCGCGGCGCTGCTCCTCGTCGAACGCGCGGGTGTCGCGGAACTCCACGTACGGCTCCTCGGCGGCGGGGCGGCCGGCGGAGACCGCGCGGCCGCGTTCGAGCTCGGCGTTCAGCTCGGCGCCCAGCAGGATCGCCAGATTGGTGATCCACAGCCACACCAGGAAGATGATGATCCCGGCGATGCTGCCGTAGGTCTTGTTGTAGGACGCGAAGTTCGCCACGTACAGCGCGAACAGGCCCGAGGCCACCAGCCACAGCGCGACCGCGAGCAGACCGCCCGGCGTGACCCACCGGAAGCCGCGCTTGGCGTTGGGGGAGGCCCAGTACAGCAGTGAGAACAGGCAGCTGACCAC
This sequence comes from Actinomadura sp. 7K507, assembly GCF_004348425.1. GTDB lineage: Bacteria > Actinomycetota > Actinomycetes > Streptosporangiales > Streptosporangiaceae > Spirillospora. Next base: position 2,973 of record NZ_SMKK01000268.1, read on the forward strand.
CAGCAGCAGCACCGGCCACTTGGCGATGTTCCAGGCGGTGACCGCCTGGGAGCCGAGCCCGAGGACGTCGCCGATCTCGCCGGCCAGCGGCCCCGACACCACCACCGCGACCACCGACGCGGCCAGCATCACCAGGGCCAGGAGCGTCACCGCGATCCGGACCGGGACCGTCTTCCAGATCGGCCGGCCCTCGGGGACGTCGTACACGACGTTGGAGGCCTTCATGAAGGCCCCCACGTACCCCGACGCCGACCACACCGCCCCGGCCAGGCCGAGCAGCGCGACCACGCCGGCGCCGCCGCCGCCCTGAAGCTCCCGGATCGAGCTGACCAGCAGGTCGCCGACCGTGCCCGGGGCCAGGTCGCCGACGCTGCCGATCAGGTCGTCGGTGGCCGACCGGCCGGCCAGTCCGACCAGGGACACCACCACCAGGATCGCGGGGAAGATCGACAGGACGGCGTAGTAGGTGAGCGCGGCGGCCCAGGACGTCAGGTCGTCGCGCTGGAACTCACGGATCGTGCGCTTGAACGCCTGTTTCCACGAGTCGGCGGGAAGGCCGGTGGGTCCGCCTGCTGCGGCCATGGCCCGGCCCTCCTCACCGGAGCCCGCGGCGGCGCCGCACTCGGACGGGCCGCTTCTGGCCCGCGCGGAACACCACCCGGACGGGCGAGCCGCGGCCCCGCGTGCGGCCCCGTGTGCGGCCCGGCGCGCGGCTGCGCGCGCGTTGCAGCATCTGCCCCCCGCGCAGCCGGGACTTGGCGGAGCGGCGCTTGCGCATCCACACCGCCGCCAGCGCGACCGCGCCCGCCGACGCGACGACCGCGCCGCCGCGCACGGCCTGCTCCCCGGCGCCGGAGTCCTTGGCCCGCGCGGTGGCGTCGCGCGCGGAGCCGACGGTCTGGCGCATCCTGCTCTTGGCGTCGGCGGCCTTCTGCCTGGCCAGGGCCTTCACGTCGGCCTTGGCGGCGAGCTGCTCCACCGTCTCGCCCAGATCGTGGCGTGCCCGGTCGACCTCCTGGCGCAGCTCATCGGTCCCGGCGCCGGCGCCCTGCGTGGGCTTGTCCTGCGTGGTCATCGGTGCGTCGCCCTCTCCTTGAGCTCGGCCATGGTCCGCTTGGCCCCTTCCATGGCCTGTTCCGGCTTGGCCGGCGTCGCGCGCTTGGCCTGCGAGCGGCCGACCACGGCCAGGACGCCCGCGACCAGCATGAGGAACCCGCCGATGATGAGCGCGGCCGCCCACACCGGCAGCACCAGCGCGATCGCGGCGACCGCGGCCGCGAGCAGCACGGCCACCCCGTACAGCGCCACCAGGGCGGCGCCGCCGAACATGCCGGCGCCGGTTCCGGCGTGGCGGCCCTTGTCCTTGAGCTCGGCCACCGCCAGGCGCAGCTCGGCGCGCATCAGGTCCGACACCTGCCGGGTCGCCTGCTTGACCAGCTCGCCCGTGCCCGCCTCGTGGTCGGTGCCGTGGAACTCGGGGGCGCGTCCGTAGTCCTGCCGGTGCACCCCGGCGCCCACGGCCAGGTCCCCGGACATGTCCCCGGGCATTGCCGTGCCCATGTCGGGTGTTCCGGCCTCGGTTCTGCCGTCCTGTGCCGGTCGCACGATGCTCATAGCCTCCGGCCTCCTCCGCATACCGTTATCGAAGCCTGGCTACAGCAGTTCCCCCTGGTCGTGGGCTAAACGTGGCGGCGCCCGGACAGCGGGTGACCGGCCGGCCCGCGGGTCGGGCCCGCGGCCGGGCGCGGAGTCAGCCGGTGGTGATCCAGTCGACCCGGTGCGCCTCGGTCGGGTCGGGGACCTCCCAGCGGCGCACCAGCCGGTCGATGACCGCGTCGGGGACGGGGGAGGCGCGGCCCCGGTTGCGGTCGCGGACCACCCGTGGCGGCGCCTCCAGCGAGACGACCTCGACCCGGCCCCGGTAGCGGGCGATGAGCCCGGTGCACAGCTCGCGCTGCGTCCGGGACACGTTGGTGGCGTTCCACACGAACGACCGCCCGGCGCGCAGGTGCTCGCGGGCCAGCTCGTACGCGGCCGCGGCCACGGCGCGCTGGTCGCCGGCGGGGGAGACGCCCAGCTCGGCGCGGAGCCGGTCGAGGCCGACGACCGGCACGTCCGGGCGGTGCGCGGCGATCCAATGGTCCTTGCCGGCGCCCGGCAGGCCGGACAGGACGGTCGCGGTCAGGCGCGTGTCGTCGTAGGCGGCGTAGCCGGGGTCGCGGCCGGGCTTGCGGAAGTACCAGAACCTGGCGTGGTCGGACGGGAACGCGCGCGGGCCGTCCAGGCACCGCTGCTCGGCGCAGTACTCCCCGTACAGGGCCACGTTGTCCAGCAGCTCCTCGGTGTCGGGGCAGACCCGGCCCAGGATGTCGGCGCAGGCCAGCAGCACCAGGTCGTCGTTGCGGGCCAGCAGGCTGACACGGAACGCGATCTGCTGCAGGTCGGGGCGCTCCAGCGCCCAGAACGGCACCTGGTGGTGGCGGATCAGCGCGGCGACGTGCTCGCGCCAGGCGACCGGCGCGCCCAGCTCCCACAGGATCCGCCGCGCCATCAGGTCGCCGCGCCGCGAGTGCCCGCGGGCGGTGATGCGGCCGTCGGCGTCGACGGCGGTGCAGTGCGGCTTGGCGACGTCGTGCATCAGCACGGCCGTGAACAGCCGGACCCGCTCGTCGCGGGGACGGGCCCGCCACCGCGGCAGCGACGCCAGCGCCTCGCACGCCATCCGGGTGTGGACCTCGACGTCGCCCTCGCCGTGGAAGACCGCGTCCTGCGGGACGCCCACCAGGTCGCGGACCCAGCCGAACGCGTCCCGGATCTCCTGCCAGGGGACGGTCCAGTGCGGCGGCGCCGGGCACAGGTCATCGAACACCCGCATACAGCACCTCCGGGTCGGCGAGGCCGTTGGCGACGATGGGCCGGTCCTGCCAGTGGGTGCCCGAGTCCAGGATCGCGGTCAGGAAGCTCGGCCGGACCCACTTGTAGCGGCCGACGGTCTGCCCGCCCTCCTCCACCTTGATGTAGAGGCCCTCCATGTCGTCGGAGGTGTCGGTCTCCTCGGCGGCGCGGGCGGGGTCGGCGCCGCCCGCGCGCGCCGCGGCGCGCAGCGCTTCCCGCCACCGCGGGGTCCGGCAGGTGGACGGCCCGGCGAACGCGGTCAGCGCCGCGACGTCCGGCAGCGGGCCCTCGTGCAGGACCGGCACCGGCACCACGGGCGTGCCGTCGAGCAGGTCGCGGCGGCGCTCGGTGGACAGGAACGTCCCGTCGGACAGGTCCAGGACGTCGAACTCGCAGAAGTAGTGGGGCAGCGCGTCGTAGAAGACGGTGTGCTTGGCGTACAGCCACTCCCCGTACAGGACGTACCGGTCCAGGAGCCGTTCCCGCAGGACGTGCTGCACGGACGCGGCCCACGCCTTCAGCGGCCCGAACTGGCGTTCACGCGGCCCGCCGGTCAGGTAGTGGCCGCGGCTCTGCAGCCGCAGTCCGCCTTCGGCGGTGAAGCTGATTCCGGCGTTGGCGCCGTCGAGTTTCTCCTCCACCACCAGGTACCGCCCGGCGATCTCGGTGAACGGCACGGAGGCGAGGTCGTGGTCTCCCGGCTGGAGCCGGGATCCCTCGATGTGCCGGGTCCGGGGATACTTGCGGAGCATGCCGACCGTTGTAGTCGGCGCCGCCGATCATGCCAACCGGTTTTCGGCCGGTTTCGCCGGTCCCGCGGGTCCCGCCGGCCGCGCGGGGGTCAGCCGGGGGCGACGCGGGCGAGCGCCCCGGTCTCCAGCGCCACCCACAGCGCGCCGTCGGGGCCGAGCGCGATGCCGTGCGGCTCGCAGTCCGGCGTGGGCAGCGGGTGCTCGTCGACGCGGCCCTCGGGCGTGATGCGGCCGATGTGGGCGGTGCCCCATTCGGTGAACCACAGGTCGCCGCCGGGGCCGGCCACGATGGCGTGCGGGCGTGCGGCGGGGTCGGGCAGGGGGAACTCGGTGACCTTCCCGTCGGTGGTGACCCGCCCGATGTGCCCGGTGCCGATCTCGGTGAACCACAGCGCGCCGTCGGGCCCGGCGGCGATGCCGACCGGCGCGGCCCCCTCGGTGGGCAGCGGGTGGACGGCGACGTCCCCGCCGGTGGTGATCCTGCCGACGGCGTTGCCCTGGTTGAGGGTGAACCACAGCGCCGCGTCCGGGCCGGCCGTGATCATCGACGGCGCCGAGTCCGGGGCGGGCAGCGGGTACTCGGTGACGTCCCCGCCGGTGGTGATCCTGGCGATGCGGCCGGTGTGCATCTGGGTGAACCACAGGGCGCCGTCGGGCCCGGCGGCGATCCCGCACGGGCCGCCGCCCGGCGGGGCCGCGAACCGCGCGACCTCGCCGCCGGTGGTGATCCGGCCGATCGTGTCGCCCTGGAAGGCGGTGAACCACAGCGCGCCGTCCGGCCCCGCGGTGATGACCATCGGTCCGCCGGTGAGCGGATCGGGAGGATGCAGGGTGGGCCGGCCGTCCGGCGTGATCCTGCCCACGCGGCCCTCGTGGACGAGCGTGAACCACAGCGCGCCGTCCGGCCCGGCGGTGATGCCGTACGGGCCCCCGTCCGGTCCGCAGACCGTGAACTCCCTGATCGTGGCGTACGAACCCTGCGTCATGAAAGCGCCCCCCTGTTCTTGGACTGCTGTTTCCGCACGAGCGCGAGGTTAACGCAACCGATGTTGCGTTACGATCGGGTTGTGAACGACCTCGGGCCGTCCGGCCGATACCGCGGGTCCCGCGCGTGACCGCCTCCGAGCCCGGGACCGTCCGTCCCGGCGGCCGCACCGCGCGGGTGCGCGACGCCGTCCGGCGGGCCACGCTCGCCGAACTGGCCGAGCGCGGCTACCAGGGTCTCACCGTCGAGAACGTCGCCGCCCGCTCCGGCGTCCACAAGACCACCGTCTACCGGCGGTGGAGGGACGCCGAGGGCCTCGTCGCCGACGCGCTGGAACTCGCCGCCGGGGAACCGTGGCCGGTCCCCGACACCGGCACCCTCGCCGGCGACCTGCGCGCGATCGCCCGGCTCGTCGCGACCGGCTTCACCGACCCCGGACAGGGGCCGGTGACCCGCGCGTTCGTGCTGGCCGCCGCGCAGAGCACCGGCGCCGCCCGCGCCCTGCACGCCTTCTTCGCGCGGCGCCACGAGCAGTCCGCCGCCGTCGTCGAGCGCGCCGTCGGACGCGGCGAGGCGCCCGCCGGGACCGACGCCGCCGAGGTCGTCCGGATCACGGTCGCGCCCCTGTACTACCGGCTCTTCGTCACCGGCGAGCCGGTCGACGAGGCCGCCGCCGACCGCGCCGCCGCGTCCGCCGCCACCGCCGCCCGCACCGGAATCCTCGTCACCTGACACCGCCGAACCGGACCGCCCGCCGCGCCGCACCGCCGCCGCGACCTGAGACGCCCTCTGGGCACGGGCCCGTGCGCGGCCCACCGGGCGAAGGCGGTCAGACGAGCCCGGCGTCGTGGGCCAGCAGGGCGATCTGGGTGCGGTTGCCCATGTCCAGCTTGGTCAGGACGCTGGAGACGTGGGCCTTGACGGTCGCCACGCTCATGAACAGCTCCGCGGCGATCTCGGCGTTCGACCGTCCCCGGGCGATCGCCAGGACCACCTCGCTCTCGCGGGGGCTGAGGCCCTCCAGGGCCGCGCGGGCCCGCTGGTAGGCGCCGGCCTCCACCGCCGCGCGGTCCATCAGCCGGCGGGTGATCCCCGGGGACAGGATCGGGTCCCCGGCCGCGACCTGCCGGACCGCCTGGACGATCCTGTCCGGCGGGGTGTCCTTGAGCAGGAACCCGCCCGCGCCGGCGCGCAGCGCGTGCAGGATGTTCTCGTCGGAGTCGAACGTCGTCAGCACGATCACCTCGGGCGGGTTCGCCCGGGACCGGAGCCTGCGGGTCGCGGTGATGCCGTCCACCCGCGGCATCCGCAGGTCCATGAGCACGACGTCGGGGGCGTGCGCGTCGGCGGCCGCCGGGACCTCGTCGCCGTCGGCGGCCTCCGCGGCGACCGTGATGCCGCCGGCTCCGTCCAGCATCATCGACAGCCCGGCGCGGACGAGCGCGTCGTCGTCCACGATCAGCACGCGCAGGGGACGGTTCACGCCGGCCATGGTAGCCAGGCCCGCAGATGGAACTCTCCCGAGCCGGCCTCGTGGTCGAGGCGCCCGCCGGCCAGCCGCACCCGTTCGGTCAGCCCGACCAGGCCCGTCCCGCTGCCCGGCGCGGCGGGACCGGCCCCCGGCTCCGCCGGCAGCGGGTTCCTGATGTCGATCACGAGCCGGGTGCCGGGCCGGCCCTCCAGCGTCACCCGGACGGGAAGGCCCGCGGCGTGCTTGCGGGCGTTGGTCAGACCCTCCTGGACGACCCGGTACGCGGTCCGCCCGGCCGCGGCGGGCAGCGCACCGGGGTCGGCCACGTCGTCGCGCAGCCGCACCGTGGCGCCGGCGTCGCGGGACTCCTCCACCAGCCGCGGCACGTCGTCCAGCACCGGCTGCGGGCGGCCGTCCTCGGCGGCGTCCTGGCCGGCGTCCTCGGTGCGCAGCAGCAGGATCACCTCGCGGAGCTCGTCGAGGGCCTGGTGCACCCCGGCGCGGACCACCCCGGCCGCCTGGGAGAGCTTCTCGGGCGGCGCGTCCGGCCGGTACTCCAGCGCCCCCGCGTAGGTGGCCAGCAGGGACAGCCGGTGCGCGAGCACGTCGTGCATCTCACGCGCGATCCGCGTCCGCTCGGCCATGCGGGCCTCGGCCACGCGCCGGCCCTGCTCGGCCTCGGCGCGGCGGGCGCGCTCGCGCAGCGACATCAGCAGCGCGCGGCGCGCCCGCGCCAGCGCGCCCCACCCGATCAGCGCGACGTAGGCGAGCGTGACCAGCAGCAGCCACCAGCCGAAGGAGATCCCGCCACGCGGCTGCCACAGCCCCTGGACGGCGTGCGCGGCGACCCCCGCCGCGCCGATCCCGGCGGCGACGGGGAACGGCCTGCGCTGCGCGACCTGCAGCACCGCGATGGTCGCCGGCGCCGTCGCCGCCGGCGACACCGCGGCCAGCGCGGTGAGCACCAGCGCCGTACCGGCCGGACGCCACAGCAGCAGCGGCGACAGCAGCCACGCCGCGGCCCCGGCCGCGACCTCCAGGGCGAGCGCGCCGCCCGCCACCCCGGCGTCGCGCTCGCCCCAGATCGTCACCGCGAACAGCGCCCCCACCACGGCGAACACCAGCGCCGCGCCGGTGACGCGTCGCCGCCGCCACGGATCGGCGCCCATCGGGCCGTAGTTCTCCTCGTCCACCGGCCAAAGGCTAGCTCCGCACGTCACCGCGCCGGCACCGACCAAAGTCGGTGCCCGCCCCCGCCGCGGTCGGATCCGGTCTCGCCCCGCGCCCGATGCGGCGCACGCGCCGCGGCGGCGACGCTGCCGGTCATGAACGCACCGGTACCGAAGGAGAAGGACATGCCGAACCAGAACCTCACCCGCCGGATCCTGTCCGTCGCGGGCGCCGCGGCCGCCACGCTCGCGCTGTGGACGCTGACCGGCCCGGTCGCCGGGCACGGCGCGTCCGCCGAGACCGGCGGCGGCGTCCGGCCGGTCGGGGCGTTCGCGGTCGTCGCCGGCAGCCTGGCCGCCGGGCTGGCGGCCTGGGCGCTGCTCGCGCTGCTGGAGCGGACCGTCAGCCGCCCGCAGCGGGCGTGGACGATCACCGCCGCCGCCGTCCTGGCGCTGTCGATGACCGGGCCGCTCGGCAGCGCCGCGGACACCGCGAGCACGGCGATCCTGGCCGCGATGCACCTGACCGCCGCCGCCGTCCTCGTCCCCGGCCTCGGCCTCTCGGCACGACGGCGCTGACCATGCCCCACGAAGCCCCGGCGACCGCCCCGCGCTCACCCCCGCGCGGCGGACGCCGACGCGGCGATGAATCCCGCGTCTCCCGCGGGTCTACCTAGGGCGAGGAGGAAACATGAACCTTTCAGTGGAGCGGCTGGCGCGGATGCGCGAGGCGCTGGCCGGGCATGTCGGCAGCGGTGAGGTCCCGGGGCTGGTCGCCGTGGTGGCCCGGCGCGGCCAGGTGCACGCCGAGGCTCTCGGCGCCGCCGAGATCGGCGGCCCGCCGATGCGCCGCGACTCGATCTTCCGGATCGCGTCGGTCACCAAGCAGATCACGGCCGCGGCGGCGATGACCCTGGTGGAGGAGTGCCGCCTGCGGCTGGACGACCCCGTCGACGACCTGCTGCCCGAACTGGCCGGCCGGCGGGTCCTGAGCCGCCCCGACGCGCCCCTGGACGACACCGTCCCCGCGCACCGCGCGATCACCCTGCGGGACCTGCTCACGTTCCGGCTCGGCATCGGGGCGGTCATGGCGCCGCCCGGCGCGACCCCGATCCAGCGGGCGATGGACGAGGCCGGGCTCTCCCCGGGCCCCGGCGGCCACTCGACCGAGCCCGACGAATGGATCAAGCGCCTCGGCGAACTGCCGCTCGTCCACCAGCCGGGGGACCGGTGGATGTACGACACCGGCTCCGATGTCCTGGGCGTCCTCATGGCCCGGGCCACCGGGAAGCCTCTGGAGGAAGTGCTCAGGGAGCGCCTGTTCGGGCCGCTCGGGATGACCGACACCGGCTTCCACGTCCCCGCCGGAAAGCTGGACCGGCTGGCGGCCGCCTACCGTACCGACCCCGCCACCGGGGACCTCACCCTCGCCGACGACCGCGGCCGGTGGGCCCGCCCGCCCGC
>NZ_SMKK01000269.1 GCF_004348425.1 Actinomadura sp. 7K507
TCTCCGCCCTCAACACCCCCGTCCACCAACGCCCCGCCGCTCGCGTCGGCCAGGACGGCGTCCGTATGGGCTATCCCGGACGACTCATCGCAGGCACCGAACCGTCTGGGCCCCTCTGCGGCGGCGAAGCCCATCTGCTTATTCGGGATTCGCGAACCGGTGTATCGGTCCGCTGCGGCGCACACGGTCGTTCAGTCGCGTCGGTCGTTCGCCGAGCGGTGGGATCGGTCTCACCATCACGGCAGTCACCCACTGGTTGAGGCCTCACCCATTGGTCAGGGCTTCACTTGCTGGTCGGGGCTTGCCGGTGGTCTGGACGGTGAGAGTGGCGGCGGCCACAACGCCGATCAGGGCCCACTGCCATGCGGTGAGCTGCTCACCGAGGAGGAGGAACGCCAGCAGCGCGACCTGGATCGTCATGGTGTTGTTGATCGCCGCGCTTTCATGGGTGGCCAGCGCTCGCTGAGTGTGGGTCCAGACGAGGAATGCGGCCGAGGTGTTGATGGCGGCCAAGCCCAGGATCACCGCCCACGCCGAGACCGGCAGGCGGGGCAGCCCTTCAACCGCGACGCCGACACAGAGGACGGGCAACGAGCCCACCAGCATTGACGGAAACGTCAGCTCCAGCGGGCCGACTCCCCGCAGCAGGGAGCGGTTGCCCACCACCCATAGGGCATAGCCAACGCCGGAGATCAACACCGCCAGGGTGGGGAGCAATACGGCATCGGCCGGGGCGCCGCCCGGCAGATGGAAGAACACGGTGCCGAGCGTGGCCACGACGATGGCGGCCAGTTGAACCGGTGTGGGGCGTTCGCGCAGGAGCAGGGCGCTGAAGAGCAGCACCTGCAGGGTGTTGTTGACCCCCAGGACGACGCCGACCCAGCCGGCGGGCAGGACGGTCAGCCCGATGGTGTATCCCAGCGGGTTGATGGCGTAGCCGGCGAGCCCCAGGCCGATCAGGGTCCACAGGCGCAGACGTGGCCGTTGCGGCGAGTCCGGGGACGTTCGGTGACGGCGCCACCACCACAGCGGAAGCAGCACGAGAGAGGCCAGCGCGTAGCGCAACCCGGTGAGGGTGACGGGGCCGATGCCTTCGCCGTAGAGGTACTTGGTGACGATGAACGAGGTGGACCAGACGAAGCAGACCACCAACGCCTGAAGCGCCGCGTTGATGTGCGCGCGTTCGGAGAAGACCACAAGATCGCTCCAGCAGGGACGGGGGCACGCGAACGTGCCGACCTATCCCCTCTGGGCTTTTGTCCCTCGGGTGCCTGCCGTCTCCGGCTTTACGTGGCGCTCGGACCAGCCCCGGTCTGCTCGATTGACCGGCGGAACCCTAGCCACCCTTCGGTCGGGGCACTGTCACGGTAACCCCGCCCCGGCCACGGGTCCAGGCAGCACGGCCGGCGTCGCGGTGTAGCCAGCGGCGTGGTGCGGTCGGCGGCGCCGAGTCGATCAGTGGCCCTCGGCCGGTGGGCAGGAGGCTGGGATGGTCGGAAGTGGCGATGTAGCTTTCGGCGGCGGTGATGCTGATGACGAACAACGCGCGCAGCCGCCCAGGCATCGGCGGCGGCTGCGCGCGCATCCTGCAGGATGAGGTCTTTGCGGATCGTTCGGACGGCGCCAGCAACACCGGCTTGAGATCGGTAGCCGGTCAGGGGGAATGTAGATCGCCCGGCCGCCGCGGCGACCTGCCCGCGACGCGGACGCGGAAGTACAGGCGCGTTGTTTCCTCAGGTGGGGTCTGGTCTCACTCGCTGGAGCCGAAGATGGGACGGCTACTCACCGGCGACACCAGCTCGTCTTCGTGAACGCCGGTGTTCTGGCATGCGGCCAGGCGCCATCGGCCATCCTCCTTGGACATGACCCACAGCGGAGTGCCAACGTCCGGACCGTCGGGCGTCTGGTAGATCTGGCGCACCTTGACGGCGGCGACGTCAGGGCGGATGAACAGCACATGTTCCAGTTCGAAGGTGAGTGTCAGGCCCTCCATCCCGCCCGGAAGCACCTTGCGGGTGAAAGCCGCGATCGCGTCGCGGCCGAAGAGGCGTTTGCCTCCACCCGTCGTCCAGACCGCATCGTCCCGGAAAAGGTCGATGAATTCGTCGGGGAGCTCATTGTTCTGAGCATGCTCGATCGTGGCGATCACCTGCTTGATCGCTTCGATCTCGGCCTCGTCGGTCAGTTCAGGCTTGTCCGTAGTCATGGAGATGACTCTGCGGCATGAACCGCACTTGAGGTCAAGGCAGGCTCAGGGCGTTGCGGAGTGGTCTGCCGACCCTGCCGGTCGCCTGCGGCCTCGGGGCGCGAACGGGTGGTGCCGAGGGCCGGCCTCGCCGGAGCCGGACGCGACCAGCGGCAAGATCATCGTCGTCCCGTAGAGGTGGCCGCGCGCCTCGACACGTCTGGTTGGGAGGCGGCGGGCTCGTCGAGGGTGTGGCGGAGGTTCTCTCCTTCTATGTCCAGGTTGGGGAGGGCTCGGTCCAGCCAGCGGGGGAGCCACCAGGCGGCGCGGCCGAACAGGGACATGACGGCCGGGACGAGGGTCATGCGGACGATGAACGCGTCGATGAACACGCCGACGGCCAGGGCGAAGCCGATGGACTTGATGATGGGGTCGGGGGTCAGGACGAACCCGGCGAACACCGCGCACATGATGAGCGCGGCGGCGGTGACCACGCGGGCGTTCTGGCCGAGGCCGTTGATGGTGGCCTGGCCCGGGGGGTCGCCGTGGACGAAGTCCTCCCGCATCTTGGAGACCAGGAACACCTCGTAGTCCATGGCCAGGCCGAACAAGATGCCGATCAGAATGATGGGCAGGAAGCTGATCAGGGGGCCGGGGTTGTCGACGCCGACCAAGGACGACAGGTGGCCCTGCTGGAAGACGGCGGTGGTGAGGCCGAACGTCGCGCCGACGGTCAGCAGGAATCCGGCGGCGGCCTTGACCGGTACCAGGATGGAGCGGAAGACCAGCATCAGCAGCAGGACCGACAGGCCCACCACGAGTAGCAGGTAGACCGGCAGGACGTCTGCGAGCTTCTCGGAGATGTCGATGCCAAGCGCGGTGGCGCCGGTCAGGGAGATGTGCGCGCCCTGAACGTCGGCGGCCTTGTCGCGGATGGCGTGGACGGTGTCCTCGGTGGCGGCGTCGCTGGGGCCGCTTTCGGGGATCACGGCGACGAGCGCGGTGGTGCCGTCCTGGTTGAACTGGGGCGGGGCGACCGCCTGCACACCTTCGACGTCCTTGACGAGTTGGACGGTCTGCTGGGCCGCGGGACGGGTGGCGGCCGGGCTGTCGCCGGTGACCACGGTGATCAGGCGTCCATTGAAGCCGGGGCCGAACCCTTCGCTGGTCAGGTCGTAAGCCTGCCGCTCCGGGGAGTCCGCGGCGGCGGTACCGGCGTCCGGCAGTGCGAGTCGCATTTCCTGGACGGGGAGGGCCAGCGCGCCCAGGGCGAGGATTCCGGCCAGTAGGACGGGCAGGCGCAGCCGGGCGACGCCTCGTCCCCACCGGAAACCGAAGCCGTCCTTGCCGGAGTGGCCGGTGGTGCGCTGCTTGCGGGGAAGGACCTTGTTTCCGGCGAAGGCCAGCACGGCGGGCAGCAGGGTCAGGGCGACGAGCACGGCGACGGCGACGGTGCCGGCGGCGGCCAGGCCCATGGCGGTGAGGAACGGGATGCCGACGACCGAGAGGCCGGCCAGAGCGATGACCACGGTGGCGCCGGCGAACACCACGGCGGAACCCGCGGTGCCGATGGCGCGTCCGGCGGCTTCTCGCGCGTCCAGACCGTCCAGGAGGTTCTGCCGGTAGCGGGACGTGATGAACAGCGAGTAGTCGATGCCGACGGCCAGGCCCAGCATCAGCGCCAGGATCGGTGTGGCGCTGTTGAGACTGAATACGCCGGTCAGCGCGTACAGCCCGGCCATCCCCACACCGACGCCGACCAGGGCGTTGAGCAGGGTCATCCCGGCGGCCACGAGGGAGCCGAAGGTGACGATCAGGACGATCGCGGCGACGCCGACGCCGATCACCTCGGCGGCTCCGGCGCCGGGCTGTTCCTTGACGACCTCGCCTCCGGCCTCGACGCGCAGGGCACCGTGGTCGTCCTCGGCGATCTTCTTGTAGGCGCTGCGCTGGTCCTCGGTGATGTCGGGCAGCTCGCCGGAGAACTGGACCTGGATGAGGGCGTAGCGGCCGTCAGGCGAGACCGACTTGGCCTGGAAGGGGTCGAGGGCCGCGCTCACGCCGGGAACGGCGGCGGCCTGCTGGACGACCGGCGTGACCTGGGCCGGGCTCAGCTTCTCGTCCTGCTGGGCCGCGATGACGACGGTGCCGGTGGCGCCGGTCGCCTGGGGGAACCGCGTCTCCAGGGCGTCCATCGCGCTTTGCGACTCGGTGCCGGGCATGCGGAACTCGCTGGACGTCGGGCCGCTGAACGCGGCCGCCGCCCCGCCCAGCACCCCCAACAGGAGCAGCCAGACAAGGACGACCAGGCCACGGCGCCCGAAGCACCATCGGCCCAGCCGGTACAGCAGCGTCGCCATCGGAATGCCTTCCTTCGGAGATCGGTGTCGTCGGAGGTCGGTGTCATCGGAGGTCGGTGTCAGCAGGGATCGGCGTCGTCGGGGATCGGTTTCAGGGCGGATCGGTTTCAGGGCAGCGCGAACCGGCCGCTGGTGCGGCGGTCGGCGAGAACGGGTCAGGTGAGGCTGCGCCCCAGGGCACGCAGCGCGCTGGTGGTCAATGACTCGCGCAGGATCGCGTCGTCGTACGGCAGGCTCTCGACCGCCGCCCCGGCCGCGAAGATGCCGCCCAGTGCCAGGTGCGCGGCCACCCTGGCCTCCGGCTCGGGCGAACGGCCCGCCACCGCGCCAACGAGCCGGTCATCGACCCCGTCGACGCCGTCTAGGCCCAGGTCGGGCAGCGAGGTGGCGTCGGCCAGGTTGTCGAACAGCAGCTTGATCTCGCGGCGGTACCGGAGGGTGAGATCGACGAACCCGGAGACGGCGGCCTCGGCGACGTCCTGGTCGTCCAGGAGGGCGAGGCGGGAGTCCAGTGCCACCACCTCCTTGCCGATCGGCAGGAGCAGCTCGGCCAGGATCGCCTCTTTGGTGCTGAAGTGGTACAGCAGCGAGGCCTTGGAGCAGCCGACATCGGCGGCGATGCCGGCGAGCGACGTCCCGCGGTAGCCGCGCTGGGCGAACAGCCGGACGGCCGAGGCCAGGAGCCGTTCCTTCAGTCCGGTGGACGTGCTAGCCATGACGCCAACGTATCTGTCCGAACGGTCAGCCCTGACCGTTCGGACAGATATCGAGGTGTGTTACCCGTCACCCGGCCCGCCTGGAGGCAGTCGGGTCGGGGTCGATCCCGGGCCGATCCCGGGCCGATCCCGGGCCGATCCCGGGCCGATCCCGGGCCGGGACCGGGCCTGGGGACCGGGCCTGGGGACCGGGTCTGAGGACCGGGCCTGGGGACCGGGTCTGAGGACCGGGCCTGGGGACCGGGTCTGAGGACCGGGTCTGAGGACCGGGTCTGAGGACCGGGCGGGCCAGGCAGATCGGGCGAGACGGGGCGGGCCATGCGGACCCAGTTGGAATCGGGCGGAATCAGGTGGGCCAGGCGAAGGCTTTGGCCGAGCCCGCAGTGATGCGACCGGTTTCGCTGCCGTAGTGGATGACCTGGAAACGGACCCTGTAGCCGTCGCCGACGGTGTCGGCCGCCACGTTGTAGTGGACGAAGGTCGACCCCGCGCTCGCGACGTACTCGCTGATCGGGCCTCCGTCGTAGTCTCCGCCCGATTCGGCGTGCTCGATCGCGCGGGCCTGAAGCTCGGTGCCGGGGGCGAGTCCGTCGATCTGGACGTTGGCGGTGAAGGCGTACCGGGCGGGGCCGACGATGAAGGACGATCCGCCCTGGTTCCAGTGGTGATGCTTCTGGTCCGAGTACTCCTTGCCCCAGGTGACCGTCACCCACTTGTTCGGCGGGAGGTCCTGTGGGGTGTCCATCCCGACGGAGACGTAGTCCGGCATGTCGTCCTCCTCGATATCGGCGGGCATCCCGGCCCGCACCCAGGCGTACAGCTCGTCCCCGGGGCAGCTCGTCGCGTACACGTCACGGTGTCCGAGCCTGGTGAGGTTGCGGCCCGTGCGGCGGGCCGCCTCGTCGTACAGCCAGCGGATGGACCGCTTGGCGGCGGCGGTCGAGTCGCCGTTGCGGCCGATCATGCAGACGCCGATGCCGGAGGTGTTGTGGTCCGGTGCGTGCGCGCCGACGACCAGCCATCCGCGGCCCTCGTAGACGCGGCCGCTGATGTCGACCAGGAAGTTGTATCCGACGTCGGACCAGCCGTTGCCGTCCATGTGGAAGTCCTGGATGCTGCGGACGGACTGGTCGGTGGGGCCTTCGGAGTAGTGCACGATGAACTCGGTCCGCTGCGACCAGCCGACCGAGCTTCGGGAGCGGGGTGCCCGGGCGCCCCATTCCGCCCGGCTGATGATGTCCATGGCCTCCCCCGGGGGGTGTCGATTCGGTGGACGAGCCTACGGGTCTTCTGCTCTTCGCGACGCCCGGTAGCCAAAACCGTGCGTTTTGTGTGCTTTGTGAGCAGCGCTTACGTGGGCACGGGCGGCGCCGTCGTCTTCCAGGCTGCGGGCCAGTTCTGCCAGGACAAGGTGGGTGGAACCCCAGCAGGCGGTTCCCATGCCGGCGACGACGAACTGGTCGGCGTACGGGACGAGGCGGTGATAGAGATCACGGGGGTCCGGCGTGCCCAGGCGGGCCGCGACCAAACCCCAGACGGGGATAAGGAAGTCACCGACCCAGTCGTCGGGAATTTCGGTCCCCCAGAGGCCGATCAGCTCGCGGGCCATCGCGGGACGGTCCGCTTCGACGGCCGCCAGGACCGCGACAGGCCGCAACGGGGCGAGGTCCGGTTCACCGGCCGCGGACACCAGCTCGTCCAGCATCTCCGGGACCCGGCCCTGGGCGCGACGGCACGTGAACGTGGTGACCAGGTACCGGAACCGGCTGCCCCAGACCGTCGACCCGAACCGCATGTCGTGGGCGAGCAGTTCTTCCGCCTCGTCCCACCGGCCGTCGAGAGTGCTGCGGGCGGTCTGCGCGACCCGGACCATCGACTCCAACTCCGGACGGGGCGCCGCGTCCAGCAGGGTCTCGCAGCGTGCCAGCTCGCGGTCCCAGCCGGGCAGGTCCCCGTCGCGCAGCAGGCACGACATCAGGAAGACGCGAGCCATCACCTCGCCGCTGACCGGCAGGCCGGACAGGTTCGCCAGCTCCTCCGCCGCCGCGCGCCGCGCGGCATTGCGGCCGGGACGGAAGGCCGCGAGCAGGTAGTTGTTCAGCGTGCGGGCGAGGAGCGGGACGTCTCCGGTCTTCCTGGCCAGCTCGACGGCCTCGGCGGCGTGCTCCTCGCCTGCGGCACTGCGCGGGCCGTAGTGGAGTTCGAGGGCGAGGGCACCGAGCAGCGCCGCCCTGTCGGCGTCGGCGAGCGGGCCGTTCAGGAGGTCCTCAATGGTCGCGATCATCTCGGAGTCGACGACGCCGTACGGCCGCCAGTTCCACAGGGACGGCCCGCCGATGGCCGTGACCGCGGGGATCAGCGCCTCCCGGTCGCCGATCCCCCGCGCGATCCGGATGGCCTCCTCCCAGTCGCGGCGCGCCTCTTCCGGTCGTCCGACGGTGCGGTGCGCCTGGCCCAGCTCGGTGAGGATCCGGGACCGTTCGGCGTCCCTGCCGGGCGGGAGGACGGACAGGGCCAGCGTCCAGAGGTCGGCGGCCTCGGTGTGCGCGAGCTGGCGGGTCGCGTGCCGGGCCGCGCGGGAGGCGTGCTTGACCGCCCGGTCCGCGCCGCCCAGCCCGGCCGCCTGGGCGAAGTGGTGCGCGAGCGTGGCCGACTCCGCCTCGGGAAGGACGGGTTCGAGCGCCTCCCCGACCCGCAGATGCAGCCGGGACCGTTCCAGCCGGCTCAGCCCCGCGTAAAGCGCCTCCTGGACGAGGGCATGGACGAACCGGTACCCCACCCCACCGACCACGGATGCACCGGGCGCCGACGTGCCGGGCATGGACATGGCGGGCACCGACGTGCCGGGCACCGACGTGCCGGGCACCGACGTGCCGGGCACCGACGTGCCGGGCACCGACGTGCCGGGCACCGATGTGCCGGGCACCGATGTGCCGGGCATGGACGTGGCGGGCACCGACGTGGCGGGCGCCGACGTGGCGGGCATGGACGTGGCGGGCACCGACGTGCCGGGCATCGGCGCACCCGGCTTGGCCGCGCTGGCGGGCATGGGTGCGCCGGGTGCGGGCCCGGCCGCCGGTAGAGGGCTCGGGGGTGGTTCGATCATGAGGCCGGTCGCGATGGCCGACTCCATCGCGGTCATGACCTGCTCGGGTGTGGTGTCCGTGACCGCTTCCAGGACGTCGATGCCGACGTCACGTCCGGCGACCGCGGCGGCGTGCAGGAGGGCCCGCGTCTCCTCGGGCAGCCGGGCGACACGGCGTTCGATGACGTCCCGGGCGCCGCTCGGGACGGTTCTCTCGCTGCCGCGCAGGCGCAGGACCTCGCCGAGGTAGAAGGGGTTGCCGCCCGTCCTGGCCAGCAGCGCCTCAGCGAGGCCGGGCTCTTCGACGACGCCCCTTGCACGCAGGTAGGCCGCGACATCGTCCGCGGTGAACGGGCCCAGCTCAACGCGTTCGGCCAACCGCGCCAACGCGGCCAAAGTGTCGCGGAGGGCGCTGGGATGGTCGCCGGGTTCGGGACGGCACGTGACGAGGACCAGCAGCCGATGCCGGACGGCCGCGTCCGCCACGAAGGTCAGGAGACGCAGCGACGACACGTCCGCCCAGTGCAGATCGTCCAGGACGATCGTGACCGGGGTCTCGTCACCCGTCAGGACGTCCAGGACTTGTTCGTACATGGTGAACAGGGCGGTGGCGGGATCCTGTGGCGCGGGGAGGGTGTCCAGCGAGAGCAGGCCGGACTCGTCACCGGCCTCCCGGATGATCTGCCTCCACGGCCAGAAGGCGGGGGCGGTGCCGTCCACGCAGCGTCCCCACGCGAGGCGGAAGCCGCGGGCGGCGGCCAGCTCCGCGGCGGCGCGGACGAGCCGGGTCTTGCCGATCCCGGCTTCCCCCGTCACCAGGACGACACCACCCCGGCCTCGACGCACCTCACCGAGCCGCCGTTCGAGCAGCGCCAGCTGCGCCGACCGTGCGACCAGCCCGTCCCCGTCCAGCTCTGCTGGCGGCTCCGCTGGCGGCTCCTCCGACAGTCCCGCCGACGGCTCCGCCGACGGTCCCGCCGACCGGGGCGCCGCCTCACGCGAGGGAGGCCGGAGGCTGGGCGACTGGTCGAACACCGACCGTTCCAGCTCCTGCAACTCCGGTCCCGGACGCAGCCCGAGGTCGTCCGACAGGCGGGTCCGGACGCGGCGCAGCGCGGCCAGCGCATCGGCCTGGCGCCCGGCGCGGTAGAGGGCGAGGACGAGCAGCGACCAGGCGCGTTCCCGGTAGGGCTCCTCCTCGACGAGCGCTTCCAGCCCGGGTATCAGGGCTGCGGCCTCGCCGAGGGCCAGCCGCGCGTCGAACCGGTCCTCACGGGCGCCCGCGCGGACTTCGGTGAGCCGGGTGACGACGGGCCGGGCGAACTCCCAGCCGGCGAACTCCCCCAGCGCGTCGCCGCGCCAGAGATCGAGGGCCTGGTCCAGGGTCTCGACGGCCTCCGCGTGCGCCCCACGAGCGAGGGCCGCGCGGCCCGCGTCCGTCCAGGCGGTGAACCGCCACAGGTCGATCCGTCCGGGCGGGACGGCGAGCTGGTAGCCGGGCTCGCGGGTGAGCAGGACGGCCGGCGGCGTCCGAGGGGCTCGATCGGGTTCCAGGACTCGGCGAAGGTGCGCGATGTAGGCCTGCAGCGTCCGGGTCGCGCGAGCGGGCGGCTCACCGGCCCACAGCTCGTCGATCAGGCGGTCCAGGGAGACCACGCGGCCGGGTTCGAGCGCCAGCATCGCCACGAGCGCGCGCTGCTTCCGGGTGCCGAGGTCGAGCGAGTGTCCCGAGCCGTCCGCCACCTCGAGGGGGCCGAACAGCCGGAACGTCAGTCCGGCCACCATCCGCCCCTCCCTGATCGTCCGACCTCCCGAATCGTCCAGTTCCTCAGCCTACGGGCACCTCAACTCGATCCCAGCCCGATCCCAGCCGCGGGTGAGCATCCTGAACCCATCGACAACGAACCGGGCGACCAACGAACCGGGGCGACCAACGAACCCGGACGACCGACGAACCCGGACGACCGACGAACCCGGACGTCCGGCAGGGACAGGAGAGATCATGAACATTGGGGATGACCTGCGGGGCGCGGTCAGGGGCCGCGTGTACACGGCGGGCGACGGCTCCTTCGAGGTGGCACGGCGGCCCTGGAACCTCGCGGTGGACCAGCCCGTCCGGGCCGTGGTGGAGGCAGCCGACGCCGACGATGTGGCCGCTCTCGTCCGGTATGCCCGGCTGAACGGGCTGACCATCGCGACGCAGCCGAGCGGCCATGGCGCGTCTGGGAACACCGGCGAGGTGATCCTGCTCCGCACCACCCGCCTGGACGATCTGGAGATCCGCCCGGACGAGCGGATCGCCCGAGCCGGCGCCGGTGTCACCTGGGGGCGGGTCCTGCGGGCTGCCGGTCCGCACGGCCTGACCGGGCTCGCGGGCAGCAGCCCGGTGGTGACGGTCACCGGCTACACGCTCGGCGGCGGGCTGAGCTGGTTCGGCCGCATGCACGGATGGGCGTCCGGGAGCGTCCGCGCGTTCGACGTCGTGGACGCGGCCGGCGCCCGCGCCCGGGTGACGTCCGAATCCGACCCGGACCTGTTCTGGGCACTGCGCGGCGGTGGCGGCGACTTCGCGATCGTCACCGCCGTCGAGTTCGATCTGCACCCGGCGCCACGCCTTTACGGCGGCCGGATGGTGTGGCCCGTCGAGGAGGCCCGGGCCGTCCTGGACGCCTATCGTGAGATCACCGAGCGAGCACCGGCCGAGCTGACCGCCTGGTACGAGCTCCTGCACTTCCCGGGCGCGGCTCCGCTGGTGGCGGTCGACAGCGCCTTCCTCGGCGAGGGCGGAGACGCCGAGACGCTCCTGCGCCCGCTCGACAAGATCGCCGGGCGGATCTCCGATTCCCGCGCCGACCTTCCGGTCGCCGATCTGGGCACGATCACCGCCGAACCGACCGACCCCGGCCCAGGGCGGTCTCGCGCGGAACTCCTGACGGGCCTGACCGACGACGTGGCCGCCGCACTGCTGGAACGTCCCATCGATCCGCTGCTCAGCGTGCAGCTGCGGCACCTCGGCGGTGCGCTGGCCCGCCCGTCTGGCACTCCCGCCGGGCACCTGGACGAGCCGTTCGCGCTCTACATGTTCGGCGTCCCCGGAGAGGACGGCGGGACCGCCGTGGGCGCCCGCCAGCAAGAGATCGCGAACGCCCTCGTCCCGTACACGACCGGACGCAAGCCGTTCACGCTCCTCGCCCCGGGCGAGCGCGCGGCGAACGCCTTCACGCCCGGCACGCTCGCCCGGCTCCGCGAGCTGAAGCGAGCGCGCGATCCGCACGGCGTCTTCCGCAGCAACTTCCCCGTCCTCGGCTGATGACCGAACGCCGGACAATCACCGTGCGGCGGGGCGGGGA
>NZ_SMKK01000026.1 GCF_004348425.1 Actinomadura sp. 7K507
CCTTACGTCCGGTGGCCGGGCGCCCCTTGCCGGGGGTCGCCTCCGGCTCGTCCTCGTGGGGGGTCTCGTCGGACACGCCGCTCTCCTCTTCCGTCCTGCCGTGGTCCAGCACGCGTGGCGCGGGCCGGGGCACCGGACCGCGCGCTACTGGATGAGACGACGGAAAGCCTAGAGGCGTTTCCGCCGCCTCTAGGCTTTCCCGTCACGTTCCGGCCGCCGTCAAGCGGCCGGCCGGTTCACTCCTGCCACCAGTCCTCGTCGTCCTCGTCGGACTTCTTGGACTGCGGAGCCTGCTTGGCGGGCGCGGCCTTGCCCGCGGGCTGGGCGGCGGGCTGCTGCTGCCGGGGCTGCTCGGCCTGCTGCGCCGGAGCCTGCTGCTGCGCCGGGGCCTGCTTGGGCTCGGCCGCCGGGATCGCGGCCGGCTCCGGCGCTGCGGCGAGCTCGTCGGCGCCCAGGTTGGGCGCGACGCCGCCGATCAGCTGGCGCAGCTGGTTGAGGTGGCTGGTGATGCTGTCGCGCTGGCGGGTGAGCTCGTCGACCTGCCGCTGCGCCGCCGTCCGGACGCGGTCGGCCTCGGCCTTGGTCTCGGCGAGCAGCTGCTCGGCCTGTGCCTTGGCCTCGGCGATGACGTTGTCGGAGTTCTTGCGGGCGTTGGCCATGAGCTGCTTGGCGTGCGAGTCGGCCTCGCGCCGGGTCTGCTCGGCCTGCTGGGTGGCCTTGCCGGCCCGCTGCTCGGCGGACGCGGCGCGCTGCTCGGCCTCGGCGACGAGCTTCTGCGTGGCGGCCTGGGCGGCGCCGTGGCGCTCGGCGTCCTGCCGGTCGGCCTCCTCGCGGCGGGCCGCGAGCTGGATCTCGAACTCGGCCTCGGCCTGGGCGCGCTGCGCCTCGCTCTCCTCCAGGATGCGCTGGGCCTGGGCCCGCATCTCGTCGGCCTGCCGCTTGGCGGTGGTGAGGATCTCGTCCCGCTCGCGCTTGGTGGACGCGCGCAGCTGCGCGACCTCGCGCTCGGTCGTGGTGCGCAGCTTGGCGATCTCACGCTCGGCGGCGGCGCGCTTCTCGGCGACCTCGTGGTCGGCGGTGGCGCGCAGCTTGGCGACCTCGCGCTCGGTCGTGGAGGTCAGCTCGTCGGCCTCGCGGCGGGAGGAGGTCCGCACCTCCTCGGCCTCCCGCTCGGCCGCGCCCCGCATGTCGTCGCCCTCGCGCTGGGCGTTGGCGCGCAACTCGGAGGCGTCGCTCTCGGCCGTGGCGCGCTGCTCGGCGGCGTCGACCTTGGCCGCGGCCTTGATCTCGTTCGCCTCGGAGCGGGCGGCCTGCACGAGCTCGGTGGCCTGCTCCTCGGCGAGCCTGAGCAACTGCTCGATGCGCGCGCCGAGACCGGAGTATGTGGGACGTTCCTGCTCCTGCAGCTGACGATGGGCGTCCGACAGCTCGCGCTGCATGGCCTGTGTCTGCTCGCGGGTCTGCCGGACCTCGTTGTCGAGCGATTTGATGTGCTCGTCGACCTGGTGCCGGTCGTAGCCGCGAAGCACCACGTCGAATTCGCGCGGGGGCGTGTCTTCAAAGAAGTTGCTGAGCTGGGCGTCGATGTCGGACTGCATGTGGCTCAATCCTGATGTGACGGAGGCTACGGGTAGTTCCGGGGACCGGTTGATCGCCTGGCATGACGGGCGCAGTGCCCCAGACCTCTTCCGGCGAATGAAGCGTACTCCGGACGCTGCCGTGTTGGGGGCTCATCTTGACGCGCTGCGTGTTTTGTCCCTTTTGTGAACTCGCACGCCGTGCCGGTTGCCGCCCAGGTACGGGCACCACAAATGCACCAGATGTGTCGGAACGGTCACACAGCGGGAGTCGGTGCCCCACCGTCCGTGATGGTGATATCGAACACGTCACGATCCGGTCGCGCCCCTGTGGCGGCGCAACCTGAAGATCATGCGGGTCGTTCAGCGCTTCTGCACGAGCTCGGTGAGGACGCCGTGGCAGTCCTTGGGGTGCAAAAAGTTGATCAAGGATCCCATGGACCCGTTGCGCGGCGCGTCGTACAGCACCCGCACGCCCTTGCCCGCGATGCCGGCCGCCTCGTCCTCGACCGTCCCGTCCGTCCCGAACGCGATGTGGTGGACGCCCTCCCCGTTCTTCTCCATCCATTTCGCGACCGCCGAGTCGTCCCGGATCGGCTCGATCAGCTGCAGGTAGCTCGCCGCC
Organism: Actinomadura sp. 7K507; assembly: GCF_004348425.1. Classification (GTDB taxonomy): domain Bacteria; phylum Actinomycetota; class Actinomycetes; order Streptosporangiales; family Streptosporangiaceae; genus Spirillospora. The sequence continues at coordinate 2,203 of NZ_SMKK01000026.1, forward strand.
CCGTCCCCGGTGTCGTTGATCTTGAGCATGCACTCGCGGACGCCCTGCTCCTCGTTCACCTCGAAGTGCGCGTCGGTGAAGCCGTACGTCGCCTTGTAGAACTCGACGGTGGCGTCCAGGTCGCGGCAGGCGATGCCGATGTGGTCGATACGGGTCAGCATGGGCTTTCTCCTACTCGGGCGGCACTCGGGCGGCGAGGCCGGGGGCGAGCGAAACCGGACAATGTTCTCCTGGGTATGGTGGCAAACGTCGCCGCAGCACCATCCTGGAGGCCCCCTCATGACCACGTCCGTGATCGTCGCCGGAGCGCGCACCCCCGTCGGGCGCCTGATGGGATCGCTCAAGGACTTCTCCGCGGCCGACCTCGGGGCGCACGCGGTCAAGGCGGCGCTGGAGCGGGCGGGCGTGCGCGGCGACCAGGTGCAGTACGTGATCCTCGGCCAGGTGCTGCAGGCGGGCGCGGGCCAGATCCCGTCCCGGCAGGCGGCGGTCAAGGCGGGCATCCCGATGAACGTCCCGTCGATCACGATCAACAAGGTGTGCCTGTCCGGGCTGGACGCGATCGCGCTCGCCGACCAGCTGATCAGGGCCGGCGAGTTCGACATCGTCGTGGCGGGCGGCATGGAGTCGATGACCCAGGCCCCGCACCTGCTGCCGAAGTCGCGCGGCGGCTACAAGTACGGATCCGTCGAGGTCCTCGACCACATGGCCTACGACGCGCTGACGGACGCGTTCGACGGAATCGCCATGGGCGAGTCGACCGAGCACCACAACGCGAAGCTGGACATCTCCCGCGAGGAGCAGGACGAGTTCTCCGCCCGCTCCCACCAGCGCGCCGCCGAGGCCATCAAGAACGGCATGTTCGACGACGAGATCGCCCCCGTCGAGATCCCGCAGCGCCGCGGCGAGCCGGTCGTCTTCTCGGCCGACGAGGGCGTCCGCGGCGACACCACGGCCGAGTCCCTCGCCAAGCTGCGCCCCGCGTTCAGCAAGGACGGGACGATCACCGCCGGCTCGTCCTCGCAGATCTCCGACGGCGCCGCGGCCGTCGTGGTGATGTCCAAGGCCAAGGCCGAGGAGCTCGGCCTCACCTGGCTCGCCGAGATCGGCGCGCACGGCAACGTCGCCGGCCCGGACAACTCGCTGCAGTCCCAGCCGTCCAACGCGATCAAGCACGCCCTCGGCAAGGAGAACCTGAGCGTCGGCGACCTCGACCTCATCGAGATCAACGAGGCGTTCGCCTCCGTCGGCATCCAGTCGATGCGCGACCTCGGCGTCGGACCCGAGAAGGTCAACGTCAACGGCGGCGCCATCGCGGTCGGCCACCCGGTCGGCATGTCGGGCGCCCGTATCGTCCTCCACCTGGCCTACGAGCTGAAGCGCCGCGGCGGCGGCCTCGGCGCCGCCGCCCTCTGCGGCGGCGGCGGCCAGGGTGACGGGCTGCTCATCAGAGTCCCGCCCCGACCCCAGGCCTAGCGTTTCCCTGGCACCAGCCCGCCGCCGCAACCCCGCAACAACCTGAACAGTCGCGATCGCGTCCGAAGGCAGGTTGCGAGCGAAGCGAGAAACCTGATCGCGCAGCGAGCCCCCAGGGCGAGCCGGAGCGATGCAGTGATCGCACGCAGTGCCCGCCGAAGGAAGGGCCCCCAGGGCCCGACCGCCAAGGGAACTGCAATAAAGAGGACGCGGCGGCCGACCTGTACCACCCTCTCTGCGAGCATCATTCGCCGTCCGCGGCCGCTTCGGTGCTGCCGTTCCTGGTCGAGGCGATCTCGGATACGCGCCTCTCGACACGGATGGATCTGACGACACGCTCCGGGAGGTCGCGGCCCTGGACGGGCTGCCCGCCCGGTGGACCCGGGCGTGGACGAAGGCGACCCCGGATCTGCTGCGGCTGCTGGACGACGCCGACCGCTACGTCCGCGAAGACGTTCTCGGCGCGCTCGCGGTGTCTCCGGACGAGGACGGCCGGGTCTCCGGGAGCTGCGCGGGCGGTGGGAGGCGGCCGCCGACGACGGCGAGGACGGGCTGTCCAGGATCGATCTCGCCATGTCGATCGTCGAGCTGGACGAGCCCGCGCCGGACGACGTCGTCCGGCGGTGGCTGACCGGCCAACTCGCTTCCGCGGACCCCGAGCGCAGGCTGAGCGCGGCGGCGGCCGTTCTGGTCACCGAACCGGGCTCCGCCCGTGCCCAGGAGGAGATGGCCGAGGCCGTCCGGCGGGGCGATCTGCTTCCGTGGGAGCGCGAGGAGTGGATGGATCGGCGCCCCGCGTCCGTGACGGACTGGGCGCTGTCGCGGGGCCGGTGACCGGCGCTGCGTCCCCCATCTGCGCTCCTGGCTCGACGGCAGCGGCCGTACGGGCTTCGACGAGTTCGGAGCCGGCGGGCACGCGCGGTTCTACATGCTCCACATGCCGTTCCTGCACGAGGTACTGGAGACGGCGCGGCCCTTCACGGACGAGTTGCTGCCCGCGGTCCGCGCGCGGCTCCGGTCGTCGTCCGATTACGGGTGGTGCCGGGAGATGGCTCAGATCCTGGAGTCGTGGGGGGAGGACGCCGCGCCGGCGGTGCCCGAGCTGGTCGAGCTGCTGCCCACTGACGCCGGGCAGTGGGCCTCGCGCGCGCTCGCGGAGATGGGCCCCGCGGCGGCCGAGGCCGCCCCGGCTGCTCCGGCGCGCGTCCGAGGGCAAGAGCAAGCGCGGACGGCTTTCCCGGGCGGTCGGCCGGTTCCGGCGCGCGCGGCTGTTCCTGCCGTCGGAATCGTCCAGGCCGGGGCTCGATCGAAGCGCCGCCTTGGTGGCCGCTCGGGCGTACTGGCGCGTGACCGGCGACGACGAGTCACCGGCCCGGCTGCTGGCCCGTTCCCTGGACGACGGCAACGAGTACGTCGCACTCCAGGTTCTCGGTGACATCGGGTCACCGGCGCCCGGTTGCGCCGGCCGGGTACGGGAGTTCGTCCAGGACGACGACGAGCACAAGCGCATCTACGCCGCGCGTGCGTACTCCCGCATGACCGGTGACACCGATGTGGCGCTCCGCGTCTTCACCGAGGCGCTGCGTCCGATCGCCGACGCCGAACTCGTCCCCCCGGTGAAGTGGGTCGCCAAGTTCATCGGCGAGATGGGGCCGCCCGCGGTCGAGACCATTCCCTTCATGCATGAGGCGCTGGACCTCGACCTGAGGCTCAACTCGTTCGGGGGCTGGCGCTCCATCGATTCCGACCAGCGCGACAGGTGTCTCCTGGCCGACGCCATAGAGGCGGTCACCACCTGATTTGCCTGGTGTCCGGTAAGCCGGGGGTGGGGCTGGCACCAGGGCCAGGTCTCCCGGTCGCCTCATCGTTCCCGGGCGTTCGCCGTTCCTAGTCTCGACGCACCGCAAGTGAACGGTGACGCCGAGGAGGAACGATGAGTCCGGGTGCCCCGAACGAGATGACGAACCACCGCGCTCTAGCCGGCAGGGCGGCGGTAGCGGTGACCGGAGCGATCGCTCTCCTGGCGGGGACGGCGATGACCGCGGCTCCGGCCGCCGCGGGGACGGGTGAGCGGTTGCGCCACGACGTCCGGGAGATCGAACGCCTCGGGGTCACCGGTGTGGTCGCGGAGGTGCGCACACCGGACGGGCGGTTCACGGCGCGGGCCGGGGTCGCCGACCGGCGGACCGGCCGTCCCGCGCAGCCGGGTGACCATTTCCGCGCCGCCAGCGTCACCAAGACGTATGTGGCCACCGTGGTGCTGCAGCTTGTCGGCGAGGGCCGGCTGAGCCTGGACGACACCGTGGACGAATGGCTGCCGGGGCTCGTCCGGGGCAACGGAAACGACGGGCGCCGGATCACGATCCGCCACCTGCTCCAGCACACCAGCGGCCTCCATGACTATCTGTCGGAGATCCCGCTGCAGCGGAGCGCCGAGGACTACCGCGAGCATCGTTTCGACCGGTACACGCCCGACCGGCTGGTGGCCTTGGCCCTGAAGCACGAGCCCGGCTTCCAGCCCGGTGAGACCAACCCCGACGGGACGCCGAAGTGGAGTTACTCCAACACGGGCTACGCCCTGCTAGGCATGATCATCGAGAAGGCGTCCGGCAAGGACTGGAGGGTGCAGGTCCGCGACCGCGTCATCCGGCCGCTCCGGCTCCACGGCACCCACACTCCGGGACACCGCGCCACGCTGCCCCGTCCCTTCCTCCGCGGCTACCGGCAGTACGAGGAGGGTGCGCCGCCGACCGACGTGACCCTGCTCGACCCCAGCGTGGCCGGCGCCTCCGGTGGCATGATCACGACCGTGTCGGACGACAACCGGTTCTTCCGCGCGCTGATCGGGGGACGGCTGGTCCCGCGGGTGCTGCTCGCCGAGATGCAGCGCACCGTGCCGACCGGCTGGGACGGCGCCTACCAGGGATCCCGGTACGGGCTGGGCCTGTTCTGGTTCCCGCTGCGCTGCGACCGGGCGGGGTACTGGGCCCACGGCGGCGACATGCTCGGTCACATGGTTCGCGAAGGCGTCCGGGCGGACGGTGGCCGCAGCGTCAGCGTCGCGATGTCGACCCAGCTCACCGGCGGAGGGGGAGAGAGGCTGAACACGGCCGCCGCGGAGGCGGTCGAGAACGCGCTCTGCTGAGGTCCGCTCACCGGGAGGTTGGGGTGATGGTGACCGTGGTGAAGCCCAGGGCCTTGAGCATGTTCTCCAGCATCGTCTTGGTGTTGGCGTCGGCGCGCTGCTTCAGGCCGCTCTGGGCGGCGGCCGTCTGGATCTTCTGCGACGCCAGGACGTAGAGCTGCTGCTGGTTACCCGGGTTGCTGCTGAAGAAGTCGCCGAAGCGGTCGATCAGGCCGCGCTCGGTGGCGTGGACGTAGCTGTGCTTCGGATCGAGGTTGGTCTTCTCCAGCTGGGCGGGCGGCAGCTTGATGGTCGCGGCCGTCCGGTCGGAGTTCACCTCGACGGCACCCGAGCCCAGCTTCGAGAAGTCCACATAGGCGTCGACGGAGCCGTTGCCGACGAACAGGGTGCGCCTGCCGCGCAGCGACTCCGGCAGGAACTTGGCGTCCTTCTCCAGGTCCACGACGACCTGGAAGTTGCCGCGCGCCGCCTCGTAGCGGTGCATGTCGCGGATCGACTTCAGCAGGACGGGCCCGCTGCGGTCCTTGGTCTCCACGCCGAACGGGTTCAGCCATCCGGGCAGGCCGCGCAGTGTCTGCTGGGCCACCAGCACGACCGCGACGGTCGCGACGATGAGCAGGACGGGGGTGAGCAGGCCGCGCCACCGGGCGCGGGGCGCGTCGTTCTTCGGGCGAGCCATGTAGCGGGACATTCCCGGCAGGATCGCCCCGTACCTGACGCGCGGGTTAGGTCGATGTGAGTGAAGCCATAGCGCGGGGTGAAACCCCAGGCGGAGGCCGGTGCGTTGGAACCGGCGTGGACATGATTCGTGTTTTCCGCCTGGTCTCCATCGCCGAGGCGACGTCGTTCCTGTTGCTGCTCCTGGTCGCGATGCCGCTGAAGTACGGGGCGGACGCGGAGGCGGGGGTGCAGCTGATGGGCCCGATTCACGGATTCCTGTTCGTGGTCTACGTCGCGATGGTCTTCCTCGTCCGCCAGGCGCTCCGCTGGGACATCAAGCGCACGGTCCTGGCCCTGGGCGCGGCCGTGCTCCCGGTCGCCCCCTTCTTCGTCGAGCGCCACTGGACGACGCCCGCCGAAACGCCCGCCTCAAGCGCCGTCTGAGCCGCGCGCCGACCGGCCGTTCACCCGTTCCGCGCGCTTCGAGGCCCGTTCCGCGTGCTTGGAGGTGCGGCGGGACTTGCTCGTCTGGAAGTTCGCGGGGCCGAGTGCGCACGAGTGGTATTCGGTGAAGTTGAGCCGTAGCCAGGCGCGGCGCCGGGCCTCGCTCCATGATGCGAACGTGCGTGCCGCGCGGGTGTCGGCGATGGCGGGCGGGTCGTCGCCGAGGAGCCACGCGTCGACCAGCGCGCGGTAGCCGTCCGGGGATTCCGGTGACGCCGCGCATGTGCCGGCGTCTCTGAGGCTCCGGGTGATCTGCCGGATGGCCCGCGCCGCGTACCCGGGAGAGAGGTCCTCGTCGAGGTGGACGGTGGCGACGCCGTCCGCCACCGTGGCGGGTGTCCACGCCGGGCGCTGTTCCACCCTCGCGAACGCGCCGGGCGTGTCGTCGAGGCGGGCGGCGAGGGGAGTGGCCACCGCAGTCAGCCGGGTGAGCGCGTCGCTATGGGCAGGATGGACGCACACGGTCAGCGGCCATTCCCGGCACACCGGCTCCGCCGACACGGGCGCGACCGTCCCGCCGGAGCCGTGCAGGCCGAGCGTGGCGGCGGACGTCGCGGCGAGCGCCACCAGCAGGGGCAGGACGAGCAGGAACCGCCGCGTCGCCCACATCACGTAGCCGAGGATCAGCGCGGTGATCAGCCCGGCCGTCCAGGTGGCCTGGTGGACGAGGACCTGGGGGCGCAGGGTGGTGAACGGGGCGACCGGGTCGAGCGCCGCCGGGGGAAGCAGGCTCCACCACGACATGCCGGGGACGCGCAGCCCTGCCCACAGCGACGTGACGGCGAGGACCAGGGCGGCGGTGGCGCGGTGCGGGACGGCGCGTCCCGCCAGGTAACCGGCGATGACGTGCAGGATGAGCGACCCCGCGCCGGCGGCCACGCCGATCGGGTGGAGATGCCCGGCCCCGCCCTGCGCGAGGGTGACGGCGACGGCCACGGCCGTGATCGTGACGTAGGAGACCAGCGCGGCGGCGGACAGCAGCAGCAGGTCGAAGAGCACACCGGTGGCGGGGGAGCGTGCCGTGAGGTCGCGCAGATAGTCGAGCGGACGTTCCCGTACGGCGCTCCACGCGGCCAGTCCCGCGGCGACGGGCCCCATGAGGCGGACCGAGTTGACCAGGGCGACGACGGTGTTGTCCCAGTAGGCGACCGACGGGTACAGCGACAGCACGGCCGCCGCCGTCCCGACCACTGTGAGGACCGGCACCGCGACCAGCAGTGCCGTGCGGCGGGCGTCCAGCCGGAGCACCCGCCCCAGGTCAGACACCGGTGGCGCTCCTGGCGGGCGGCCGCCGCGCCCGCAGTCTCGTCATCTGCGGCAGCGGCACGCTGGGCAGCGTCATCTGCGGCAGGGTCAGCCGCGCGGGCCGCCGCTTGAGCGGCAGGGGCGCGGGCGCGGGCGAAGGGTCGGTGGCCCGGCGGTCGGTGGCGCTGCGGCCGCGGCGCGCGGTGGCCGACTGCGTGGGCTGCTCGGTCAGCCTGCCCCGGGCGAGCGTGAGGAGGCGGTCGCACCAGCCGGTGAGCGTGTCGGTGGCGTCCGCCGAGACCAGCACCGCCGGGGCGAGCGTGCGCATGAGCGGGATCAGCTCCGTCATCGTGGAGGTGAGCACCTGGCGTCCGGGGCCGTCGGCGCCGGTCGGCCAGGGCTCGGCGGCGGCGCACAGCTCGCCGAAAGGGTCGTCCAGGAGCAGCATGTCGGGCTCGTGGACGCATGCGGCGGCGAGCCCGGCGCGCAGCCGGACGTCGGGAGGCAGCAGCCCCAGTTCGGTGCCGGCCGCCTCGGTGAGGTCGAGCCGCCGGACCATGGAACGGGCTGCGGACGTGCTCGTCCGCTTGTAGTAGGCCGCGTACTCGACGAACTCCCCGGCCGTCATGTGCTCCGCCCGGGAGAACCGCGCCGGCAGGTATCCGATCGCGGCCCGCGCGGCCCGCAGGCCGGTGGATTGCGCGACGTCGTGTCCGAGAATGTGCAGCGCGCCGGCGGTCGGCCTGCGCAAGGTCGCGAACGTGGCCAGCAGAGTGGATTTACCGGCACCCGGTGGACCGGCCAGGCCGACCACGCCTTCGGGCACGCCGAAGGTCACCGGGCGCAGGAGCCACCGCCCCCCGCGGCGGACACCCATTCCTCGGGCCACGATCACGGAATGCTCCGCGATCACAAGTTTCCCCCCATTGCTCGTCATGCGGTCGCGGCGGCGGGCGGCGAGCCCCGGATGCCCGGGTGCGCAGGTGGCCTCGGTCCCCCAACCCTGCCACGTGGTGCCCGGCCGGGCCGGGTCGCCGTTTTCGGCGGTCCCGGCGTGCCGGTCGCTTCGGCCGTGCCGCGATGCATCGACATCGTGACTATAACCGGGCTTGGTGATGGCCGCCAGCAATCTTTTTGCCTTTTCGGCAGTCCGCCTGGATTCTTTGCCCGCCGGACCGGTCTGCGAATTCGAAAAAGGCGGTCAATTGCCGAATTATGCACCGGATCGGGACGTGCCGGGCGTCCGGTGCGGTCGCCACGCTCCGCTGGGAGCGTACGGACGCGCAGCCACGGGCGCTCATGAGGCAGGATGGACCCATGCCTTCTCGGGACTTTTCGTTGCACGGGGCCCTCGATCTGGGGGCGCGCCAGTCGGCCGCCAAGAAGCAGCAGGAACGCCAGGCCCAGGGCGGCGGCGCGTCCGCGGGCGCAGGCGGCGGCCAGTACGTCGTGGACGTCACCGACCAGACGTTCAACACCGAGGTCGTGGAGCGGTCGCAGTCCGTTCCCGTCCTCGTGGACTTCTGGGCCGAGTGGTGCGGGCCGTGCAAGCAGCTCGGCCCCATCCTGGAGAAGCTCGCCACCGAGGCGGCCGGCAAATGGATCCTGGCCAAGGTCGACATCGACGCCAACCCCCAGCTCGCGGCGTACATGCAGCAGATGGGCGTGCAGGGGATCCCGTTCGTCGCCGCGGTCGTCGCCGGTCAGCTGCTGCCGTTCCTGAACGGGGCGGCGCCCGAACCGCAGGTGCGCCAGGCCATCGACCAGCTCTTCGAGGCGCTGCGCAAGGAGGGCATCCTGCCGGACGCCCCCGAGGGCGAGCAGCCCGCCGCCGACACGGCCGAGGCGCCCGCCGCCGACCCGGTGTACCAGCAGGCGGAGGAAGCCCTTCAGCGCGGCGACCTGGACGGCGCCAAGACCGCGTTCGAGGGAGTCCTCGCCGCCGACCCGGGCGACGTCCAGGCCAAGCAGGGCCTCGCCCTGGTCGAGCTGAGCCTGCGCGTGCGGTCGCTGGACGCCGAGGGCGCCGTCCAGGAGGCCGCCGCCAAGCCCGGCGACGTCCAGGCGCAGATCAGCGCGGCCGACGTGGAGATGGTGTCCGGCCGGCTGGAGCAGGCCTTCGAGCGGCTGCTGACCGCCGTGCGCGGCACGGCGGGCGACGACCGCGACGCGGCCCGCAAGCACCTGCTGTCGCTGTTCGAGCTGCTCCCGCCGGACGACCCGCGCGTCGCCAAGGCCCGCCGCTCCCTCCAGTCGGCCCTGTTCTGACCGCGCGGGGAACGGTCAGGGGCCGCGTGTGAACGCGCAGGTGGTGACCATCTCGGCCACGTTCGGTGCGGGCGGGCCGGCCGTCGGCCCGGCGGTGGCCGAGCGGCTCGGGCTGCCCTTCGTCGACCGCGCCATCCCCGAGCTCGTCGCCGGCGAGATCGGCTGCACGCTGGAGGAGGCGCTCGCCCACGACGACCGGGCCGAGAGCGGCATCGGCCGGATCCTCGCCGGCGCCGCGCGGCTGCCCACGATGGCGCTCGGCATGGACGTCTACTTCCCCGACCACACGGCCGCGCTGCCCGGGGAGTTCGTGGAGCACACCGAGAGCGTCATCAAGCGGACCGCCGAGCGCGGCGGGGGCGTCCTGCTCGGCCGGGCCGCCGGCGTGGTGCTGGCCGGGCACCGGGGCGCGCTGCACGTCCGGCTGGACGGCCCGCGGGAACGGCGGCTGGCACGCGCCGCCGCCGAGATGCCCTCCGGAGCGAGGGCCGCGGAGAGCGGCCGCCCCGCGGAAGCGGGACGAGCTGCCCCGACCAGGACACCCGATCGCGATGTTGAGCGTATGCTCGATGACAATGACCGCGCCCGGACGGCCTACGTGAAGCACTTCTACGGGGTCGACCCCGCCGATCCGCGGCTCTACCACCTCGTGATCGACACCACGAGACTGTCCGTGTCCGCGACCGTCGAACTGATCGTCGTCGCTGCCCGGGAAGTGTGAGCCGCGGGACGGGACCCGGCCGCGGCCCCCGGACGCTCCGTCACGCGCGCCGACCCGGCCGCGGCGGCGCGCGCGGGACATGGGTTGCCCATACGCAGTAGGGAGCATTTGCCGTGGCGAGCGTGCCAAGCGTGTCGTACTCGATCACCGTCCGGCTGGAGGTTCCGGCCGGCGGCCGGGCCGTCAGCCAGATCACCCACGTAGTCGAGAACGCCGGCGGCATCGTCACGGCCCTCGACGTCAACACCGCCGGCCACGAGACCCTGCGCATCGACGTCACGATCGCCACCCGCGACACCCAGCACGCCGAGGCGATCTCCGGCGCGCTGGAGCAGATCGAGTCCGTCAGGATCCACAAGGTCAGCGACCGGACGTTCCTGATGCACCTCGGCGGCAAGATCGAGATGCAGTCCAAGGTGCCGCTGCGCAACCGCGACGAGCTGTCGATGGCCTACACGCCCGGCGTCGCCCGCGTCTCCCTCGCCATCGCCCGCAACCCCGAGGACGTCCGCCGCCTGACGATAAAGCGCAACAGCGTCGCGGTCGTCACCGACGGCTCGGCCGTGCTCGGCCTCGGCAACATCGGCCCGGAGGCCGCGCTGCCCGTCATGGAGGGCAAGGCCGCGCTGTTCAAGCGGTTCGCCGGGATCGACGCGTGGCCGATCTGCCTCGACACGCAGGACACCGACGAGATCGTCCGGACCGTCCAGATCCTCGCCCCCGCGTTCGGCGGCATCAACCTGGAGGACATCTCCGCGCCGCGCTGCTTCGAGGTCGAGGCCCGGCTGCGCGAGTTGCTGGACATCCCCGTCTTCCACGACGACCAGCACGGCACCGCGATCTGCGTCCTCGCCGCGCTGACCAACGCGCTGGGCGTCGTCGGCAAGGACATCGGCTCCGTCCGCATCACGATGGCGGGCGCGGGCGCCGCCGGCAGCGCCATCCTGAAGCTGCTGATGCACGCGGGCGCCCGCGACCTCGTCGTCTGCGACGCATTCGGCGCCGTCCACAAGGGCCGCGGCGAGATGGACGACTCGCTGTCCTGGATCGCCGACAACACCAACGCCGCCTGCTACGAGGGCGACCTGCGCGGCGCCGTCAAGGGCGCCGACGTGTTCATAGGCGTGTCCGCCCCCGGCATCCTGACCGGCGACGACATCGCCACGATGAACGACGACGCGATCGTGTTCGCGCTCGCCAATCCCGAGCCCGAGGTGTCCCCGGACGAGGCCCGCGAGCACGCCGCCGTCGTCGCCACCGGCCGCAGCGACTACCCCAACCAGATCAACAACGTGCTCGCGTTCCCCGGCGTCTTCCGCGGTCTCCTGGACGCCCAGGCCGACATCGTCACCCTGGACATGCTCGCCGCTGCGGCCAAGGCCCTCGCCGAGGTCGTCACGCCGGACGAGCTGGGGCCCAACTACATCGTCCCCAGCGTCTTCCACCCCGACGTGAGCAACTTCGTCGCCGGCGCGGTCCGCGAGGCCGCGGGCGGACGTCCCCGCACCGAGGCCTGAACCGGGGGCGCGCCCCGGGTGCGCCCCGCCGCCCACCGAGTCAGTCGGTCTTCTTCGGGAGCATCGGGTCGCGGCGGCGGGGCCAGATCCCGCCGTACCAGAAGATGATCGCGCCGGTGAGGATGATGGCGACGCCGGTCGCGCCGCGCGCCCACAGCACGGCGTCGGGCCCGGTGTTCGGCAGCTCCTCCGGCGGGGTCGTGGGCGGGGCCGCGCCCGCCTTCTCGCAGTTGGCCTTCACGGTCTTGCTCTCGATCCGCTTGTTCGCCCAGTTGACCGTGACGCGGGTGGCGCGGTCCTCGCGGAGCTCGACGGCGACGGTCCGGGTCGAGTTCGCCCGGATCTCACCGGGGATCGCGGCGGTGTCGTCGTTCTTCTCGACCGCGAAGTCCGCGTTCTGCTGCCCGGTGTTGCGGATCGTGACGTTCACGGTGCCGGCCGGGCAGGAGACCGACCCGATCGAGGCCGTCACCGCCTGCGGCGACGTCTTGGACGGGCTCGCCGACGGCGAGGTCGCGGTCCCGGACGGGCTCGGGCTTCCGGACGGGTCGGGACTGCCGGGCGTGGTCGCCGTGGTCGAGGCGCTCGACTCGCCCCCGGTGCCGTTGAGGATGGCGGGGATCGCGATCAGCGCCCCGATGACGAAGAATACGGCGGCGATGACGACCCTGGGCAACTGCATCGCTGTCCTCCCGGCGCGCACCAAGCGGGTGGCCGATGATCCTAGATCATTCTTAACCTAGGTCCTTGTCGTGCCGATATCCCCATCGATAGGAATGCGTAACAGGCTAACGAGTGGGGGGACGTGCCGCCGGAGGTCCGCACAACGCATCATGGAACCCATGGAAGACGGCATCCGGGTGGGGCACCTGCTGGTCGCGACCCCTCAGCTGGAGGATCCCAATTTCCGGCGGAGCGTCGTCCTGCTCGTCGAGCACGACGGCGACGGCGGCACGCTGGGAGTTGTCCTCAACCGGCCGACCGAGGTTCCCGTCGACCGCGTGCTGCCGCCCTGGTCGGAGTTCGTCACCGGCCCGTCCGTCGTGTTCCAGGGCGGCCCGGTCGGGCTGGAGAACGCGCTGGCCCTGGCGCGCCTCCCCGGGGAGGACGAGCCGCTCGGGTGGCGCGCGCTGGACGGCGGCGCGGAGGTCGCCAGGGTCGGCCTGGTCGACCTGGAGGCCCCGCCGGGCCTGCTGGCGGCGGAGCTGCTCCAACTGCGGGTGTTCGCGGGCTACGCCGGCTGGTCGACCGGGCAGCTGCACGCGGAGATCGAGGACGGCTCCTGGTACCTGGTGCCCGCCGAGGCCGGGGACGTCTTCGCGGCCGCCCCGGACCGGCTCTGGCAGGAGGTACTGCGCAGGCAGGGGGGCGATCTCGCGTTCGTCTCCACTTTTCCCGAGGACCCCACGCTGAACTAAGGTGAACGACGTGAGTACGAAGATCCTTCCCGACGGTGACACCCAGACCGATGTCCGGCCTGACCTCTCGCACGGTGACGGCGACCACGAGCGGTTCGCCCACTATGTGAAGAAGCAGAAGATCACCGAGAGCGCCGTGAGCGGCACGCCGGTGATCGCGCTGTGCGGCAAGGTCTGGGTCCCGAACCGGGACCCGAAGAAGTACCCCGTCTGCCCGGAGTGCAAGGAGATCTACGAGACCATGAAGGCGGGCGGCGGCGACGGCGAGAAGTGAATGTTCTCGCCCGGCCTGCCCGCCAGGGCTTTCACCCGGTGCGGGCGGCCGAGGATGAGAACGTTCGGTGACGGGCCGCTGAGAGGCGGCTGAGGGCGCGCCGCCCGTTTCGGCGTGCGCGCTGGACGGTCCCGTGGCCGGTGTCCGTCGCCGGGTTACTTACCGGCGATACGGCGGCCGCGGGATTTGGTGTTTCCAAAACATACGGGGGATGAATGCGGCGGTTGGCCGGGGTTTCGGTGTGCGCACTACTGGTCACGGTGTGTGCTGTTTCGGGTTCGGCGAGTGATCGGACGCGGCTCCGGGCCGCCCCCGCGGCGGCGGAACGGGACGACGGGTGCGCCCCCGATCCCGCCGCACGAAGAACCGATCCGGGAGGCCGTCCGCACGACAGGGCCGACCTCGGACAGGACCAGGTCGTCGCCATGCTCGGCGATCTCCGGCGGACGCTCCACGACCGCTTCGGCACTTCCGACGAACGGCGCCTCGACTCCACGCTGCGCAGGGCACGGCGCATCGTCGTCCCGGTGCGGTTCCACGTCGTCCACAGCGGCAGCAAAGGCCGCTTGTCGAAGAAGGACGTCCGCCGCCAGATCTCCACGCTGAACGCCGCGTACGGAGGCAAGAAGGGCGGCGCGGACACCCGCGTCAGGTTCCGCCTGGCCGGTTACGACCGCACCGGCGACTCGGCCTGGTTCCACCACCCGCGCAAGCACGAGAGCCCCATGAAGAAGCGCCTGCGCAAGGGAGGACGCCGGACGCTCAACGTCTACACCGCCGCCGTGGGCACCGACGTCCTGGGCTACTCCACGTTCCCCCAGTGGTACCGGAAGGACCCGCGCATGGACGGCGTCGTCATCGACTACCGGAGCCTGCCGGGCGGTTCGTTCCAGCGGTTCGACCGCGGCTACACGGCCGTCCACGAGATCGGGCACTGGCTCGGACTGTTCCACACGTTCGAGAACGGCTGCTCCTCGCCCGGGGACGGGGTGGCCGACACCCCGTACGAGGCGCGGCCGGCGCAAGGATGTCCTCACTCCCGCGATACATGCCCGCAGAAGGGCCGCGACCCCGTCCACAATTTCATGGACTACGCCCACGACGCCTGCATGAGGGAGTTCACCGCAGGTCAGGGCCGTCGTATCAGGGCCGCGTGGGCCGCCTACCGCTCCCGCCGCAGCGACCACAGGAGTGTGGATCTCGGCACACGTGAGGCGGCCGGGGCGCGTTCTGTCGGTGGGGCTCGGTAGCCTTCGATGACCGTGAGCACCTTCGCCGCATCGAGCATGCCTCCCGCCTTCCCCGAGCGGGCCGCCTGGGGGACTGCGTCGTCCCTGCGCGCCTGGCAGCAGCAGGCGCTGGAGGCCTATTTCGGGGGTTCCGGGGGTCGCTCCCCGGATGAGCAGGGCGGAACGGACGGCCAGCAGTCCGGCCCCCGCGACTTCCTCACCGTCGCGACGCCCGGCGCGGGCAAGACGACGTTCGCGCTCCGCCTCGCCCGCGAGCTGATGGAGCGCCGCGTCATCTCCGCGATCACGGTCGTGTGCCCCACGGAACACCTCAAGCGGCAGTGGGCCGAGTCGGCGGCCCGCGTCGGCGTCAAGATCGACCCGGAGTACCAGAACGGCCAGGGGCCCGTCGGCAAGGACTTCCACGGCGTCGCCGTCACCTACGCGACCGTCGCCGCGCGTCCCGCCCTGCACCGCAACCGCACCGAGTCCCGCAAGTCGCTGGTCATCTTCGACGAGGTGCACCACGCGGGCGACGGCCTGTCCTGGGGCGACGCCGTCCGGGAGGCGTTCGAGCCGGCGGCCCGCCGCCTCGCGCTGTCCGGCACGCCGTTCCGCACCGACATCAACCCGATCCCGTTCGTCCAGTACGACGAGGGGCCGGACGGCATCAGGCGGAGCCGCGCCGACTACACCTACGGCTACGGCCCCGCCCTCGCCGACGGCGTCGTCCGCCCGGTGATCTTCCTGGCCTACGCCGGCGAGATGCGCTGGCGCACCCGCGCCGGCGACGAGATCACCGCGACGCTCGGCGAGCCGCTCACCCAGGACCAGACCGCCCAGGCCTGGCGCGCCGCGCTCGACCCCAAGGGCGACTGGATCAAGCAGGTCCTCGCCGCCGCCGACCGCCGCCTCAGCGAACTGCGCCGCGTCATCCCGGACGCGGGCGGCCTGGTCATCGCCACCGACCACGAGACCGCCCGCGCCTACGCCAAGATGCTGCGCGCCGTCACCGGCCAGGGCGCCACGGTCGTGCTGTCGGACGACCCGGGCGCGTCGAAGAAGATCAATCAGTTCGCCGAGTCCGACGACCGCTGGATGGTCGCGGTCCGGATGGTCTCCGAGGGCGTCGACATCCCGCGCCTCGCCGTCGGCGTCTACGCCACCTCCACCAGCACGCCGCTGTTCTTCGCGCAGGCCATCGGCCGCTTCGTCCGCGCCCGCAAGCGCGGCGAGACGGCCTCGGTCTTCCTGCCGTCGGTGCCGACCCTCATGGGGCACGCCTCCGAGATGGAGGAGGAGCGCGACCACGTCCTCGACCGTCCCGTCCGCGAGGACGGCCTGGACGACGACCTGCTCGCCGAGGCCAACCGCGAGGTGGACACGCCCGACGTCGGCGAGGAGTTGCCGTTCGAGACGGTCGAGGCGTCCGCGACGTTCGACCGCGTCCTCTACGACGGCGGCGAGTTCGGCATGCACGCCCAGCCGGGCTCCGCCGAGGAGGAGGAGTACCTCGGCATCCCCGGCCTGCTGGAGCCCGATCAGGTGTCGGCGCTGCTGCGCAAGCGGCAGGCCGACCAGATCGCCGGCGAACGCAAGCAGAAGACCGGAGACCCCCGCGCCGACCGCACCGCCGCCGAGGACATCGCCACCCTCCGCCGCGAGCTGAACGGCCTCGTCGGCGCCTGGAACCACCGCACCGGCAAGCCCCACGGCGTCATCCACACCGAACTGCGCGCCGCCTGCGGAGGCCCCGCCATAGCCCAGGCCACCGCCGAGGACATCCAGAAGCGCATAGCCAAACTCCGAGACTGGGCCACCAAACGCCGCCCCTGACGCCACGCCGAAACAGGCGGCGGTCGATCAGGTTTCTCAATGGCTCCCGTCGGGCTTCATAGGCGGGGCGGTGACCGGTGTGTTCTGAGCAGCGCGGACGCGCCACCGACCTTGGACGTCCTGCATCAGCGTCATCTGGAGAATGCTCTCCATAGGGTCCTTGTCAGTGGTGGACAGCCGATCGCCTGCGGTGGCGGAGCGTTGTCGTGCATGGACCACGGCGATATCAGGCGAGAGAAACAGGACGCTCTCGACAGAATACCGAACATGGATGCCTTCCAACGCACCGCCAGGAGCGAAGACATGTGCTTGTGCCTGGTACAGGAGGTCGGCCCCGAACACGAGGTTGCCGCCGAAGTTCACGAATACCGTGTCTTCGGAGAATAGGGCGTTCATGGCTTTGGCGTCGTTGCGGTTGAACGCGCTTTCGTAGCTTTGTACGACCTCGGTGACCTGGTCGTGCTTCGCTGCTTCTGAGGTGGGTCGCCGGGGCGCGGGCACGAGGTCTCCAATCGAAGATGGCCTGGTGGAACCGAGCGTGGCACCTCAACCAGACTTGAGGTCAAGTTCGTGCGAGGGAACCGCTTTCGGGCTCACGGCCAAGAAGATGGCCCTCTTTTTTTTACGGGCCGTGCACGGCTACCCGGTCGGTGATCAACGACCCCCTGCCCGTGCGGATCCGGGCGGCGCTTTGCGGCGCTCCCGCCGTCCCGGCGGACGGCATGACGGCGTCCTCGGCCACTACTACGTGCGCGACTGAGACGACCGACCCCCGCGTGTCAGCGGGGGGCGGAGACCGTGCTCAGAGACGTCAGAATTCTTCGGTGGGCAGGACGCTTTCGAGCGGTTCGGGAATCAGCAGGTTCTCGCCCAGGGCGACCGAGGCGCTGTGGGTGTAGTCGTCGCCGCGCGGCTCGGAGAAGATCGTGGCCTTGCCGTCCAGCCGGTCGATCAGCAGGTAGAGCGGGATGTCGGCCGCGGCATACCCGCGGCGCTTGGGCCCGCGGTCGCGCTCGGCGCCCTTGCGCTCTCCCCGCCGACCGGAGGTCACCTCCAGGACCAGCACCACGCCGTCGGGCTTGCTGTGCCACTCTCGTCCGGCGAAGGTGCCCTTGGGGGCGGCGATCCCGTCGGGCACGTACTCGCCCTCGGGGCTGATCAGCGTCAGGTTGCGGTGGAGAATCAGATCATGGGCGTTGCGTACCCAGGTATCGACCGCCACGACGACGGTCTCGTGCTGCCCGTCTGGGGGCGGTGACACGATGATTTCTCCATCCACCAGTTCGGCGCGGAAGCCCGGCATCACTTCGAGCGCGGCGAACGCTGCACGCAAGTCGTCACGGACGAACGACGGCTCTTCGGACATCGCCATCATCGGGGTCTCCTCGTGGCCTCAACGGTGGTGGCGTCGTGCCCACCAACCTAACGCCGGCCCCTCGGTGACGTCGGGCTTAGCGTTGCGCGTGAAGAGGACGGCTCAGGCGGGGATCCGTTCTTGACTCGGGTCGGCGCACGCTCACCGCCGACGCCCGACCGATGGAGCATGGCTGGGCGGGTTCGTACGGGAGTCCGGGGGCGCCGCGGCAGTGGCTCGCGGGCACTGGATCAACGCTGGTTTCACGGGGCGTGCATGCTTATCCGGTCGGCGATCATGGACTGGTAGTTGGGGCACTCGGTCAGGTCCTCGTAGTCGCAGGCCAGGCCGCCTTCGATGAAGGTCAGGGCGGCCTGCATCTCCGCTATTCGCCGGGCAAGTTCATCGCGGTGGCGGCGCTGGATCTCTCGGCGCCTCTCGACGTCCGCGGTCGTCAGGATGTCGCGGATGTCGGTCAGGGCGAGTCCCGCTTCCTTGGCGAGCAGGATGCTCGCGACCCGGTAGAGGTCGGAGCGGCCGTATCGGCGGCGTCCTGCGGCCGCTCGCGCGGGCGACAGCAGGCCCATGGTCTCCCAGTGGCGCAGCACGTGCGTCGCCAGCCCGAAGTGACCGGCCACCTCGCCGATGCTCATGGTCGCGCTTGACTTCATGTCGACATTAAGTCGCAGCATGGCGTGCATGTCCAACGAATCGATCAAGGCCCTCATCCCGCAGCTCGACGCCGTCGACGAGAGTCCCGGCGCCGCCGCGCTGCGCGCCCGTTCGTACGAACTGCTGCGTGCCGCCCCGGGCGCGCTCGTGGTCGACGTCGGCTGCGGTGCCGGGCGGGCCGTCGCCGAGCTGGCGGATCAGGGCGTACGGGCCATGGGGATCGACGTCAGCGACCAGATGATCGAGTTGGCGCGGGAGCGCTGGCCGTCCGGCGAGTTCCGCGCCGGTGACGCGCGGGCCCTGCCGTTCGAGGACGGGGAGGCCGCGGGCTACCGGGCCGACAAGGTCATCCACACGCTCGCCGACCCGGGACGGGCGCTTGCCGAGGCACGGCGTGTTCTGACTTCGGGCGGGCGCATCGTCCTGTCCGGGCAGGACTGGGACACGTTCGTGATCGACTCGACCGACCCGGAGCTCACCCGCACCATCGTGCGGAAGCGCGCCGACCAGGTGGCGTCGCCGCGGGCCGCCCGCCAGTACCGCAACCTGCTGCTGGACGCCGGTTTCCGCGACGTGACGGCGGAGGTGCACACGGGGGTGTTCACCGACGCCTCGTTCCTGCCGGTACTCACCCGCCTCGCCGAGGTCTGCTGCGAGCACGGCGCGATCACACGTGCGGAGGCGGACGCGTGGATCGCCGACCAGCGCGAACGCGCCCAGGCCGACCGTCTGTTCGCGGCCGTCCCGTTCTTCGTCGCGGCGGCGTCCGAACCCTGAGCGTCCTCGCCCGGCCCGAGCGCAGAGCGGGACCGCCGGCCGGGCGCGCGGAAACCCCGTCGTCACCGGAGAGGTGGGTCGTTACCCTCGGCCAGGTGAATGACGATCTTCTGGCCGCCTATGACGAGCATCTGCGCGGCACGGGCCTTCCCGCGCTGGACGCGTGGATCGAGCAGGACGGTCCGCTTCTGCGGGTCGTCGGGGAGTACCGCGGGTTCGTCACCGGTCCGCGCGACCTGTCCGGCCACGACGTCGACGCCCTCATCGCCGCGCAGACCGCCTTCTTCGGCGCCCGCGGCGAGGCCGTGGAGTGGAAGGCCCGCGGTCACGACCTCCCCAGCGATCTGCCCGACCGGTTGCGTGCCGCAGGATTCGTCGCCGAACCCACCGAGACGGTCGTGATCGGCCGCATCGCCGACATGACGGCCGCGCCACCCGCCTCCGAGGGCGTGGTGATCCGCCGGGTCGGTGGCGAGGCGATCCCAGCCATAGTGGCGATGGAGTCGCAGGTGTGGGGCCGTGACTGCGGCTTCATCGGTGACCATCTGGCCGGGAGCCTGGCCGCCGCCTCCGATCGGCTGGCGATCTTCACGGCGGAGGCCGGCGGCCGGGTCGTCGCCGCCGCCTGGGCGGTGCTCGGCGAGGACGGAGTCTTCGCGTCCCTGTGGGGCGGGTCGACGCTGGAGGCATGGCGAGGCCGCGGCATCTACCGGGCGCTGGTGGCCGCTCGGGCGCGCTTGGCCGCCGAGCACGGCTACCGGTACCTGCAAGTCGACGCCTCCGACGACAGCCGCCCCATCCTGGAGCGCCTCGGCTTCACCCCCGTCACCACCACGACCCCCTACCTCTGGTCGCCGCCGTCCTAACCGCCACACCAACCGGGCAGCGAGCCGCCGGTTAAATCGGTGGTGTGCGGGGTCGTCCTGGCCGTACCGTCTGCGCTGTCGGAGCCCGAGCGTAGGAGGCCGCCATGTACCGCGACCGCGACACCGAGACGTCCTTTTGAGCGGACCAGCAAGCGCCGCCGGGGGTTCCCTCTAGCGAGACCAAGGTCAAGCGCGGCGACCGTACGGTCGGCGTCGACACCGAACTGGTCGAGAAGCTCGGCGGCAACGACCCCTGCCCGTGCGGGTCCGGGCGACGCTTTCCGGCGCTGCTGCCGTCCCACCGGACGGTATGACGGCGTCCTCGGCCACTACTACGTCCGCGACTGAGACGGCCGACGATGGTGAGGGGCGGCGACGGACCGGGCGCGGATCAGGTTGCGCGGTGCCGCCATCGGGACCACATGAACGCGGCGACCAGCAGGGCGGTCGCCGTCCAGGTGGCCCATCCGGCACGAACGTCGCCGATGCCCAGAAAGGACAGTGCGGTGAACAACCAGCCGCCGATGGCGATGAAGACGAGCAGGTACGGGCCTGCGATGTTCGCGGAGCGGTGGGCGGAGATCAGCGACAGGCCGATGTTCTGGTGCGCGCTGAGAATCCAGGCGCTCGACACCATTGCGAGCGCCGCCGCGGCCTGCGCGGTGAACCACCCGAGGTCGGCGAACGCGCCGTCGTCGATGTAGTCGCGCAGATGTTCGGACAGCGCCACGGAGAGCGTCGCGGCTCCCAGGAGCGCGGCCACCGGGAGGGCCAGGGCGGCGAAGGCCCACGCGCCGGTTCCGACGCCGAAACCGAGGAGCTTGGCGGCCGACTCGGCGAACCCGACCGCGACGGCGACGATCGAACGCAGCACGAGGACACCGGCCTTCACGACCAGGTTCACCGCCTCGATCACCAGCACCACCAGCAGGCGGGAGAGGTCCGCCAGCGCGTTGACGGTCACGCGCGCCCCGGTGACCAAGGTGATCCGCGCCACGTCCGTGACACGGATGGCGGTGATTCTGGCGAGCTCGCCCAGTCGGTCGACCGCGGTGGCGGCCCGGACGCGCTCCGCGTCGCTGAACGCCGCACGCCAGGTCACGTGGCGCGCGGTGCGGGGGCGTCGGAAGCGGGGCGACTCCCTGCTGACACGCCGCATGCCTTCGGTGAAACCGACCACACCGGAGATCCCGAGCGACAGGAACAGCGCGAGGACAGTGGTGAACGCGAATATGGCGCGCAGCCGCTCGCCGTGGACGGCGTCCCCGAGCAGCGGTGTCAGGAGCCAGCCCAAGCCGCCGGCGAGGGTGAAGGCGGCCGGGATCGAGCCCAGGGCGACCGTGCCGTTGGCAGGTCCGCGCGCGAAGATCTGCTTGTCGTCACCGGTCGTGCCGAGAGCACCGAGGATGGCGTGCGCCGCCGGCAGGATCACCACCGCGAAGAACGCCGTGCTGACGAGCAGCCGGCGGGAATCGCCCTCCGTCGCATAGATCAGGAACATGGTGATGAAAGCGAGGACGTAGGCCGCCGCCGCCATAAATATCGCAGGGGCCTCGTGTCTGCGCAGCGGCAGCAGGTAGACGAGCATCCCGGTGGCTGCGGTGGCGAGGAAGGCGGTGACGTGCGATCCCAGTTCTGCGGTCAGCCAGAGAAGTGCGTAGACGAGCGCCGCTCCTGACAGCACTATTCCGGCCCGTTGGACGTTCGTCCTGGTGGCGAGGGGGAGAAAGCGGTCATGGTCGGGGCAGAAGAGATCTGTCGACCGGGCCTTGCCATGGCCGCAGTCCTGGCATGGCTCGGCCGGGGCCACTTCGTCGAACACGCCGAAACCCCCGATGGGGGGCAGGCGACGCAGAGCGGATCCGACTCCCGTACCGGTGTCGGCGGAACGGCCCTGCCGCTGGGGGAGGATCGGGCGAGGGGGTTCTTCCGCCGGTTGTGGTGGTGCGGGATGGGCGGCCACCAGGGTCTCGCGGCGCACGGGCTCTGGCAACTGCCAGGTTTTCATGCGGGGGTCGGTGGCTCTGATCCGGCGCAGCACATCGGCCACGGCCGGGCGCATCCCGGGGTCCTTGGCGAGGCAGTCCACGACCAGGTCGCGCAACTCCCCGGGCAGGCCGTCGAGGTCTGGATCGTCGTGGACGATGCGGTACATGAGCGCGTGGGACGGGCCTTCCCCGAAAGGGCCGCGACCGGTGACGGCGAACATCAGCACGGAACCGAGGGAGAACACGTCGCTGGCCGGGCCGACCGGGTCGCCGCGGGCCTGTTCGGGGGACATGAACGCCGGGGTGCCGACCACGGCGCGGGACAGGGTGTGGGAGGTGGCGTCGAGGGCGCGGACGATACCGAAGTCGATGACGCGCGGGCCGTCCTCGGCCAGGATCACGTTGGAGGGCTTGAGGTCGCGGTGCACAAGGCCGCAGGCGTGGACCACGGCGAGCCCTTCGGCCAGGCCCGCTCCGAGGGCGGCGGCCGACTTCAGCGGCAGCGGGCCGTCCTCCTGGACGGCGGCTTGCAGGGATGGGCCGGGGATGTACGCGGTGACCAGCCAAGGCGGGTCGGCTGTGGGGTCGGCGTCGACCACCTGCGCGGTGTGGAACCCGCCGACCTTGCGGGCCGCGGTCACCTCGCGGGCGAACCGGCGGCGGAACCCCGGATCGGCGGCCAGTTCCTGCCGGACCACCTTGACCGCGACCGGGCGGCCGCCTTCGGAACGGCCAAGGTACACCTGCCCCATTCCGCCGCCGCCCAGCCGCCCGACCAGGCGGTAGGGCCCCACCTTCCGCGGGTCGCGCCTGCTCAAAGGCTCCATGCAGGGCAGGCCCTTTCCTCAGCGGAAACCTACGATCGAATCCTTTCAGGAAGGAATCCGCCGTGGACAAGATCCATGGCCAGGTGTGGCAACAAGCGGGCGCCTGCAGCCGGGCCGCGGGCAGGGGCGCTTGGACGGCGTGCTCGGCGGTTACGGCGTTCGCTGTTGAGGGCCGGGGCTGAGACCGAGGGCGGTGAGGATGTGAGTCACCGTTTCCTCTGGGGTGCCGGTGATGGGGGCTGTGACGACGTCCTCGTCCGGGGACGGGAGTTCCAGGTCGGCGAACTGGGTGTCCAGGAGGGTCGCGCTGAAGAAGTGGCCCTTGCGGTCCTTCATGCGGGCGGCGATCGTGTCGCGGTCGCCGTCCAGGAGGACCATCGCCACCTTTTCCCGGTCGCCCGCGAGGATGTCGCGGTATTTGCGTTTGAGGGCGGAGCAGGAGACGACGCCGGGGCGGTCGATTTCGAGGCGGTCGTCGATCCAGGCGGCGATGGAGTTGAGCCAGGGGAGGCGGTCGGCGTCGGTCAGCGGGTGGCCCGCGCTCATCTTGTCGATGTTGGCCTGGGAGTGGAACGAGTCGGCTTCGGCGTAGTCCCAGCCGAGGCTTTCGGCGAGCTTGGTTCCGATGGTGGTCTTGCCGCTGCCGGACACGCCGGCGATGAGAACGACTCGGGGGGAGGTCATGATCAGGTGATCACCACGGGGGCGCCGGAGAGGGTGACCCCCTCCTGCGCCAGCTCGTCCAGCGCCCGGTCGACGGTGGGCTTGGCGACACCGGCGGTGAGGTCGAGCAGGACGGTGGTGCGCAGGCCCGCGCGGGCGGCGTCCACCGCGGTGGCGCGGACGCAGTGGTCGGTGGCGATGCCGACGATGTCCACGGTGTCGACGCCGCGGGTGGCGAACCAGTCCGCGAGCGGTAGTTCGTCGTCGGAGACGCCTTCGAAGCCGCTGTAGGCGGCGGACTCGTGGCCCTTGCTGAACACCGCCTCGATGGGTGCGAGTGCCAGGTTGGGGTGGAAGTCGGCCCCCGGTGTGCCGATCACGCAGTGCGGCGGCCACGAGTCGACGAAGTCGGGTTCTTCGGCGAAGTGGTCCCCTGGGTCGAGGTGGAAATCGCGGGTCGCCACGATGTGCGCGTAGTCGTCCCGGTGCTCGGCCACGTACCCGGAGATGGCCGTGGCCACGTCCGCCCCGCCGCCGACGCCCATCGACCCGCCCTCGCAGAAATCGTTCTGCACGTCCACGATGATCAGAGCCTTCTTGCCCATGACCGCTCCCTGTCCCGGTTACTCCCGACG
The DNA here is from genome assembly GCF_004348425.1 of Actinomadura sp. 7K507. Lineage (GTDB taxonomy): Bacteria > Actinomycetota > Actinomycetes > Streptosporangiales > Streptosporangiaceae > Spirillospora. Next base: position 26,278 of record NZ_SMKK01000026.1, read on the forward strand.
CTACCTCAGGCCCGCGTGGTCGGGTTCAACTGCGCGGGCCGCCGTTGACGAACTCCGTGGGCACGGCCGGTTCACCTCTGGAGAGCTGGGTCGCGGTCGGTGGGAGTTCCGCGACCGAGCGGGCGTGGCGGTCCCTGGTCTCGGTCAGGGGTTCGCGGCCGATGACCTCGCCGTCGCGGACCAGGGGGACCTGGAGGACGCGGTCGCGCGGGCCGGGGGACGGTTCGCCGGTCGAGACGGTCTCGGCGTGGGCGATGCCGTGGCCGTCGATGCGGCGGACGGCGGTCTTGCGTCCGCCGCGGCTCGGCTTGCCGGTGGACCGCTTCGCCACCGGGCGCATGGGGGCGTCCTCGTCGGGGCCGTCCGACCGGGCGACGAGCTTGTAGACGAGGGACGCCGTGGGCGCGCCCGAACCGGTCACCAGGGACGTCCCCACGCCGTAGCCGTTCACGGGGGCGGCGGCGAGGGCCGCGATGCCGTACTCGTCCAGGTCGCCGGTCACCACGATGCGCGTGCCGTGCGCGCCCAGCGCGTCGAGCTGGTCGCGGACGCGGAGCGCCAGGGCGCCCAGGTCGCCGCTGTCGAGCCGGACGGCGCCGAGCGATGTCCCGGCGAGTTCCACGCCGGTGCGGACGGCCCGTTCGACGTCGTAGGTGTCGACCAGGAGCGTGGTGCCCTCTCCGAGCGAGGCGAGCTGCGCCTCGAAGGCGTGCCGTTCGCTGTCGTGCAGGAGGGTGAACGAGTGCGCGCTCGTCCCGGCGGTCGGGACGCCGTAGCGGCGGCCCGCCTCCAGGTTCGACGTGGTGGCGAACCCCGCGATGTAGGCGGCGCGGGCTGAGGCCACGGCGGCGCGCTCGTGGGTGCGGCGGGAACCCATCTCGATGATCGGGCGGTCCTGGGCGGCCTGCACCATCCGGGAGGCGGCGGACGCGATCGCGCAGTCGTGGTTGAGGATCGACAGGGCGAGGGTCTCCAGCAGGACGGCCTCCCCGAACGTCCCCTCCACCACCAGGATCGGCGATTCCGGGAAGTAGCAGTCGCCCTCGGCATAGCCCCAGACGTTCCCGGTGAAGCGGTACTTCTCCAGCCATTGCACTGTGGGCTCGTCCACGATGCCGTTGGAGGCCAGGAACTCCAGCTGCGCGGGCTCGAAGCGGAACGCCTCGATCGCGTCCAGGAGCCGTCCCGTACCCGCGACGACCCCGTACCGGCGGCCCGCGGGCAGGCTCCGCGCGAACACCTCGAAGACGGCGCGGCGGTCGGCCGTCCCGCTGCGCAGTGCGGCCTGAAGCATCGTCAGTTCGTACTGGTCGGTCAGCAGGGCAGTACCGTCATCAAGGTCCACGATTGGCACTCTAAGCCCAGGTGGCACCATGATCGTGCGGGCCATCGCCCCCGGACGGTGCTGACGCGCATAGCATCGGGTGCGAGGGCGGACCCGACGTGGAGAGGGGGAGACGCGGCATGAGCGCCATGAGCACGGCGCCCGCACCCGTCGAACTGGAGCGGCCGGACGCCGAAGAGGACGTCAGCGCGGACCGGCCGTGGCTGGCCATCGTCTGGAACGACCCGATCAACCTGATGTCGTACGTCACGTACGTGTTCCAGGCCGTCTTCGGGTATCCGAAGACGAAGGCCGAGAAGCTGATGCTGGACGTGCACCACAAGGGCCGCGCGGTCGTGGCGAACGGCACCCGCGAGGAGATGGAGCGGGACGTGGAGATCCTGCACTCCTACGGGCTGTGGGCCACCGTGAAGCGGGACGACTGAGCCCGTGGGCCGAGTGAGGGCGCAGCGACCCATGAGCCGTGTGGAGCGGAGCGACCCGTGAGCCATGTGAAGAAGACCCGCCAGGGGATCAGGGTGCGGCTGGAGGCCGAGGAGATCGCGCTCCTGCGCGCCCTGATGGAGCAGCTGCTCGCGCTGCTCGGCGACGCTCCCGCCGAGGACGACGAGCTGGCCTCCGTCGGCATCTCCGAGAACGCCACCAAGCCGGACGACCCGGTGCTGGCGCGGCTGTTCCCGGACGCATACGGCGACGAAGGCGACGGCGGCGAGGCCGCGGGGGAGTTCCGCCGCTACACCGAGATGGGGCTGCGCGACGGCAAGCGCGAGGCGGCCGGGGTGGTGCTGGGGTCGCTGGGCGAACCCAAGGCGGACGTCTTCCTGGACGAGAAGCAGGCGCAGGCGTGGCTGCGGGCGCTGAACGACGTCCGGCTGGCGCTGGGCACCCGGCTCGACATCTCGGAGGAGTGGTACGAGGAGGCGGAGAAGATGGACAAGGACGACCCCCGTACTCCCATGTTCGCGGCCTACGACTGGCTCACGATGCTGCAGGAGAGCCTGGTCCGCGTCCTCTGGTGACCGTCTCCGGCGTCCACACCCGGTCATAGCGGACATTACCGATTGTCGGGACGGTGCTGCGGAGGGTCGTTAGTGTTGCCTCCAGGGGGCGTTCCAGGCCCGTCCCGGCGGGCCGCGACCACTCGGAGGCCGCCATGTCCACAGCGAGCACCCACCACAAGCCGGTGGGCACGATGGAACTGGGCGACCATCTCGCCCTCATCTTCGACGACGACGCGGAACGACGTTCGATCATGGCCGCGTACGCGCGTGACGGTGTCCGCGCGGGCCATAAGGTCATCTACATCTCCGACGCCGTCCCCGCCCGGGACGTGCTCGGCTGGCTGCTCGCCGCGGGCGACGACGCCGGTTCCGGCACGGACTACGAGATGGTCGATCTCACCGATGCGATGAACGCCGGGCACTTCGTCGTGCGGACCGCCGAGGAGACGTTCCTGGCGAGCGGCAGGTTCGACCCGTCCGGGAGCATCGAGCTCATGGCGACCGAGATCGACCTCGCGCTGGTGCAGGGCTACCAGGGCGTGCGGATCGCGGGCGAGGCCAGGTTCTCGCTGCGCCGCTGGCCGGGCACCGAGCAGTTCGGCGACTTCGAGCGGATGCTCGACGAGGTCTTCATGACCACCGACCTGAAGGCGATGGCGATCTGCCAGTTCGACCGCCGCTGGTTCGACGAGGTCCGGCTGGCGGAGGTCGAGGCCAGCCACATGGGACGCGTCCGGGTCGACGACTACTACGACGACGGCTCGCTGCGCATCACGCCGATCTTCAGCCCGCCCGGTGCCGAACTGGCCGGGGTCATCGACGGGTCGACCCGTCGCGCCGCCGAGACGGTGCTGGCGTCGATCACGACCCGGACGGGCCTGCTCTGCCTCGACCTCGGCGGCGTGACGGGCTGCGACGCGGACGGGCTGCGGCTGCTGACCGGCGCCGGCCGTCCGGACCGGGGCGAGGGGCGAGGGCTGCTGCTGCGCGATGTGCCGCCCGCGCTGCACGCCCGGCTGCACGCCGAGGGCCTCGTCGACGTCCCGGGCGTCTCCATCGAGCACCTCGCCCGGTGACGCGGGCGAGGTGACGCGGGTGAGGTGACGCGACCGGGCGGTGCCGGCGGCGGACCCGGTTGGTACGTTGACCGCATCGGCGCTCCTTGAGGAGGTCGCATGGCTCCCGATCAGGCCCTCGACCGGGCGGGCGAGCCCGTCCGGCCGGTCGGCGACATGCGGCACGGCGACCATCTGTGCCTCGCCTATGTCAACGACGAGGAACGCCACGCCGTCCTGACGGCGTTCCTCAACGACGGCCTGCGCGCCGGGGACGCCCTGGTCTACCTGGTGGACGAGGAGCCCGCCGGTTCCGCCGCGGGACGCCTCCGCGACGGCTTCGGAGCAGCGCTCGGCGATGGCCGGCTGACCATCCTGCCCACCGCCGGAACCGACGTCGAAGCGGTGATCGATACCGCCCTGGCGCGCGGTCACCGGGGGGTGCGGGTCACGGACGAGGCGTCCCCGTCCCTGCGCGGCTGGCCCGGCACCGAGCGGTTCGCCGCGTACGAGGGTGCTCTCCACCGGGCCGTCGCCCGGCCGGCGCGGCCCGCGATGGCGCTGTGCCAGTACGACCGCCGCTGGTTCGCGGGCGACCATCTGCGCGAGGTGGATCGCCACCACGGCGGGCGGGCCGGCGCCGACGCGGTCTTCGACGACGGGGTGCTGACGATCGTCCCGCTGTTCGCGCCTCCCGGCCTGCGGCTGTCCGGCGCGATCGACGAGTCGACCCTGCCCGCGCTGGTCGAGGCCCTGCGCGACGTCGACGACGGCGCCGCGCATCTGTGCCTGGACCTGTCCCGGCTCGATTTCTGCGACCTGGACGGCCTGCGCACCCTGATCCGCGCCAACGAGACGAGCAGCGTCCTCGACCGGCAGGTGATCCTGCGGTCGATGCCGGGCTGCATGGAGTTGATGCTGCGGGCGTCCGGCTGGGACACCGCCCCCGGAATCGTCGCGGAGGCGACGCCATGACCCCCGTCGCGGAGGCGGCGCCATGACCGAGCCGAGCGCACTGCGTCCGGGAACCGCCGCGCAGGACCGGCGGGACGCGCTCGTCCACAGGGCGCTGCTGTACGGGTCGCGGGACGAGTTCCTGCGGACCGCCGTGCCGTTCCTGCGCGCCGGGCGGCAGGCGGGCGACGCGGTCGTGGCCGTCGTCGCGCCGCCGGTGGCCGGGGCCCTGCGCGAGCGGCTCGATGCCGAGACGACCGAGGCGGTCGAGTTCATCGACCCGGCGGAGTGGTTCGCCGGCCCGATGCACGCGCTCGCGTACTTCCATGACCGGGCGCGGGGCGACTGGTGGCCGCGGGGACGGCTGCGGCTGCTGGCCGAGCCGGTATGGGACGGCCGCAGACCGCTGGAGACGCGGGAGTGGAAGCGGTACGACGCGCTGCTGAACGTCGTGTTCGCCGCAACCCCGACCCTGATCGTGTGCGCCTACGACACGGCGGCGCTGCCCGGCCACGTCCTGGACGACGCCGCGCGCACGCATCCGGAGCTGACCGGTCCGGACGGGACGGCGGCCGCCGCACGGTTCACCGACCCGGCCGGGTTCTGCGCCGAGTGCGACGCGGGCCCGCTGCCTCCGCCGCCGGCCGCGGCGGCCCGCAGGCCGTTCGCCTCGGGCGGGCTGCCGGGGCTGCGGAGCTTCCTGTCCGCCGAGGCGGCCCGGCTCGGGCTGCCGCGGGAGCGCACGCTCCCGTTCGTGCTGGCGGCCAACGAGGTCGCCACCGGCATCGTCCGGGACGCCGGCGGCCGCGGCGCGGTGTGGGTGTGGGCGGAGGGCGGCGAGCTGATCTGCGACGTGGCCGATCCGGTGGGCGTGCCGACCGACCGCTTCCTCGGCTACGTGCCGCCGGGCGCCAGGGGCCACGATCCCGCGATGTGGGCCGTCCGCCGCCTGTGCCACATCGTGGAGGTCCGCTCGGACGGGCAGGGCCTCCAGATCCGCCTGCGTGTCAAACTCCACTGAGGGCGGGACCCGGGCGGTGCGGAGTGCCCGGTAGCCTGCGGGACATGTTGACGATCGAGCGTGGTCTGGTCGAGAAGATCGTTGCGCATGCGCGTGCCGACCATCCCGACGAGGCCTGCGGCATCGTCGCGGGTCCCATCGGTTCGGACCGGCCCGTCCGGTACGTCGCGATGGTCAACGCCGAGCGGTCTCCGACGTTCTACCGGTTCGACTCCCAGGAGCAGCTCAAGGTGTGGCGGGAGATGGACGACCGGGACGAGGAGCCGGTGGTCATCTACCACTCGCACACCTCCACCGAGGCGTATCCGTCGCGCACCGACATCTCCTACGCGTCCGAGCCGAACGCCCACTACGTGCTCGTCTCCACCCGTGAGGACCACGACACCGAGTTTCGGTCGTTCCGGATCGTGGACGGTGAGGTGACCGAGGAAGAGGTCGCCGTCGTGGACGCCTACAGCTGAGGGACGCGGCGGGGAACGTCATGGTGGCGGCCGGTAAACTGGTCGACATGTGGACGAGCGGGCACGGGACGGGCGGCGGCCGCCGCCGCACCGGTTCGTCCGTGGTCTCACCCGTACAGAGCTTCCTGTTCGGGCACTCGCGCGCCGAGGTCGTCTACGACTGTCGCTGACGCGCTGTTGCCGCCCGGAATCATCCCGCTCCCAACCCGGTTGTGAAGCAGAGGGCGGGGAGCCCGTACGACGTAGAAGGAGATCACCGCGATGGCGATCGAGGTCCGCATTCCGACGATCCTGCGCAACCTCACCGACGGCGCCAAGGCCGTGGAGGGCAAGGGCGCCACGCTGGACGAGCTGTTCAGCGACCTGGACTCGCGCCACACCGGCCTGCGCGACCGGCTGGTGGACGACAAGGGCCTGCGCAGGTTCGTCAACGTCTACCTCAATGACGAGGACGTCCGCTTCCTCGGCGGGCTGGAGACGCAGGTCGCCGACGGCGACAGCGTGACCATCCTCCCGGCCGTGGCCGGCGGCTGAGCCGGGGCTGGACACGGGACCATGCGATTCGACTCGCTGCTGGACTCGCTCGGCCGCACCCCGCTGGTCGGCCTGCCGCGGCTGTCGCCGCGCGAGGACGTCCGGCTCTGGGCCAAGCTCGAAGACCGCAATCCCACCGGCTCGGTGAAGGACCGTCCCGCCTTCTACATGATCGAGAAGGCGGAGAAGGAGGGGCTGCTGACGCCGGGCTGCACGATCCTGGAGCCGACGTCGGGCAACACGGGCATCTCGCTGGCGATGGTCGCCAAGCTGCGCGGCTACCGGATGGTGTGCGTGATGCCGGAGAACACCTCCGCCGAGCGCCGCCAGCTGCTGGAGATGTGGGGGGCGCGGATCATCTCGTCCCCGGCGGCCGGAGGGTCGAACGAGGCCGTCCGGGTGGCGAAGGGGCTGGCGGAGGAGAACCCCGACTGGGTGATGCTCTACCAGTACGGCAACGAGGCCAACGCCCTCGCGCACTACGAGACGACCGGGCCGGAGATCCTTGAGGACCTGCCCACGGTGACGCATTTCGTCGCCGGGCTCGGCACCACGGGCACGCTGATGGGCGTCGGCCGGTATCTGCGCGAGCAGGTTCCGGGCGTGCGGATCGTGGCGGCGGAGCCCCGGTACGGGGAGCTGGTGTACGGGCTGCGCAACATCGACGAGGGCTTCATCCCGGAGCTGTACGACGAGTCGGTGCTGACGACCCGGTTCTCGGTCGCGTCGAAGGACGCGCTGCGGCGCACCCGTGAGCTGCTGGAGCAGGAGGGCATCTTCGCGGGCATCTCGACCGGCGGGGCGCTGCACGCGGCGCTCGGCATGGCGGCGAAGGCGGTCAAGGCGGGCGAGCGGGCCGACATCGCCTTCGTGATCGCGGACGGCGGCTGGAAGTACCTGTCCACCGGCGCGTACGGCGGGACGCTGGAGGAGGCGGAGGCGCGCCTCGAAGGCCAGCTCTGGGCGTGACCTAGAGCCGGGCAGGACGGCCCCTGACCGGGGTGGCCGTTCGTCCGGCACGGTAGAGTGCGTTTTCGAACGAGATTCTAGAACCGTGCCGGACGGGCGGGCGCGCCCGCGGGACGGCAGGACGCAGGAGTGTGCGGATGAGCGGGTTCGGCGACGCGACCGCGATCAAGCAGGTCGGCGAGGGCCGGTACGAGACCCTTCTGGACGGCGGCTACGCCATCGGCGAGGCGCTGAACGGCGGCTACCTGATGGCCGTGCTCGCCCGCGCCGCCGTCGACGCCTCCCCGCACGCGCACCCGGTCTCGACCGCGACGAACTTCCACCGGGTCGCCAAGGCGGGCCCCGCCGAGCTGATCGTCGAGCCCCGCAAGGAGGGCCGGACGGCCGCCGCGTCGCGGGTCACGCTCGTCCAGAACGACCGTTTCGTCGTGGACGCCCTGATCACTACCGCCACCCTCGACGACGCCGCCGAGCCCGACTGGTCCGGTGAGGGGCCCCCGGCGATGCCTCCGCTGGAGGAGTGCAGCGGTTTCCACGCCCCGGGGGGCCGCGGTTTCGCCGACCAGGTCGACATGCGCTTCGACCGCTCGACGATGGGCTGGCTGGACGGGCAGCCGACCGGGCGTCCCGAGGTCCGAGGCTGGTTCCGGCACCGCGACGACCACGCGATCGACGCCTACTCCCTCGCGCTCGCCGTGGACGCGCTGCCGCCCGTCGCGCTGAACCTGGGCGCGAAGGGCTGGGCCCCGACCGTCGAGCTGACCTGGCACATGCGGGCCGTGCCGGCGCCCGGCTGGCTGGCCGTGCACGGCACCGGCCGGCTCCTCGCCGACGGCTGGTTCGACGAGGAGGTCGAGGTGTGGGACTCGGCGGACCGGCTCGTCGCGCAGTGCCGGCAACTCGCGAGGGTCCCGCTCAAACCCTTCTGAAACGGGCATCCCGGCGTTGCGGAGGGACACACCGGCGTTTCGCGCCGATTCGCGTCCGGACCGCGCGCCCACGGCCTGAACTGGACGGTTTTCCGGCATGTGACGGTGTGATGTCCAACGCATGACGTACCTGAGGCGGGCCATCTCGCTTAGCCTTGTGCACCATGTCAGCTGTGTCCCGGGGGGTCGGCCTCCCAGACGCCCCCATCGGGATCTTCGACAGCGGTTTCGGCGGCCTCACCGTGGCCCGTGCCATCCTCGACCAGCTGCCGAACGAGCCGATCGTCTACCTGGGGGACTCGGCCCGCCAGCCGTACGGGCCGCGCCCCATCGCGCAGGTCCGCGCGTACGCCCTGGAGATGCTCGACGCCCTGGTCGACGAGGGCGTGAAGATGCTGGTGATCGCCTGCAACAGCGCCAGCTCGGCGATGCTGCGCGACGCCCGCGAACGCTACGACGTCCCGGTCGTCGAGGTCATCAACCCGGCGACCCGGCGCGCGGCCCGCGCCACGTCCAACGGGCTGGTGGGGCTCATCGCCACGGAGGCCACGGTGAACAGCCGCGCCTACGACGACGCGTTCGCCGCCGCCCCGCACATCGACCTGGTCAGCGCGGCCTGCCCGCGCTTCGTCGAGTTCGTCGAGGCGGGCGTCACGATGGGCGGGGAACTGCTGGAGGCGGCCCGCGACTACCTGCGGCCCATCGTGGACGCGGGATGCGACACCCTCATCCTCGGCTGTACGCACTACCCACTGCTGACCGGTGTCATCTCGTATGTGGTGGGCGACGGGGTCACACTGGTGTCAAGTGCCGACGAGACAGCCAAGGACGTGTATCGCGTGCTGCACGATCGGGGGCTGGCCCGAGCCGAGGCGACGCCCCGGCCGCGTCACCGGTTCCGCGCGACCGGGGACCCCGCCGTGTTCGCCGAACTCGGACGCCGGTTCCTCGGCCCGGAGATCGGCTCGGTGGAGACCACGCCGAGCAAGGCGCTGACGACCTGATTCCTCGGGGACACAAAGGAGGAGTTGAGCGTGCGGGTCACTGTGATCGGCTGCTCCGGCAGTTTCCCGGGGCCGGACAGCCCCGCGTCCAGCTACCTGATCGAGGCGGACGGGTTCGCGCTGGTGCTCGATCTCGGCAACGGGGCGCTCGGGTCGCTGCAGCGTTTCCGCTCGCTGTACGAGATCGACGCCGTCTGCATCTCGCACCTGCATGCCGACCACTGCCTTGACCTGTGCGGGTACTGGGTGGCGCGCACCTACCGGCCCGGCGGCCCGCCGCCGCCGATCCCGGTGCACGGCCCCTCCGACACGGCGGAGCGGATGGCGCGGGCGTACGACCTCGAACCCGACCCGGGAATGACCGGGACGTTCGACTTCCACACCCTGCGCCGGGGCCCCTACGAGATCGGGCCGTTCCGCGTGACGACCGCGCTGATGCCGCATCCGGTCGAGGCGTACGCCTTCCGCGTCGAGCACGGCGGCAAGGCCGTCGCCTACTCGGGCGACACCGGCGCGTCCGACGAGCTGGTCGAGCTGGCGGCGGGCGCCGACCTGTTCCTGTGCGAGGCGTCCTTCCTGGACGGCCCCGGCCTGCCGTCCGAACTGCACCTGACCGCCCGCGAGGCCGGTGAGCACGCCGCCCGCGCCGAGGTCGGGCGGCTCGTCCTCACCCACCTGGTGCCGTGGAACGACGCCGACCTCTCGCTGAAGGAGGCCAAGGCGACCCCCTACACCGGCGCCATCGACCTGGCCCGCGTGGGCGCCCAGTACACCCTCTGAGTGCCACTTAGCTTGTTCTTTATCGAAACGCCGCAGTAACGCCCGCCAGAGCCGGTCGACGTGCTGCGGGCAGGCGCCGGTGCGTGAGGACCACAGCCAGACCGGCTTGGGGTCGCCGGTGCCGGGGATCCGCTCGACGTGGAGGATCAGGGTGTCCTCGACGATCGGGAGCCGGCCATCGTGTTCCAGCCAGACCGCGCGGTGGGTGAGGCGTGGGTGCAGTCGGCCCCACGAGGAGGCCGTCGCGGTGCCGTAGCGGGTGGTCTGGGTGGTCGTGAGTGCTGCTGGTTGCGGCCAGGTGGCCGGGTTGCTCAGCGTGAACTCGCCGCCGTGCCTGGGCTGGACGGCCGTCCTTGAGGTCCGGCCGGGCTCCAGCGCGGCGACGAACGAGTACGGCCAGCCGGGGACGAACTGCGCTGCGTTCTTGGGTGGGTGTCGTGTGGATGCGTGATGGGCAGGTTGTCGATTGCGTGTTCGACTGCGATTGCGTAATGTGTCCGCCGTGTTGCAGTCCGAAGTCGGTCGTGAGGGTGGTGCCGGACCCGTCACTGTCCCCTCCATCGTCGGCTCCTCCGTCAGCCGGTACGGCATGGACGAGGTGGGCGGGACGGCCTGCGGGGCCGCGTCCGACGCCGTGGCCGGTGCCGCGGGCGGGCTGGTGGACGGGGCCACGGTCACCGACCCGGCCTCCGGGCGGCGATTCCGGGGTAAGAACAAGGCTCCGGCGTGGCGGCGTCCGGCCGATGGGCCGGTGACGGTGGTGCGGTTGCGGCTGACGCCGGACCCGGCGGCGCGGCATCGGCTGGAGCACCTGTTCGGTGCGGCGTGGAGCTTGAAGCGGGCGTTGCGGCGCGATGCCCGGTCGCGCGCGTTGGCCTTTCGGGCCGGGCACCGTCGCCGCCGCACCCCGGCGGAGACCAAGCGGTTGCGGGTGCGGCTGGGGTTGTCGCGGGACGCATTGGAGCGTGCCGCCTACCGGCATCTGGACGCCTCGGGGCATCTGAGGCATCACCTCTCCAAGGCCGTGGCCATGCACATCGCCGACGAGGTGTGGACCGGGCTGGAACGGCACCTGTTCGCCGACGCGTCGGGCTGCCGCCAGGGGGTTCCGGGCGCGGGGGCGTGGTGGGAGTTCACCCGGATCCCCGGACGGGCCCGTTCGCACACAATGCCTCGCAAGTGGGAGACGTTCCGGTTGCACGGCACCCTGGCCGGGCACCTGGCCGCACATCGGGCGCCCGGCCTGCCCGAGGGCACCACTCCCGAGGAGGCGGCGGCATTGCCGCCCGGGGCGAGTGTGCTGACCCAGCCCCGTACGGTGCCGGTGCCATCAGCGCCCCGCAACTGGGGGACCAAGGGGTTGTGGTGGGAGCATGAGGGGCCGTTGACGCTGGTGTATGCGGGTGGCCCGGATGGGTGCCGGGGTGATCTGGTGGTGCCGGTGCGGCTGCCGCAGGGTGCGGGTCAGTGGCCGCATCTGCTGCACACGCTGGCTGATCCGGAGGCGTTCCACAAGGTCGACCTGGTGCGCCGCCAGGATCCGGCCGAGCCGGGCGGGTGGCGCTACGAAGCCCACCTGATGGTCTTGCGGCCTGCGTATGTTCCCGCGTCGACGGTGGTGCGGCGGGTCCAGGTCCCCACAGGCCGCCGGGGCGGGGTGGACGGCAACGTCTCCAACCTCGCCGTGGTCTCGGCCCCCGCCGAGCCGGGCCCCGCTGGAGGGGCTGCCGTCGAGGCGTCGCCCCACACGGCGGTGACGTCCCCGGGGCTGGTCTCTTCGGGGGTGGTTTCGTCGAAGGTGACCCTGCCGCCCGACGAGCGGGACCGCATCGCCCGGCGGGAGCGTAAACGGCGCCGCCGGCAGCGGGCGCTGGAACGTTCGCGCCGCGCGTCCAACACCACCCAATACGAGCCTGGCAGGCGCCAGCGCAAACGCCAACGCCGCCGGCAGGCGGCCGGGCTGCCACCCAAACAGGTGCCGGTGCCCGGTGGGCCGCGCATCGCCCGCGCCGACGGCAGACCCCGCCGCGCCTACCGCCGCGACACCCTGTCGGGCAGCTACCGGCGGCTGCGCGCCCGGGACGCGGCCGCCGCGCAGCGCATCGCCCAATCCCGCAAAACCCGGGCCCGGCAGACCGCCGGGCAGATCGTGGCCGTGCACGGCCCGAACCTGGTGATCGAAGACTGCCGCATCAGCGGCTGGTTCCGGCTGTGGGGACGGGCCTGCGCCCGGTTCACCCCCGGCATGCTCATCACCGCCCTGGACCACGAATGCCGCGCCAGCGGCGGGCGGCTGCTGCGGGCGGCCACCCGCGCCACCGCCCTGTCCCAGCACTGCCCCTGCGGACGCCGCGTCCCCAAACACCTGAGCGTCCGCACCCACCACTGCCGCATCGAGGACGGCGGCTGCGGGCTCACCGGCGACCGCGACCTGGTCGCCGCCGCCCTCGCCGCCTTCGTCCACCTGCAAGATCCTTGTGACCCCTCCACCGCACGGGTGGACTACGAAAGCTCCCGCCGCGTGCTGTGCGCGGGCGGGCCAGGGCTACCTGGAGCCCTGTCCGAGTCAACCGCACCCATCCCCACACCCGGCACCAGCACCCGAGCTGGCGCCGGGACGGGGAACGCGGCAGCCACCCCCACCGAACGCCGCCGCGAACCGCGGCGGCGGAACCGGCGGGTGGCCTCTGCTCGGCGAACCCGGACCAGTACGGCGCCGACCCCGGATGAACCACCTCCACCCACCATGGGCCAGGGAGCGGTCACGCCGGACAGGCACCGGAAACGAACCCGGCTGTTCAACAAACCCCCACCACGGGACTTGTTCAACAGGCCTTAGGGTGGAGCGCATGCCTCGCCCCGATGACCGCGCGTCCGACCAGCTCCGTCCCGTCCGCATCCAGCGCGGGTGGCTCGACCATGCCGAGGGGTCGGTGCTGGTCGAGTTCGGCGCGACGCGGGTGCTGTGCGCGGCGTCCGTGCAGGACTCGGTGCCCCGGTGGCGGCGCGACAGCGGCCTCGGCTGGGTCACCGCCGAGTACGCGATGCTGCCCCGCGCGACCAACACCCGCAACGACCGCGAGTCCGTCAAGGGGCGGATCGGCGGGCGCACCCACGAGATCTCCCGGCTGATCGGCCGTTCCGTCCGGGCCTGCCTCGACTTCAAGGCGCTCGGCGACAACACCGTCCAGCTCGACTGCGACGTCCTCCAGGCAGACGGCGGCACCCGCACCGCCGCGATCACCGGCGCGTACGTGGCGCTGGCCGACGCGGTGAGCTGGATGCGCGAGCGCAAGCTCCTCAAGGGCGACCCGCTGATCACCTCGGTCTCGGCGATCAGCGTCGGCGTCGTGGACGGCGAGCCCCGCCTCGACCTGGGCTACGAGGAGGACTCCGCCGCCGGGACCGACATGAACGTGGTCTGCACGGGCGACGGCCGGTTCGTCGAGGTGCAGGGCACCGCCGAGGGCACCCCGTTCGACCGCGCCGAGCTGGACGCGCTGCTCGACCTCGCGGCGGGCGGCTGCGCCGAGCTGACCCGCCTCCAGGCGCAGGCCCTCAGCACGGGGGCCCCGGCCCGATGACCCGGATCGTGCTCGCGACCCGCAACGCGGGCAAGATCGCGGAACTGCACCGCATCCTCGGCGGCCTTGACGTCGCCGGCCTGGACGAGTTCCCCGGCGCGCCCGACGTGCCCGAGACCGAGCTGACGTTCGAGGGCAACGCCCTGCTGAAGGCACGCGCGATCGCCGCGTCCACCGGCCTGCCCGCCGTCGCCGACGACTCCGGCCTGTGCGTGGACGCGCTGAACGGCATGCCCGGCGTCCTGTCGGCCCGCTGGTCGGGACGGTTCGGCGCCGGCGACCGCGACGCCGCCAACCTCAAGCTGGTCCTCGACCAGATCGCCGACGTCGCCGACGGGCAGCGCGGCGCGGCGTTCGTATGTGCGGCCGTCCTCGTCGTCCCGAACGGCACCGAGCACGGCGTCGAGGGGGAGATGCGCGGCGCCCTCGTCCGCGAGCCGCGCGGCTCCGGCGGCTTCGGCTACGACCCGATCTTCGTCCCCGACGGCGAAACCCGCACCACCGCGGAGATGACCCCGCAGGAGAAGGACGCCATAAGCCACCGCGGCAAGGCCTTCCGCGCCCTGGCGGACCTCCTCCCCAACGCGCTTCTCCCTTAGCCCCTTAGCCGCGGGCACTCCCGCAGGCCCACAAGCGGACGAACGTGCCGTCCCAGCCTGCTCGTAGTTCCATCAGGTCGACCAAGAGGCGGACGGTCCACAGGCCGAAGCCGCGCTGGAGGGCCGTGTCCGGTGGGATGAACCCCGTCAGGGAGCTGGGGCCGGGGCGCCAGAAGCCGTTGTCGCCGATCTCGCAGGCGAGGTCGGTGCCGTCCTGCCACACCCAGAGGCCGATCGGCGGTGTGCCGTGCTGCAGCGCGTTGGCCGCGACCTCGTTCGCGGCTGTGACCAGGTTGCGCGCCGCCGGCTGGGTGAGGCCGTGGCGGCAGGCGCGCTCGCCGACGAACGACCGCAGCGCGGACAGGTCGTCGTTCTCGATGGGGAGGTACTCGGCGGTGCGGGGACGGTCGAAGCGCAGCCCGCGGTCGCAGCCGGACCCGAACGTCTCCGGGTCGACGTACTCCTCGTTCGGGCCGTCGTGGTCCGGGGCGAGCAGCCGGGGATGGGTCCGCCTCGCCTCCGCGACGATGCGGTGCGGCAGCGTGCCGGTGTCGTAGGGGCACAGCGCACGCGCCCCCGAACCCTCGAACACCACGTTGATGAGGGACTCGTAGCGGATCCACTCCAGCGTCTGCCGCTCGTCCCAGCCGTCCCAGACGGGCTCGGCCAGCGCGCACACGCTGCGCGGCGCGCTCTCCTTCACGACGTTCTGGTAGTCGCGCAGGGTGTGGACGGGGTGCTGGTAGAACTCCGCCGAGCCGAAGTACAGGATCGGCGCGTCGCGCGGGGGGAGCACGTCGCGCAGCGCGGTCAGGTTGGGTTCGCGGACGACGGCGATGACGGCCTGGTCCCGTTCCAGCCCGGACCGGAGGTACGGCACGGTGACCGACAGGAAGTCGTCGATGTCGCGGTACAGGAACGCCTGGTGCTCCATGGACATCAGCTCGTGCCCTCCGTGTCCGGGCGCCCCGGTTCGCCGCCGCGGGCGAGGCCCGGCAGCCGGTGCCAGCCGACCATCTCGATGACGCTCTCCACGTCGGGCGCCAGATGGTCGAGGACCAGCGGCTCGCCGGCGGGCAGCCCGGTCGCGTGCCGGGCCAGCAGGTTCAGGCCGCCGAGGTCGATGAAGGCGAGCCGGGACAGGTCGAGGTGGATGCCGCGCCGCTCGGTGCTCACCTGCGCGAGCTGCTCGGCGAACACGGTGTGCCGGGCGGCGTCCAGCTCGCCCTCGACCCGCAGGCCGTCGGGTTCGAATGTGCGCACTATCTTCAGGATCCCGTCATCGAATTCGGGGTTCACTTCCACGAGGACCTCGTGTGTGTCGCGGAGGGCGATGAGCTCGTCATGCGGGCACGCGTGCCGGTCGATCTGGCAGATCGCCATCGCCATCGTGCTCGGCGAGACCGCGTCGCCCACCCGGTGCTCGCAGCCGAGCATCCGGCCGAGGTCGGGCGGGTTCGGCGCGTTCATCAGCCAGCTGTAGTCGGTGGTGAGGCGCACGGCGCGGAAGCCCTGCGTGAACGCGCCGTCCACCTCGCGGCCGATCGTGTCCAGCATCATGGCGGGCTCGAACTCGCCCCGCCGGTTGAGGCAGGCGTCCTGCCGGGAGATCACCCGCAGCTGGCCCGCCCTGCCGTAGGCGTCCAGGTCGATCCGGTGCCGTGGGCCGAGGCCGGGAAGCCGGTCGGCCGGCGCGTCGGTGACGTACACGACCTTCTCGTTGGTGCGCAGGCCCTCCTTGACGAACGGGCCGATGACCCGGTCGCGCTCCTCGAAGCCGCTGTAGGCCAGCCAGCCGTGGTCTCCCGGCCGGACTGCGCTGACAGGACGTTTGGCGAACCAGGGGGTCTCCCGCTCGCTGATCATGGGGCCTGCCCATCGAGGTCGGTGATTCGTTCAGCGTACGCCGTCCGGAGGTTTTTGGAAGCCCAACGCATGGAACCGCTCACTCTCCGTCCGGGACGACAGGGCCGGCAGGGTCCGGGAGGTCGAGCCTGAGCCGGACGACGCTGCCGCCGTCTCCCGTCCTGACCTGCACGATCGAGCACAGCAGCCGCACCGCCCACAGCCCGAACCGGCTTCCCGAGGCGGTGCCCGCGGGACGCGGAGGGATGAGCCCGTATCCGGTGTCCGGCGCCCACCGCCCCTCGTCGGTGACCTCGCAGACGAAGGCCGCGCCGCCCGCGTCCGTCTCCGTCCACATGCGCAGGATGATGGGCGGCTCGCCGTGCCGCATCGCGTTGGTGACGACCTCGGTGACGGCGACGAGGAGGCGCTTGCGGTCCTCGGCCGGAAGCGGGGTCTGCCGGGCGTAGTCGGTGACGTAGGCGCGCAGCCAGTACAGGTCCGCCCGCTCGATCTTCAGCGCGTCGGCGCCGGGCGGCGGGTGGGGCAGCGGCTCGCGGTCGCACTGCTCGCAGTAGGCCCAGGGGTCGATGTACCCCGGGTTGGCCAGGGACCGGCCGCCTCGCACGGTCTCCGGATGGGTCTTGCGCGCCGCCGCGACGGTGCCCGCCGGGAGCGTGGCCGAGTACGGGCACATGAGGGACGCGCCGGTGCCGCGGAACGCGACGTTGAGGACGGCCTCGATCCGCTGCCATTCGAGGACCTCCAGCGGGGACCGCGACGTCCACGCCGGTTCCCCGAGGAGCCGCAGCCTGCTTCCCCGCAGGGCCGCGTCGTCGGCCTGGCTCAGGCAGTCCGCCAGCGTCCGCGCGGGGTGCGAATACCAGGCCGCCGGGTCGGCGAACTCGATGCCGGCGTCGGCGGGGCCGAGGGCGTCCCGCAGCAGCATCTCCTGCCCGGTCCCGCAGACGGCGAGGACGCGGTCGCCGCTGTCGAGCCCGTCCAGCAGGAAGGGGACGGCGCCGTCGAGGAACTGGTCCGCGCCGTCGTAGGGCAGCAGGCGGTGCGTGAAGGAGGCGTTCAGAACCGTTCCCGACGAACTCGTGATCATGGCGTCACCGACTGTGCCGAAGGCCGGACCCATCAAGCCTAGGCCGCCCGCCGCGGCCCCGCCGATACCGTTTTTCAGATAATGCCGCCGATTCGCGTAGCTGATGTCCGCAAATCCATTGCGGCCGTGTCCCTTATCCGTTCAGGCCGCCTGGCGCCCGCCGCGCCGTACCTCCGGTGCGCGACAGGCCCCGCCGGCGCCGCGTGCCCGCCACGTCGCACCGGGGCAATTGCGTTGCCGGGGCCGCCGGTCAGAACGCTAAGCTGAACGCGCTCCCGGACGGGAGCACCGGCGGGCGTGGCGAAACCAGGCATACGCGGCAGGTTTAGGTCCTGTTGGTGGAGACACCGTGGGGGTTCGAATCCCCCCGCCCGCACCCTGCACCTTGGAAAGCGATGAACCGGCCCGCGCCGCGGGCCGGTTCAGGGTTCCGCATGGCGCGTGACGCGGGGGCTAGACGCCGAGGTCGCGGCGGAGGCGCTCCACGTGGCCGGTGGCCTTCACGTTGTAGTACGCCTTCTCGATCTTGCCGTCGGCGTCGATGATGAACGTGGAGCGGATGACGCCCACGACGACCTTGCCGTAGAGCTTCTTCTCCCCGTACGCGCCGTAGGCCTTCAGAACCTCGGTGTCCGGGTCGGACAGCAGCGGGAAGGTCAGACCCTCCTTCTCCCGGAACTTCGCGAGCTTGGCGGGCTTGTCGGGGGAGACGCCGACGACGGTGACGCCGGCGGCCTCCAGGTCGCCGAAGGCGCTCTCGAAGTCCACCGACTCCTTGGTGCAGCCGGGCGTCATGGCCGCCGGGTAGAAGTAGAGGATCACGCGCTTCCCGCGCAGCGAGGCCAGTGACACCGGGGACGCGTCGGCGTCGGGAAGCTCGAAATCGGGGGCGACATCGCCCGGCTGAAGCCGCTCGGACACCTGTCCCGCCTTTCGCTCGGATGATGGCTCCAACCGTACCCGTCCGGGGTGAGGCGGGCGTTCGGGGGGAAGACCTGCCAGACTGTTCGGATCATGCTTCGCTGGTCAAGGTTTCGCCCCACACGATAAGGACACGGCATGGCTGACAGGCCCAGCGACCCGGAAGGGCTGGAAAGGTACATAGAGCGCAATGTCCAGGAGCTCGCACGTACCATCGACGAGGTCGCCGACCGGGTCCATCCGAAGAAGGTCGCGCAGCGGGGCGCCGATCGGCTGAAGGAGGAGGCGGGTCAGGTCGCCAGGACCGTCGGCGCGCTCGTGCGTCCGTCCTCGGACGACGAGAGCGACGATGTCCCCGGTGCCGGCGGTGTCGACAAACGCCTGGTCCTGGCGGGCGTCGGGGCCGCGGTCACCGTGACCGCCCTGGTCCTCCTGAACCGTAGGCGCAAGCGCCGCTGAGCCGCATCAGGGAGGCGCCGGTCCGCGGTCTGCGGCCGGCGCCTTTTCGTGCCGCGACGGCCGTGCCGCGTCCGCCGCCGGGGGGTCGCGGGACGCTGTGGGCGAGGAGTTCGGCGACGGCGCGCAGCTCGGCCAGCTCGGCGCGGCAGGGCGGGCAGCCGCGCAGGTGCGCCGACAGCTCGTCGGCCTCGGCGCCCGGCAGCCGTCCCAGGGCGTAGACGCCGAGCCCGATGCGGTACTCCCCGCAGTCCGTTCCTCCCACGTCAGGGAGTACGGGCCCGGGGCCTTCCCCGTTCAGTCGGACGACGGGGCGGGTCAGGTGAACTGGGGGAGGTGCCCGCGGTGGGCGGCGAGTCCCTCGTCCAGGATCTTCTCGGCGGTGTGCTTGCTCCGGACGAACGGGTGCGCCATGAGGGCCTGCAGCGCGGTCCGGCGGTCGCCGGTGACGGCGGCGTCGGACGCGAGCCGCTCGTAGGCGTGGATCGCCTGGGTGAGGCCGCGCACCGGCCCGGGGAGCGGCCCCATCGTCAGCGGGACCGGCCCGGAGCGTCCGACGAGCGACGGGACCTCGACGATCGCGTCGGGGTCCAGGGACGGGATCGCGCCGTTGTTGCGGGTGTTGACGATCATCCGGCGGCCCTCGTCGCGGTGCAGCGCGCAGATGACGTCGACGGCGAACTCGCCGTGCTCGCCGCCGCCGCGCTCGCGGGACGGGTCGGGATCGGCCTTCCCGGACTCGGCGGTGACCTGCTCGTAGTAGGCGGGGAGCATGGCGAGGATGTCCTGCGCGCGGGTCGTGCCCTTCTTGCGTAGCTCTTCGACCACTTCGTCGTGGAAGAAGTAGTACTTGGCGTAGGAGTTGGGCAGGAATCCGAGCGTTTTGGCGAGTTCGGCCATGCGGGACGGGTCGCGCCATGGTGTCGCGCCCCCGCCGGGGACCTTCAGGTCGTCCAGCAGCAGCGGGACGTCGAGGTCGTGGCCGTCGAGCCGGAGCCGCTGCGCCCATGTGGCGTGGTTGAGGCCGGTCCAGTCGGCCTCCAGTCCCTCGAACGGGAGGCCGAGCAGGTCGGCCCACATCTCGGTGTCGCCGACGGCCTGGTCGCACAGTCCGATGACGCGGGCGCCGGTGGCGCGGGCGACGGCGTCGGTGACGATGTTCGTGGGGTTGGTGTAGTTGACGATCCAGGCGTCCGGGCCGGTGGCGGACGCGATCTCCAGCAGGACGGGCACGGAGCGCAGCGCCATCAGGAACCCGCCGGGCCCCGCGGTCTCCTGCCCGACGACGCCGTGCTTGAGCGGGATCGACTCGTCCAGGTGCCGTGCGGCGAGCCCGCCGGGCCGGAACGTCGTGAAGACGTAGGACGCGCCGTCCAGCGCGGATTTGAGGTCGGTGTGGGCGGAGACGGTGAACGCGGCGTCGCGGGCGGCGAACATGTTGCGCGCGAGCCGCGTCATGACCACCAGGTGCCCGGTGTCGATGTCGTAGCAGGACAGCTCGGTGCCCGCCAGGTCGCCGGCGCGGTGCAGCAGTCCCCGGATCACGCCGGGCATGTAGCCGCTGCCCGCCCCGATGATCGCGATCTTCACCGCGGATCCAGGTCCGGCGGCGACACGGTGAAGCGCGCCTCGACGGCGGCGCGGACGATCTGCTTGGCGGGCTCCAGGTCGATCGGCTCGGGCTCCGCCTCCGCGCCGCCGGGGGCCCGCCCGTACGCGGCGGCGAGCGCGACGGGCCGCTCCTGCGGCCTGCCGAGGCCCTCGTCCGACAGTTCGACCAGGCCGGTGAGCCGGGACCCGAGCGCGTCGGCGTAGCTGCGGGCGCGCTCGACGGCCTCGTGGGCGGCCTGCCGGGCGGCCCGCCCGTACACCTCGCTCTCGCGCCGCAGGTCCCACTCGGGACCGTCCACGGCGGTGCGCTCGAGGTCGCCGAGCCGGGTGACGAGTTCGCCGAGCACCCCGAAGTCCGCGACCGTGATCTTGATCTGGACGGTGCCGCGGTAGGCGCGGATGTCGCCCTCGCGCCGCTTGTACTTCAGCAGCGGAGTGATCGACAGCCCGCCCGTCTCGAGCTTCTCGACGGCCTCGCCGTAGGACTTGACGAGGTCGAGGCAGTGCTGGTTGCGCTCGGTGAGCCGGTCCAGGGCCGTGCGCCGGTCGGACTCCTGGGACTGGACGTGCACGGTCAGCCGCGCGATCTCCGGCTCGGCCTCCAGCACCGCCTCACCGCGGACACTGATCATGGGAGCGTCGCTCATACGCCCAACCTAAACGCTCGGGCGCGCCTCAGAGGAACGTCTTGCCCTCGCCCCGGTAGGTGGGGACGGTCCGGGTCACCCGGTCGCCGTCGATGAGGTGCAGGGCGTCGAAGCGTTCGCACAGCTCACCGGCCTTGGTGTGCCGGAACCAGACGCGGTCGCCGATGGACAGCAGGTCGGCGGAGCGGCCGAGCAGCGGCGTCTGCACCTCGCCGGCGCCCTCGTTGCCGTCGTAGGCCAGGCCGGTCGGCAGGTACGGCTGGGGGAGGCGGACGGTGTCGCCGGTGCCGGAGGCGAGGTAGCCGCCGCCGAGGCAGGTCGCGACGCCGGGCGCCGGGCGCCGCACGACCGGCAGGGCGAACAGCGCGGCGGGACGGCCGCTGAAGTTGGAGTACTGGTCGAACAGGTGCGGCTGGTAGAGGCCGGACCCGGCCGCGACCTCGGTGACCGCGCGCTCGGCGGCGGTCTTCTCGACGCTGCCGGTGCCGCCGCCGTTGACGAACTCCAGGTCGGTCAGCTCCCGGACGGCCCGGACGATCGCGGCGCGGCGCCGGGCGAGCTCCATCCGGGACCGCTGCTGCATGCCGCGGATGACGCGGGCCCGCGCGGGACGTCCGGGCGGGACGTCCCCGACCCCGGCGATCTGCGACTCGTAGGCCATGAGCCCGACGAGGTCGAGCGACGGCCGCTTGAGTATCGCCTCGGCGAACGCGCTGACCTGGGCGGGGGTGCGCAGCGGGGAGCGCAGCGCGCCGATCCGGACCCGTCCGGCCAGCGGGCGGTAGGAGGCGTCGACGTCGATGCAGACGCGGACCGCCCGGTCGCCGGCGGCCGATTCGATCAGGTCGAGGTGCTCGGGGCAGTCGACCATGAGCGTGATGGCGCGGGCGGCGGCGTCGTCGGCGGCCAGTTCGGCGATGGCGGTGCGGTCGGCGGTGGGGTAGGCGACGAGGATGTCGTCGCTGACGCGCTCTCCGGCGAGCCAGAGGGCCTCGGGGAGCGTGAACGCCATGACCCCGGCGAAGCCATCCATGGCGAGGACGTCTTCCAGCAGCGACCGGCAGCGCACCGATTTGCTCGCCACCCGGATGGGCTTGCCGGCGGCGCGCCGGACGAGGCCGTCGGCGTTGGCGCGGAAGGCCGCCAGGTCGACGACCGCGAACGGCGCCTCGATCCCGGCCGTCGCGGCGTCATAGCGGTCCCGGAGGTTCATGCAGGCCAGACTGCCACAGACCGGCGAATGTGAAAAGCTCTCACGTAACGGTCATCGGCCGCCGCGGGGGTGGTCGGCGAAGAAATCCCACAGCATCGCGCTCGCCTCGTCCGGCCACACGTGCTTACCGCCGTTGATCTTGCAGAAGGCCACCGCGACGCCCTGGTCGCCCTTGCCCGTGCTCTCGCACTCGGTGTCGTCGGTGCGCGCCTTGACCCGCTCGGCCGGTTCGGGCAGCCCGGCGACCCGGCGCCAGAACTCGACGGCCTCGGACACGGGCGGGAACGGCCGCCGGTCGTTGAAGTCGCGGTTCCCGCCGCCGTCGAACGGCACGCTCCCGTCCGCCGTCCCATGGAAGATCATCGCCGAGACCGGTTCGCCGGGGTCGCAGTCGGTGACCAGCGCGCCCTCCACGACACCGATCGCCGCGACCTTCCCGGGCTTCTCGCACGCCATCCGGTATGCCATGCCTGCGCCGTTGGAGAACCCGGTGACGTAGACGCGGTCCGGATCGGCCAGCCCGGCGCCGGTGACCTTGTCGATCAGCTTGGTGAGGAACCCGACGTCGTCCACGTTGCCGACCTTCGCCGCGCCGCAGCAGTCGCCGGCGTTCCACGTGGTCATGACGCCGTTCGGGTAGGCGACGAGGAAGCCGTTCTCGTCCGACAGCCCGTTGAAGCCGGACATGTCCTCCATCTTGCCCATGGTGGCGAGCCCGCCGTGCAGGGCGATGACCAGCGCGGGCGGCTCGGCGGGCTTGCCGTCCTCCCACTCGCCGCCCGACACCTTGGACGGGACGTGCAGCAGGAACTCGCGGTGCCCGATCGTCCCCACGTCCATCTTCTGCTTGTGCGTGCCTTCCGAGGTGGGGATGCCGTCCACCTTCGCGGGACGCCCGCCCTCGCCGCCGGTGCCCTCGTCGCCGTCGGTGGTGCAGCCCGCGAGCACGAGGGTGACCGTCAGTCCAACCAGCAGGATTCGCCGCATGAAGGCAAAACTAACCTCAAATCAAGCCCGCAAACTACTCATCAGTAGTCCGCGGGGCCGTCCGTACCCGCGTACCCTCGGAGGGACCCGCCCTGAGCTGCCGCATCGCGCCTTTCGGCGGCCGGGGTTCCGTCCGCGCCGTGAATCAAGAGTGAGACCGTTGAACGAATACGTGCTGACCCTTTCCTGCCCCGACCGGCCCGGCATCGTCGCCGCCGTCTCGGGACTGCTGGCCGAGCGCGGCTGCAACATCCTGGAGAGCCAGCAGTTCGGCGACGCGGGATCCGGAACGTTCTTCATGCGGGTGCAGTTCGCGGCCCTGGACGACACCGACCCCGACGAGCTGCGCGGCGCGTTCGCGTCCCTGGTGCCCGAGCTCGGGCTGCAGTGGCGGCTGCACGCGCTGGCCGACCGCCCGCGCGTCCTGATCATGGTGTCGAAGGGCGGGCACTGCCTCAACGACCTGCTGTACCGGACGCGGTCGGGGCTGCTCGACATCGACGTCGTCGCGGTCGCGTCCAACCATCCCGACCTGCGGCCCCTCACCCAGTCGTACGGGATCGACTACCACCATCTGCCGGCCGGGTCCGGCGGCAAGGCCGCGCAGGAGGCCGAGATCCTCACGCTGGTGGAGCACTACCGCGCCGACCTCGTCGTCCTCGCCCGGTACATGCAGATCCTCTCCGACGACTTCTGCGCCAAGCTGCCCGGCGCGATCATCAACATCCACCACTCGTTCCTGCCGAGCTTCAAGGGCGCCCGCCCCTACCACCAGGCGCACGCGCGCGGCGTGAAGCTGATCGGCGCCACCGCGCACTACGTCACCGCCGACCTGGACGAGGGCCCGATCATCGAGCAGGAGGTCGCCCGCGTCGACCACACCCACAGCCCGGAGGAACTGGTGGCCGTGGGACGCGACGTCGAATGCCTCGCCCTCGCCCGCGCGGTCCGCTGGCACTGCGAGCACCGCATCCTCCTCAACGGTGACCGGACGGTCGTCTTCCGCTGACCTGCACGATCGCTCCCGGCGAACGCGCCGGACGTCGGCATGGCGCGTGTTACTCCACGTGACAATGCCTCACCATGGGTGATGATGTCGGACGTGCCTATGGCTCACGGGGGTGGCCATGACCGAGACGCTGGTCAAGGACCTGATCGAGGAGGCTCGCAACGAGCGGCAGGCGCGGCGGCTCGCCGTCCGTGAGTTCCGGCCGCGGCGCGCGTTCGCCGGGTTCGCCGCCGCGCTGCTGGTCGCCGTGGCGGGCGGGGTGGCCGCCATCGAGCTCCTCGCCGCCGCGCTCGGCTCCGGCGTCCACCCGGTCCCCGGCGTTGACATCGTGGCGGGCGCGCTGCGCAGCCGCTCCTGGCGCGACCCGGAAGTCCTGCTGTGGGCGGCCTCGATCACCGTCTTCGGCCTCGCGTTCCTGCTGGCCGCGCTGCCCGGCCGCCTGCGCGGCGTCCCGCTGGCCGGCTCCGACCCGCGCCAGGCCGGCGCCATCGGCCGCACCGCCCTGCGCCGGACGCTCGCGGACGCGGCGCTCACCGTCCCCGGTATCGAGAGCGCCCGCGTCCGCGGCCTCGGGATCTTCCGCCGGGGCGTCGTCGTCTGGGCGACCACCGAGTACCGGAACCCGGCGAACCTGGAAGAGCTCGTCCACATCGCCGTCGACGCGCGGCTGGACCGCATCGAGCCGATGCACCGGCCGCGGGTCGACGTCCGGCTCGGCTGGCGGAGGGACTGACGTGCGGATCGCGATCGCGTTGACCGGGGCGGTGCTGTTCGCGTGCGGCGGCACGGCGCTCGCCGCCGGGCTCGGCGTCTTCGGCGCCCCGGCGGAGGGGCCGCTGCTCGATCCCGCGCTGGCGCGGTTCGCCGACGGCACCGGCTGGTTCCTGCCCGCCGCGGCGGGCGTCGCGGAGATCCTCGCCCTCGCCGGCCAGCTGTGGCTGGTCGTCCAGGCCCGGTACCTCGTCCACCAGTGGTGGCCGGACCTCGACGCGCAGACCCGCGTCCGCGCCGGGGACGCGGCCGGCGCCCTGGTCCGGGACGCGCGGGAGCTGCCCGGCGTCCACGACGTCCGCGCCCGCCTCACCGGCACGGCGGACAAGCCGCGCCTGCTGCTGAAGGTCGCCTGCGCCGGCGACACCCTGGTCGGCGAGGTGTACGGGGAGCTGGGCGCGGGCCCGGTCGAACGCTACCGCCGCGCCGTCGGCATGCCCGACCTGCCGGTGGTGATCCGCTTCGACCCGGCCCGCCCGCGCCCCCGGACAT
>NZ_SMKK01000270.1 GCF_004348425.1 Actinomadura sp. 7K507
GCGGGGGAGCGGCGGGCAGCGGGCCGGTGGACCGCGGGTCGCCGGCCGGGTCGCCGGCCGGCGGGCCGGCCGCCGGGAGCGCGGGACGGACGGGGCGGCCGAGGCGGGGCCCGCCGCCGCCCGCCGCCATCGCACCGGCGGGCTGCGGCTGCCGCGCGTCGGTCCCGCGGGCCAGCTGCTGCCACTCGTCGTCCAGGACCACCAGCGTGTGCGGGATGAGGACGATCGCGGTGAGCCCCCCGTACGCCGAGGGCTGCAGCGACACCTTGATGCCGTGCCGCGCCGCCAGCCGCGCGACGACGAACAGCCCGAGCCGCTCGGTGTCGACCAGGTCGAACTCGACGGCGCTGGCCAGCCGCCGGTTCAGCTCGTCCAGCTCGTCGGGGTGCAGGCCGACGCCGCGGTCGACGACCTCCACCGCGAGCCCGTTGGCGACGGTCTCGACCTTGACCGTGACCTCCGTGGCCGGCGGGGAGAACGAGGCGGCGTTCTCGATCAGCTCGGCGAGCAGGTGGATGACGTCGGCGACGACGCCGCCGGTGACGGCGGCGGACGAGGCGCCGGTCACCTCGACCCGGGTGTAGTCCTCCACCTCGGCGATCGCGGCGCGGACCACGTCCTCGGCGACGACGGGGTGGTCCCACGCCCGCACCGTCGGCGAGCCGGACAGGATGACCAGGCCCTCGGCGTGCCGCCGCATGCGGGTGGTCAGGTGGTCGAGGCGGAACAGGTCGTCCAGCTCCTCGGGGCTGGACGCGCGGCGCTCCATCTGGTCCAGCAGCCGGAGCTGGCGGTGCAGCAGCGACTGGCTGCGCCACGACAGGTTGATGAAGACGCGGTTGATGCTCCCCCGCAGCTCCGCCTCGCTGATCGCGGTGCTGATTGCCGTCCGCTGGACGGTGTCGAGCGCCTCGCCGACCAGGGCGACCTCTCGGGTCTTCCCGGTCGCCGGGCGGGGTGTCTCGGTCTCCAGGTCGACCGGTTCGCCGCGCCGCAGCCGCGCGACGACGCGGGGGAGACGCTCGTTCGCCAGTTCCTGCGCCGACCGCTGCAGCCGCCTGAGCTCGCCGGCGTGGCGGCGGGCGAACACCAGCGACAGCACGAGGGACGCGATGACGGCGAGCAGCCCGACGCCGCCCGTGAGGTAGACCCGCATCCAGATCCGCTGGTCGGCCGGCTCGACGTCGTCCTGCCGGATCTCGTCGCTGGCCTTGAGGACCGTGCCGAGCCACACCCGCCCGGCCGCCGTGGTGACGGCCTTCCAGCGCTGCGGGTCCGGAGCCCTTCCCTGCTGTACGACGGAAGTCTCCAGCGCCACGAACTCGGTGTAGGCGGAAGATTCCGCCAGGCCGCGCATGGTCTGCGCGGCACGGCCGCTGAGCTGGTCCCCGGCGAGTTCGAACAGTTGCGAGCGGCCGCCCGCGTACTGGGCGAACGCGGCGCGTTCGCCGGGCTTCAGCCGGCCGCGCAGGCTGGAGAGCAGCAGGTCCTCGCGGAGCAGGAAGTCGTGCGCCCAGAACATGTACAGGCTGCCCTTGTTCTGCTGGAAGACGGTGACGTCGTCGATCGCCACCATCGTGCTGAGCAGCCGCGCCACGTTGTCGAGGACGCTGCTGTAGGCGCTGATCACCTCCAGCGTGGAAATGTCCCGGGCGTTGACCTGCGACCGGAAGCCGGCCAGCCGGTCGAACTGCCTGCCGACGTCGCGCATGCGCTGCGCCACCTCGCCGGGCATGGCGTCGATGTTCTCGGGGGCGAACGCCAGGGTGCGGAAGGCGTTCGCCGACTGGTCGGTCTTGCCGATCGTCTCCTGGAACCGCTGCGTGGCCGTGGGGGAGGGCGACGTCAGCGCCGCGATGGCGGTGGCGCGTTCACCCTGCACGGCCTGCATGGCGAACCTGGCCGGGTCGCCGACGCGGTCGAAACTGTCCGCGTACCGGTTCTGCCGCAGTGCGTCATTGATCGCGGGGACGGCCGAGATCGCCCAGAGGACCATCAG
Organism: Actinomadura sp. 7K507; assembly: GCF_004348425.1. Lineage (GTDB taxonomy): Bacteria > Actinomycetota > Actinomycetes > Streptosporangiales > Streptosporangiaceae > Spirillospora. The sequence goes on from NZ_SMKK01000270.1 coordinate 2,000, forward strand.
GGACACGAGGGGGATCGCCAGGAGCGGCACGATCCGCCATCCGATCGGGCGCGTGCGCGGGCGTCCGTGGGATCTGTGCGCCTGTTCGGGACTCGACAACGGCCCAACTCCTGATCGTCGGCGGCCACCATCTGCAAAGGGTTCTGCAAGGGTGACGAAGCATACTCACGTTGTTTTGTCCGGAGCCAGCGTCTCACCTGCTGGAACTCGGACCGGCGAAAGGGCGGAGCCCGCTGCCCGCGTGGCCGGCGGCCGGCCAATCCGCTCCTTCATTTCTGCAGGTCATGACACGTGCGTGCGCTGCCATTCCAGTGCGGGCCTCGGACGGTGCGCTTCTGCTGCGGCGCCGCGATCGGCACTCCCGGTGGGCACAGGGGGACGGACGGTGGTCATGGGGACGGACGCAACCGTGGGGGGCGCGTTCCCCAGGTGTCCAATACTGGCTATTTTGATGCAAAGTCGTGTCTTGTTGCAGGAATTGACGCATGTCAGGATTCGGGTTGCTTCGTCCCCCCACACACGGAGACCTAGTCATGCGCAGAGCCGCGCTGGCCACGCTCCTCGGGCTGTCGCTCGCCGCCACCACCGTGGCGGCGGTCCCGGCCCAGGCGGCGCCCAGGCCACCCAAGCTGTCCAAGCTCGTCAAGCTCAAGAACGTCCGCCATCACCAGCAGAACCTGCAGAAGATCGCGGACGCGAACGGCGGCAACCGGGCCGCCGGGCTACCGGGCAGTGAGATCACCGTCAAATACCTCGCGAACCAGCTCGAACGGGCCGGATACGAGCCGGCGATCCAGAAGTTCGAATTCGACTTCTGGCAGGAATTGTCGGAACCGGTCTTCGAGCAGACCGCGCCCGAGCAGAAGGCGTTCGAGCCGGGCACCGACTTCGCGACCATGCAGTACTCCGGCGCGGGCGACGTCACCGCCGCCGCGTCCCCCGTCGACCCGGACGCCGCCGGCGTCGGCAGCGGCTGCGAGGCCGGCGACTTCACCGGCTTCCCCGAGGGGAACATCGCGCTGATCCAGCGCGGCGGCTGCACCTTCGCTCTCAAGACCGACCACGCCATCGCCGCCGGCGCGAGCGCCGTCGCCATCTACCAGGTCCCCGACCAGCCCGGTCCCGTGGCGGGCACGCTGGCGACCCCGTACGGCATCCCGGTCATCGGCCCGACCAACGCCGTCGGGACGGACCTCGTCCGGCAGGCGCAGGACGGCGGCGTGACGCTGCGCGTCAAGACCGACACCTTCACCGAGAAGCGCGAGACGGCCAACGTCCTCGCCGACACCCGGCGCGGCAAGGACGACAACGTCGTCGTCGTCGGAGCGCACCTCGACAGCGTCACCGATGGCCCCGGCATCAACGACAACGGCTCGGGCGTCGCGGCGCTGCTGGAGATGGCCGAGCAGATCCGCAAGCTCGGGCCCAAGGTCCGCAACACCGTGCGGTTCGCGTTCTGGGGAGCCGAGGAGGAGGGCCTGATCGGTTCCCAGCACTACGTCGACAGCCTGCCGCAGGAGGAACGGGACAAGATCGCCCTGAACCTCAACTTCGACATGATCGGCTCGCCGAACTTCGTGCGGTTCGTCTACGACGGCGACAACAGCGAGGGCCAGAACCCCGTCGAGTCGCCCGCCGGGTCCGGCGCGATCGAGAAGGCGTTCACCGACCACTTCGCCGGGCTCGGCCTCGAATCCGACCCGACGCCGTTCAACGGGCGGTCGGACTACAACGCCTTCATCACCGTGGGCATCCCCGCCGGCGGCCTGTTCACCGGCGCCGAGGGGATCAAGACGGCCGAGCAGGCGGCGGTGTACGGCGGAACCGCGGGCCAGGCGTACGACCCGTGCTACCACGAGGTCTGCGACCGCTTCGGCAACGTGAACCTCAAGGGCTTCGACCAGATGATCGACGCGGCCGCCGCGGTCACCCAGAAGTTCGCGTACAGCACCCTGACGGTCAACGGCAACGAACTCGCCAGGAAGCGGCAGGCCAGGAGCCACGCCGAGCCGGGCGTGATCGGCCACCGTGCCACGAAGTAGTCACTTCCGGTAGTCACTTCCGGGTTCCGAGGGACGCGCCACGACGCGCCCCGCCGCGCCGCGGGCGCGTCCCTCGCCCCTTCGTCCCGCCGTGAGTCAGCGAGGCGGGAGCGTCTCGGCGATCGTCCGCAGCGCCGGACGGGGGTCCCCGCCCCTCTCGGTGAGCACCTGGACCGCCACATGGTCGGCGCCCGCGTCCAGGTGGCCGGCGAGCCGCGCGGTCACCGCCGCCGGGTCCCCGTGCGCGACGAGCGCGTCGATGATCGCGTCGCTGCCGTCCCCGGCGACGTCGTCGTCGGTGAAGCCCAGCCGCTTCCAGCTGGAGACGTAGTTCCTGAGCTTGAAATAGAAGCCGATCTTCTCCCTGGCCAGCGCGCGGGCCCGCTCCGGGTCGGTGTCGAGCACGACCTTCTGGTCCGGGGCGAGGATCGGTCCCTCGCCGAGCGCCTCCCGTGCCAGGCGCGTGTGCTCGGGCGTGGTCAGGTACGGGTGCGCGCCCCCGGCGCGTTCCGCCGACAGCCGCAGCACCTTCGGCCCCAGCGCGGCGAGTACCCGTCCCTCCACCGGGACGTCCGCGGCGTCGAGCCTGTCCAGATACCGGACGATCGTCTCGTACGGGCTCCGGTACTCCTGCGTCGCCTCCGGATGGCCGATGCCGGCGCCGAGGAGGAACCGCCCGCCGTAGGCCTGGTCGAGCCGGTGGTAGGAGGCGGCGACCTCCTCGGCGGGCGTGTCCCACATGTTCACGATGCCGGTCGCGATCACGATGCGGTCGGTGGCGGCGAGGAGCCGGTCGGCGATCTTCAGGTCCCCGCGCGGCGAGCCGCCGATCCAGATCGTGCCGTAGCCGAGGTCCTCGACGTCCTTGGCCAGGTCCGGATCGAGTTCGCTCCACGGCCGCCAGATCCCGAGGCGTCCCAGTTCGATCTTCGTCATGCCGCCTCCAACAAGTCGTCCTGCCGTTTCATGCCTCGTTCCCCGGTGCCAGGATGTGACGCATGACCGACCGGCCCTGCCTGCTCCTCCTGGACGGCCACTCGCTGGCGTACCGGGCCTTCTACGCGCTGCCGGTCGAGAACTTCAGCACGACCGCCGGGCAGCCGACCAACGTCGTGTACGGGTTCGCGAACATGCTGGCCAACGCGCTGCGCGACGAGCGCCCGACGCATGCGGCGGTCGCGTTCGACGTGTCGCGGCGGACGTTCCGGACCGAGGCGTTCCCCGAGTACAAGGCGACGCGGTCGCGCTCACCGGAGGAGTTCGGCAGCCAGCTGAGGATCCTGGACGAGCTGCTCGCCGCGATGAGCATGCCGGTGCTGCGGGCGCCCGGCTACGAGGCCGACGACGTCATCGCGTCCCTCACCGCCAGGGCCGAGGCGGACGGCCTCCAGGTGCTGATCATCACGGGCGACCGGGACGTGCTGCAGCTCGTCAGCGACCACGTCACCGTCCTGTACTTCTACCGGACGGCGTCGGAGATGATCCGGTACACGCCGGAGGCGGTGCGGGAGAAGTACGGGCTGAGCCCGGCGCAGTACCCGGACTTCGCGGCGCTGCGCGGCGACCCGTCCGACAACCTGCCGAGCATCCCGGGCATCGGCGAGAAGACGGCGGCGAAGTGGGTCCGCGAGTTCGGCTCCCTCGAAACGCTGCTGGACCGCGCGGGCGAGGTGAAGGGGAAGGCGGGGGAGAGGCTGCGCGCCGCCGCGGACTCCGTGCGGCTGAACCGGCGGCTGACCGAACTCGTCCGCGACCTGGACCTGCCGGTCGAGATCGGCGACCTGCGGCGGCGGCCCTACGACCTGTCCGCGTTCACGTCCCTGCTGGACGAGCTGGAGTTCCGCAACGCCAGCCTCCGGCAGCGGCTGTTCGCCGCGGACCCGGGCGGCGGCCGGCCGCCGGAGGACGGCACGCGGGAAGGCGGGACGCCCGAGCCGATCAAGGGCCGGGAGCTGGGGCCGGACGAGCTGGCGCCCTGGCTCGGGACCCGCGCGGCCGGCCTGACCGGGCTGGCCGCCGACCACACCTGGGTCCGCGGCACGGGGACCATCGCCCGGATCGCGCTGGCCACCGGCGACGGTCACGCGGCCTCGTTCGAGCCGTCCGGCCTCACCCGGGACGACGAGCGGGCCTTCGCCGAATGGCTGGCCGATCCCGGCCGTCCCAAGGCCCTGCACGACGTGAAATCGCTGCTGCGCGTCTTCGGCGAGCGCGGCTGGCGGCTCGAAGGGATCGCCGCCGACACCGCGATGGCCGCCTACCTGCTGCTGCCCGGCCTGGCCGCCTACGGCATCGCCGACCTCGCCGGACGGCATCTCGGGCGCCGCCCGCCCGCCGACGGAGCGGCCGGGCTCATGCTGAGCGCCCGCGCCGTCCTCGACCTGGCGGGCAAGTTCGCCGCGGACCTGGCCTCCACGGGCATGGACGCGCTGCTGCGCGACGTCGAGCTGCCCCTGTCGGCCCTGCTCGCCAGGGCGGAACGCACCGGCGTCCACGTCGACGCGGGACTCCTCGACGAGCTGGAACGGCACTTCGCCGGCGCGATGGAGCGCGCCGCCGACGAGGCCGCCGACATCGCCGGACGCCGCTTCAACCCGGGTTCGACGAAGCAGCTCCAGGAGGTGCTGTTCGGCGAGCTCGGCCTGCCCAAGACCAAGAAGATCAAGTCGGGGTACTCCACGGACCTCGACGCGCTGACCTGGCTCGCCACCCAGACCGACAACGGCCTGCCGCAGGTCCTGCTGCACCATCGCGACCAGGCGCGGCTGCGCACGACCGTGGCCGGGCTGATCAGGGAGATCGGCGCGGACGGCCGGATCCACACCACCTTCCAGCAGACCGTCGCCGCCACCGGCCGCCTCACCTCCACCGAACCGAACCTCCAGGTCATCCCCGTCCGAACCGAGGAGGGGCGGCGCATCCGCCGCGCGTTCCTGCCCGGCGACGGCTTCGAGTCGCTGATGACCGCCGACTACGGCCAGCTCGAACTGCGCGTCATGGCGCACCTGTCGCAGGACCCGACGCTCCTCGCCGCGTTCGACTCCGGCGAGGACCTCCACACCACGACGGCGGCGCAGGTGTTCCGCGTCGCCCCGGACGCCGTCACCCCGGACATGCGCCGCAAGATCAAGGCCATGTCGTACGGGCTGGCGTACGGCCTGTCGGCGTTCGGGCTGGCCCGGCAGCTCGCCATCCCGATGGCCGAGGCGCGCCCGCTGATGGACGCCTACTTCGAGCGGCTCGGCGGCGTCCGCGACTACCTCGACCACGTCGTCGCCGAGGCCCGCGGCACCGGCTACACCCGCACGCTCCTCGGCCGCCGCCGCTACCTGCCCCAGCTGACCAGCGACGACCGGCAGCGCCGCGAGACCGCCGAGCGGATGGCGCTGAACGCCCCCGTGCAGGGCTCGGCCGCCGACATCGTCAAGATCGCGATGCTGCGCGTGGACGAGGCGCTCACCGGCGCCGGGCTCGCCAGCCGGCTGCTGCTCCAGGTCCACGACGAGATCGTCCTGGAGGTCGCGCCGGGCGAACGGGACGCGGTGGAGGAACTCGTCCACACCCACATGACCACGGCCTACCCGCTCACCGTCGGCCTTGAGGTCGCCATCGGCACCGGCCAGGACTGGAACGCCGCGGCGCACTGACTCCCGGCGGCGGATACGATCACAGGGCCCATCGCTGGGTAGAGGATTCTCGGGGAGGCACGCATGGAGATCGAGATGATCGTCGAGATCCCCAGGGGATCGCGCAACAAGTACGAGATGGACCACCGGATCGGCCGCATCCGGCTGGACCGGATGCTGTTCACCTCGACCCAGTATCCGGTCGACTACGGCTACATCCCGGACACCATCGCCGACGACGGCGACCCGCTGGACGTGATGGTGCTGCTGGAGGAGCCGACCTTCCCCGGCTGCCAGATCACCGTCCGCAGCCTCGGGGTGTTCTGGATGCACGACGAGGGCGGTCCCGACGCCAAGGTGCTCACCGTCCCGGCCAAGGACGTCCGCTACCGCGAGCTTCGCGACCTGGGCGACGTCCACGAGCACATCCGCGACGAGATCGCCCACTTCTTCGACATCTACAAGAGCCTGGAGCCGAACAAGAGCTCCGACGTGCGCGGCTGGCAGGACCGGCAGGTCGCCGACCAGACCATCTCCCAGGCCGCCGAGCGGGCGCGCGCCGAGGCCGAGACCACGTCCTGACCCGGGTCGGGGACGCCCCGCGTAAAACGCGCGGCGGGCCGCTTTACGGGGACGGCCGGGCGGCGGACCATTTCAGGTGTGGGCCCGTCCAGTGACAGTGCGCCGGTGGTCGATGAGCCGGTGGTCGTGGTGGGTGCCGGGCCGGTCGGGCTGGTCACGGCGCTGCTGCTGGCGCGGCACGGCGTGCCGAGCGTGGTGCTGGAGGCCGCCGCGCGGCGCGATCCGTCCGGGTCGAGGGCCATCTGCTTCCAGCGGGACGTCCTCGACGTGCTCGACCGGGTCGGCTGCGCCGACCGGATGATCGCCCGCGGGGTGACGTGGACGACCGGCCGCACCTACCACCGCGGGGACGAGCTGTTCTCGGTCACCTTCCCCGGCGCCGGGCACGGCGCCGTCCCGCCCTGGATCAACATCTCCCAGGCCGAGGTGGAGCGGTATCTGCGCGACCTCGCCGCCGCCGAGCCGCTGGTCGACCTCCGGTACGGGCATCCAGTCAGCGGGCTCGACCAGGACGAGAACGGTGTCGAGGCCGACGCGGGCGGCACCGTCAGGGGGAGCCATCTGGTGGGCGCGGACGGCGGGCACAGCGCCGTCCGGCACCTGCTCGGCATCGGCTTCCCCGGACGCACGTTCGCCGACAAGTTCCTCATCTGCGACATCCGGGCCGAGCTGCCGTTCCCGAGCGAGCGGCGGTTCTACTTCGACCCCGAATGGAACCCGGGCCGGCAGGTGCTCGTCCACCAGTGCCCGGACGGCACCTGGCGCATCGACTGGCAGGTTCCCGCCGACCACGACCTCGACACCGAACGCGCCTCCGGTGCGCTGGACGCCCGGATCCGGAAGATCGTCGGGGACGTCCCGTACGAGATCGTGTGGGCGACCGTGTACCGGTTCCACGAGCGGTGCGCCGCGACGTTCGCCTCGGGCCGCGCCTTCCTCGCCGGGGACGCCGCCCACCTGTACGCGCCGTTCGGCGCCCGCGGGCTGAACTCCGGCATCCAGGACGCGGAGAACCTCGCCTGGAAGCTCGCCTTCGTCCGGCACGGCCGGGCGCCCGGCGGCCTGCTCGCCTCCTACGACGCCGAGCGCCGGGCCGCCGCGCAGGAGAACCTCCGCGTCACCACCCGGACGATGGAGTTCCTCGTCCCGCAGACGCCCGCGCAGCGCGCCCACCGGCTGGAGAGCCTGGAGAGGGCCCGGACGCATCCGAGGCCCGGCACGATCACCGACTCGGGCAGGCTCGCCGAGCCGTTCTGGTACCTGGACTCACCGCTGACCACCCCGTCCGGCCCGGTGGACGGCTTCCCGCGCGAACCCGGCGCCGTCCGCCCGCCCCTGCCGGGCGTCCTCTGCCCGGACGGCCCATGCGTCGTCTCCGGCGAACCGACCCGCCTGCGCCGCCTTTTCGGGACGGGCTTCGTCCTGCTGACGGCGAAACGCCACGCGATGGAAGTCCCCACCGACGTCCCGCACACGGTGCACGCGCTGGACGACATCGACCCCGGCGGGGACCTGCGGACGGCCCTGCAAGCCGGCCCGGACACCGTGCACATCGTCCGCCCGGACGGCCACCTCGCCGCCGTCCTCCCGGCGCCCGACCCCGCGTCCGTGACGGCCGCCCTGCACCGCGCCTGCGGCCGCTAACCGGCGTCGAGGACCGCGCGGGCGGCGTTGTGCCCGGGGATGCCGCTGACGCCTCCGCGCGCCGCGCCCCCGCCCCGCACAGCAGCACCCGAGGATGCGCGGTCTCGACGCCCCAGCGGCCCCGCTCCCCGGGCTCCTCCGCGAACGGCCACGACAGGTCCCGGTGGAAGATGTGCCCGCCGGGCAGCCCCACCTCGTCCTCGAGATCGACGGGCGACTTGGCCTCCAGGCACGGCGTGCCGTCCGGGGCGCGCAGCAGGCAGTCCTCGATCGGCTCGGCGAGCACCGAGTCGAACGACGCCAGCGTCGCCGCCAGGGCCTCCGCCCGTCGGGCCGCCGGATCCGCCCGGAACAACCGCGCCGGCATGTGCAGGCCGAAGAGCGTCAGGGTGTGCGCCCCGGCCGCCCGCAGTTCCGGCCCGAGAACGGACGGATCGGTCAGCGTATGGCAGTAGACCTCGGCGGGCGGGACCGCCGGGACGCGCCCTGCCCGGGCTTCCTCGTACGCCCGGCCGAGCTGTGCCCGTCCCTCATTGATGTGGAAGGTCCCGGCGAAGGCCTCCTCGGGCCGGACGGACGGATCGCGCAGCCGGGGCAGCCGGGAAAGCGCCATGTTCACCTTCAGCTGCGAACCCTCGGCCGGGCTCTCACCCGGCATGTTGAGCAGCACCCACCGGGCCGAGACGGTGTGCTCGGCGCCGCCGGCATCCCGGAACGTCACCTCACCGGACGGGTCGGCGTGCAGGACCTCCATCCCCGTCCGCAGCTCCGCGCCGGCCGCCCGGGCGGCGGCGGCCAGCGCCCCGGTCACCGCGCCCATGCCGCCGACCGGCACGTTCCAGTCGCCGGTCCCGTCACCGATGACGTGGTAGAGGAGGCAGCGGTTCGCCGCGAGCGACGCGCCGGACGGGTCGGCGAAAGTGCCGATCAGCGAATCCGTGAGCACGACTCCGCGGACGGCGTCGGAGGCGAACCGCTCGTCCACCACGTCCCCGATGGGCCGTTCGAACAGATCGCGCCAGGCCTCGTCGTCGCCCACCACCGACCGCAGCCCCGCCCGGTCGCGCAGCGGCTCCAGCAGCGTCGGCGCGACCCGTTCCGCCACGCGCCCGGCCATCGCGTAGAACCGCCGCCAGGCCGCGGCGTCGTCCCCGAGGGACGCGGCCGTCCGCGCCGGGTCCTCGTTGTCGATCAGCAGCCCGCCCTCGCCCACCGGCGTGTACGACGCGAACCGCCGTCCCCGCAGCTCGACCGCCAGCCCCAGGTCCCGGACGATCCGCGACGGCAGCAGGCTCACCAGGTACGAGTACCGCGACACCCGCGCGTCCACCCCGGGGAACACGCGCGCCGACACGGCCAGCCCGCCCACGTGGTCGAGCCGCTCCAGCACGAGGACCCGCCGCCCGGCGCGGGCCAGGTAGGCGGCCGCGACGAGGCCGTTGTGGCCGCCGCCCGCGACGACGACGTCATACATCCCCACAGGCATCCCCACAGGGAACCACAGCGGGGGCCGAAACCTTGTTGGCCGGGGGCGGCCGGAGCGTGGATCATTGGCGGATGAGTATCCGGCTTGCGTGGGGTGTGGTGGCTTCGGGCCGGTGCGCCTGGGCCGCGCGGCCGGCGGGTCCGGCGCGGCTGCCGGACGACGCCGGCGGCCGTCCGGGGGAGGCCGTCGCCCTGGGGCCGGAGGACGCCGCCGAGGAGGACGTCGAGCACGCCGTCGCCGAGCTGGCCCGGCTCGTCGCGGCCGGGGGAGTGGTCGCGGCG
>NZ_SMKK01000271.1 GCF_004348425.1 Actinomadura sp. 7K507
CTCCCCGACGTCCTCGCCCCCGCCTACGAGGCCCTCGCCGGCCAGGACGACGAGGGCGATCGATCCCTCTGACGGACTGATCGGAGCGCGGTCTAGGCGGGGAGGCGGGCGCGGACGGTGAAGCCGCCCTCGGGGCGGGGGCCGGCGTCCAAGGTGCCGCCCAGGGCCTTGGCGCGGTCGCGCATGCCGCGGATGCCGGTGCCGTCCTCGGCGGGTGCGGTGGTGGTGTCGCCGTCGTCCTCCACCGTTACGGTCACGTCGGTGTCGCCGTAGCGGATGCGGACGGCGGCGGTGGCGGCGTTGGAGTGGCGGGTCACGTTGGTGAGGGCCTCCTGGACGATGCGGTACGCGGCGAGGTCGGTCTCGGTGGGCAGGGGGCGCGGCTCGCCTTCGGTCTCGGTGCGCACGGTGAGACCGGCGTGCGTGATGCCGTCGGTCAGCTCGTCCAGCCGGGCCAGGCCGGGTGCGGGGGCGACCGGGGCGGCCTCGTCGACCTGGCGCAGGACGCCGAGGGTGGCGCGCATCTCGCGGAGGGTGTCCTTGCTGGCCTGCTTGATCGCGGTGAGGGCGTCCTCGGCGCGTTCCGGCTCGCGGCGCAGGCCGTGCAGGGCGGCCGTGGCCTGCACGTTGATCAGTGAGATGTTGTGGCCGAGGACGTCGTGCAGTTCGCGGGCGATGCGCAGCCGTTCCTCGATGGCGCGGCGGCGCGCCTCCAGTTCCCGGCCGCGTTCGGCGACCCGGGCGCGTTCGTCGGCCTCCCGCAGGTAGGCGCGCCGGTTGCGGACGACGCCGCCGATGGCGATGACCGCGACGAACCAGCCGACGAGCAGGAATCCGGCCGCGTCCTGGAGATGGTCGGCCTCGCCCCGGTTCCCGTAGGCGGTCGCGGCCAGCGCGACGCCCGCGACCACGGCCGCCGCCGCGAGGTGCCCCTCCGCCGCCGCCGTGTACAGGGCTATGACCAGCGTGATGATGACGAGGCCGTCGGGCTCGGTGAGCGGGTAGTAGAGCCCGACCGCGACGAGCGTGACGGCCGCCACGACGACGGGATACCGCCGGCGGAGGTACATCGCCGAGCACGCGATGACCAGCAGCGGCCAGGCCAGCTCGGGCATGATCGCGCGGTCGTCCTTCTCCTCCGGCAGGACGCTGAGGACCGACACGAGCAGGCATCCCAGGGCCACGAGAGCGTCGGCGTAGCGGCCCCGCGGCGGCCAGCGGACGGCCCGGCCGAGACGGGTGTCCTCCAGGCGCGACATTCCCATCCGCCCATCCTTTCAGGACCCGAACGCTTGCAGGACTGCGACCGAATGTAGTACTTCTACTATCATCAGTTGTATCGATACGGTGAACGATCCAAGTTCCCCAATCACCTGTAGCAGGGGGTGTGCATGGACGGGACGGTGATCCGGGCGCGGGACGTGCGGATGCGGTACGGGCGCGACGAGGTGCTGCGCGGCGTCGATCTCGACGTCCGGGCGGGCGAGGTGGTGGCGCTGCTCGGGCCGAACGGGGCCGGGAAGACGACCACGATCGAGATCCTTGAAGGGTTCCGGCGCCGCTCGTCCGGCGAGGCCACGGTGCTCGGCGCCGACCCCGGCAAGGGCGGCGACGCCTGGCGGGCGCGGCTCGGGATCGTCCTGCAGAACTGGCAGGACCACCCCCGCTGGGGCGTCCGGCAGCTGCTCGCGCACATCGCCGGCTTCTACGAGCGTCCGCGTGATCCGGACGAGCTGCTCGCCGTCATGGGGCTCGGCGAGCAGGCCGGGCAGACGGTCGGGCGGCTGTCGGGCGGGCAGCGCCGCAGGCTGGACGTGGCGCTCGGCATCGTGGGGCGGCCCGAGCTGCTGTTCCTGGACGAACCGACCAGCGGCTTCGACCCGCAGGCCCGCAGGGAGTTCCACGAGCTGATCGAGCGGCTGGCGCGCGACGAGGGCATGACCGTCCTGCTGACGACGCACGACCTCGCCGAGGCCGAGCGGCTCGCCGACCGCATCGCGATCCTCGTCGGGGGCGCCGTGACCGTCTGCGGCACCCCGTCCGGGCTCGCGTCGGTCGTGCAGGCCGCGTCGGAGGTGAGCTGGATCGAGGGCGGGGCGCCGCGCACCGAGCGCACGTCCGACCCGTCCCGGTTGGCCTTCGAGCTGCACCGGCGGTTCGGCGGGCCGGTCCCGGGCCTGGAGGTCCGGCGGCCGTCGCTGGAGCAGAGCTACCTCGACCTGGTCGCGGGGGCGGCCGGGCCGATCGCCGGCTCCGCCGGGGACTTCGAGGACGGGAGGGCCGCGTGAGCACCCGCGCGTTGAGGATCGGAATGCGCCGGGGTTGGGCGGAGCACGTGCACTTCCTGCGCAACCGCAGGGAGCTGGTCTCCGCGCTGATCGGCACCGTCGGGATCTATGTGCTGCTGGTCCGCTGGCAGGGCGACACGATCGTGGAGGGTACGGGGCAGTCCCAGGCGGTCCTGATGACGGCCGGATTCGTCGCGTTCTCCCTGTTCTCGGCGGCGCTGATGAACCTGCCGATGGGGATCTCGGCGGACCGGGAGGAGGGCACGCTGCTGCGGCTGCGGACGGTGCCCGGCGGCCCCTCCGCCTACCTGGTCGGGCGCGCGGTGTCGGTGCTGCTGCAGATCGCCGGTTACGTGCTGCTGATGCTGGTCGCGGGCGCGGCGTTCGCCGGGCTCAGCCTGCCGTCGTCGCCCGGCGACTGGCTGACCCTGGGCTGGGTGCTGGCGCTCGGCACGCTGTCGGTCGTCCCGATCGGCGCGGCGATCGGGGCCCTGCTGCCCGGGCCGCGCAACGCCGCGAGCATCCTGTCGCTGCCGCTGATGGCCCTCATGCTCATCTCCGGGGTGATGTTCCCGGTGACGCGGATGCCGGAGCCGGTGCAGTGGGCCGCGCAGGTCTTCCCGCTGTACTGGCAGGGCCTCGGCTTCCGGTCGGTGTTCCTGCCCGACTCGATGGCGGTCGCCGAGATCGGCGCGAGCTGGCGCCTGCCGGAGACAGCGGCGGTCCTCGGGGCCTGGGCCGCCGCGGGCCTGGTGCTGGCGCCGTGGCTGCTGCTGCGGGCGGCGCGGCGCGAGTCCGGCGCGCGGCTGGCCGAGCGCCAGGAGCGCCGGGCCTCCCAGGGCGCGTACTGATCGCCGGCTGCGGGAGACTGGGCCGGTGGCGGTGGAGGGCAAGGCGGACAAGGAACAGGTCCACAACCGGATCGCGGTGCTGAGGGCCGAGCGCGGCGTCTCGCGCCGCGACCTGGCGAAGGCTCTGAACGTGCACTACCAGACGATCGGGTATCTGGAACGCGGCGAGTACAGCCCGAGCCTGCACCTGGCCCTGCGCATCGCCGCGTACTTCGAGGTGCCGGTGGAGGTCGTCTTCTCCCTGAACCCGTTCCCGAAGATCGGAGACATGCGATGAGGAACCGCCCGGCACGGTGGCTGGAGCGGTCCCGCGGCAGGCGCGCCGAACGCGTGGCCGCCCTCGACGAGCATCCGCTGCCCGCCCGCTACGCCCGCCGGCGCCCGCGCCGGGTGCTGGCCGGAGCGAGCGCGGTGACGCTGAGCCTGCTCTGGGTGGACGCCGCGGTGTCCTGGGTGCTGGCCCCCAGCGACACGGCGATGATCGCCAACTTCGTCATCCTGGGCGTGCTGCTGCTGATCGGGATCCCGCTCGCGGGGCAGCTGATCGCGCTGACCCGCGGGCTGACGACCAAGCGCGAGCACGAGCTGGACGAGCGCCAGCTCACCGCGCGGCTCCGCGCGTACGCGGCCGCCCACCGGGCCACGACCTTCGTGCTGTTCGCCGTGCTGCTGGTGACCATGACCGCCGACCGCGACGGCCGCGAGTCGTACATCCCCGGCGCGGCGCTCTTCCTGATCCTGTTCGCCATGCTGCTGACGCACGTCGCGCTCCCCCTCATCGTCGCGGCCTGGCAGGCGGCCGACCCGCCCGACGACGAGGACGAGATGGAGGAAGACGGGCCGGCTTAGCGGTCGCCATGGTGGGGGTCATCGCGCGGGGTCGTGTCCGGCCCGGGAGCGCGGGGCCGGTGCCGGTCGTCGCGCTCGGGCTCGGGTGAGCCCGGTGAGCGTCCCGGCCGCGGCGCCGAGGGCGGGGTAGAACCACTCCGCGGCGGTTCCGGCCGTCAGCACGGGCGTCCCGGCCCACAGGGCTCCCAGCAGGGCACCCGCAGCGCGCACCAGGGTCGGCGCCGCCGCCATCAGCAGGAGGGGGACGGGGGCGCGGCCGATCGCGAGTGCGCAGCCCGCGGTCGCGAGAAGGGCCGCGGCGCCGGAGGCGACGGGGAGCCAGCGCTCCTGGCCGCGCAGCGCGTCCAGGGCCCGCTCGGTCACCTGCCCGGCCGGATCGATCAGGGGCACCGGCTCGAAGACGCCGATCACGACGGCCCGGGCGCCCAGCGCGAGCAGCAGGAACAGTGCCGCGGCCAGGACCACCGGGCCGGGCACGGCCCGGCGCACGCAGACCAGCCCGGCGAGCCCGCCGGCCACGACGGCCAGTTCGAGAGCCAGCACGCCACGGAGGAATCCGCCGAAGGACGTGAGGTCGGGCCCGGCGGCGAGGAGCGTCAGCGGGGCGAGGAGCGCGAGCGCCGTCGTGACGGCGATGGCGGCCGTGGACGCCTCGGCCCGGCCGGGCGGCCCGCCGCCCGGCACCGCCGCGCGGACTCCCGCCGCCGCGGCCATCAGCCAGGCCGCGGCGGTGAAGGCGGCGGTGCTCGCCGGGGGTTCGCCGTCCGCCCTGAGCATCGTGTCCAGCCCCCACTCACCGAGCGGGGAGCGCAGGAGCGCCGTGGCCGCCGCGACCGTGGCCACGGCGACGAGGAGCCCGCGCGGCCACCCCGCCTCCGGCGCGCCCCTCATGACGGGACCCGGAACGAGCCGAGCACCGCGCTGATCTGGCGCTGGGACGAGTCGTAGCGCTCGGCGGAGAAGAGCATGCGCACGTTCACGATCGAGGTGCGGGACACCCGCACGAACAGGTCGACCTGGCGCACGGGTTCGCCCGGCCCGTCCCTGCCGGAGGCGGTGTACGCCTTCCGGACCACGTGGGCGTCCCGTCCGCCGTAGGCGCCGGTGTCGAGTTCCCTGCGTTCGAGCAGCCGGAAGTCGCGGGACCGCTTGCTGCGCGCGATGAACCCCCGCAGCAGCCGCTCGATCGAGCGGGTCTCGGACTCGGTGAACACCGACAGCGACGCCGCGGGCCCGCCGGCGGCGGGTGCCGTGACCTCGAACACGGCGGAAGGGAAGATCTCGCGCTCCGGGTCGGGTCGCCAGTCCCCGGGGTAGCCGACCGTGTAGCCCTTGCCCCGGTGCACGGCCAGGCCCGCCGCCGCGGAGTGCTGTTCCGCGGGCCGCGGCTGCGCGGCCGGCGTCCGCGCGGGCTCGGAGCCGCCGCCGCAGCCCGCGACCGAGAGGGCGCCGGCGAGCAGCAGCCCGGCCGGCAGGAGGGCGGAACCACCGGCCGCCATCAGTCGCGTTCCCGGCACGTCACCCAGTCCCGCCATTCTCCGGTGACCGGGTCGCGGTAGGAGGCGGCTTCCAGGCCCATCTGGTTCGTCTCGGTGGTGCTGCCCCAGTCGACGGGTGTGCCGCCGACCTCCAGGCCCGGCACCCCGACCCCGATGGGGAGGCTGAAGCCGTCCTCGTCGCCGTCGATATGGGAGTCGTAGCGCTGGATGGTGCTGGAGATATCGGCGCTCTCCTGCAGTTCGGTGAAGTCGAAGTCCTGCCCTGACCAATCCTGGGGAGAGGTGTCGCGGAACCGGTCGCGCATGTCCGGCGGAATTTCGAGTGTGGTGCTCGTGACCGTGACATCACCGTTCTGCACGTACTCGGTGTGCTCGTACTCGGCCCCTCCGGTGACCTGGCCTGTGGGATTCACTGAATCAACGTCCACTCCCACGGCGATGGTCCCCTGAACTCCGGTGTGGAACTGGGTGGTGGTCGTCGAGTTGATCCGCTCCGGGTTGCCGTCCTCGTCGTATTCGATATGGACGATATTGCTTTGCGAGGTACTGAGATTGGGACCGGCGGTCCCGGCGACGGTCCCCTCGACGACCCTCCCGTCCACCGACAGGGTCACGCCCGTGTTCAAAGCACCGCTCAGTTCGTTGGTGATCGAGTAGTATTCCCCGGTGGTCATTCTTCCGTCCGCGTCGACGGACTCCGACGTGCCGATGAGCCTGGAATGCTCGCCCTCCAGAACACCGTCGTACACCCGGCCCACGGGAGTCCCGGTGTCCGGTGCCAGTTCGCCGGAGACCTCGGCGAACGCGCTCGGTCCGCTCGCGTCGATGTGGGTGTAGGGGATCCCCATGTCCTCGGCGACCTCGAACGGCACATCCCCGAGCTCGTCCAGGGCTTCGAAACCGCCCTCGTCGAGGAGCTCGTACGACTCCCGCTCGACGCGACCGTAGAACCGGTTCATCTGGTCATCATCGGTGAACGTGAACTTGTCCTGGTCGGAATTGGTCCACAAAAGGCCGCCGCCGATTCCCACGTTCATCTCCACGATGCCGGGTAGGTCGCCCTCGATCCACACGTCCGCCCGCACGCCGAAGCCCGACTCGTCACTGGTCGAGACCGAGATCCCGCCGTCGCCCTGCCGGTCGACCTGCCGGGAACTGCTGGACTCGCTCCCCACTCCCAGGATTCTGTGGCTCTCGGTCTCATCGGAAATGTCGGAAGCGACCACGCATTGGCTCGCGGGCGGCGGTCCGGGAGGCGCCGCCTTCGGCGATTTGCAGTCTTCGCCGTCGAACAGCGAGCAGATGGCGGACTCGATATGCGAACCCACATATCGCGGTATGACGTTCAGCGTGGCCACTACCAGAACGGAAATGACCGCGATGATCGCCACATACGCGATGGCGCCTTCACCTTTGTCGCCACTACGTGCCGATAATTCACCTGTGCGGGGCATGCGCTGAAAATAACCCGCACGCGGTGAGCGGGCCAGGGCCCCCGGACCCTACTCCGAGGCCCAACAGCCGGAGGAGGAGACCGCCCTAGCGCAGGTCGCCGTTGGTCATGCCCTGGGGGGCGGGCGGCAGCGCGACCAGGCCCATCTCGGCCCGTCCCGACAGCATCGGATGGCTCGGCACCACGCGGACGCTGTAGCCGAACGCGCCGCTGCGTCCGAGCGGCACCTCCCCGACGTACCGGATCCGGCCGTCCTCCGCCGGGCCGGCACGGTCCAGCTCCAGGTGGGACGGGTCGATCAGCGCGTCGGAGTCGTCGACCCGGCCGTAGACGGCCTCCACGGCGACGTCGCCCGGGTCGAGGCCACCGAGGTCGACGACGACCCGCACCGACAGCCGCGCGCCCACCTGCGGGCTCTCCTCCCCGGTGGACTCGACGTGCTCGACGGCGACGCCCGGCCACGCCTGACGGACCCGCTGCTTCCACGCCGCCAGCGTCCGCGCGCCCGCGAACTTGTCGGCGACCATGGCGCGCTCGGACGCCGCCGCCGGGACGTACAGCTCCTCGACGTAGTCGCGCAGCATCCGGGTGGCGAGGACCTTCGGGCCGAGGGTGGCGATGGTGTGCTTGACCATCTCCAGCCAGCGGCGCGGCAGGCCCGCCGAGTCCCGGTCGTAGAAGGTGACCGCGACGTGGTCCTCGATCAGCTCGTACAGCGCGGCGGCCTCCAGCTCGTCGCGGCGGTCGGGCGCGGCGAGGCCGTCGGCGGACGGGACTGCCCAGCCGTTCTGGCCGTCGTACCACTCGTCCCACCAGCCGTCGAGGATCGACAGGTTCAGCGCGCCGTTCAGCGCCGCCTTCATCCCGGACGTGCCGCACGCCTCCAGCGGGCGCAGCGGGTTGTTCATCCACACGTCGCAGCCCTGCACCATGAGCTGCCCGAGCGCCATGTCGTAGTCGGGCAGGAACACGATCCGGTGCCGGACGTCCTCGGACCCGGCGAACCGCACGATGTCCTGGATGAGCCGCTTGCCGCCCTCGTCGGCCGGGTGCGCCTTGCCCGCGATGACGATCTGCACGGGACGGTCCGGGTCCAGCAGGATCGAGCGGAGCCGGTCTGGGTCGCTCATCATCAGCGTCAGCCGCTTGTACGACGGGACGCGCCGCGCGAACCCGATCGTCAGCACGTCCGGGTCGAGGGCGTCGTCGATCCAGGAGATCTCGGCCTCGCTGGCGCCGCGCTGCCGCCACGACTCGCGGAGCCGGCGCCGCGCGTCCTGCACGAGCCGCCTCCGCAGCAGGGCGCGCATCCGCCAGATCTCCGGTTCGGGGACGTCGCGGACGCCTTCCCAGCCGCGCCCGGACTCCATCACGGACGGCAGCTCGCGCGCGGTGAACTCCAGCACCTCGCGCGCCACCCAGGTGCCGGCGTGGACGCCGTTGGTGATCGACCCGACCGGGACCTCGGCGGTGTCGAAGCCGCCCCACAGCCCGCCGAACATCTCGCGGCTGACCTCGCCGTGCAGCTCGCTGACGCCGTTGACGCGCTGCGCCAGCCGCATCCCCATCACCGCCATGTTGAACACGGTGCGGTCGCCGCCGGGGTAGTCCTCGGCGCCGAGCGCGAGGACCCGCTCGACGGGCACCTGCTCCGTCTCGTTCACGCCGCCGAAGTAGCGGCTGATCAGCTCGCGCGGGAACCGGTCGATGCCGGCCGGGACGGGCGTGTGCGTCGTGAACACCGTGCTGGCCCGGGTCGCCTCCAGTGACTCGTCGAACGTGAGCCCGTCCTCCGAGACCAGTTCGCGGATGCGTTCCAGGCCGAGGAAGCCGGCGTGCCCCTCGTTGGTGTGGAACACCTCGGGCTCCGGATGCCCGGTGATGCGGCAGTACGCGCGGATGGCCCGCACGCCGCCGATGCCGAGCAGCATCTCCTGCAGCAGCCGGTGGTCGCCGCCGCCCCCGTACAGGCGGTCGGTGACGTCCCGCGCGGACTGGTCGTTCTCCTCCACGTCGGAGTCGAGGAGCAGCTGCGGGACGCGTCCGACGCGCGCGATCCATACCTGCGCCTGCAGTCCCCTGCCTTTCGGGAGGCCGATGACGATCCGCACCGGCGTCCCGTCCCGCTCGCGCAGGAGGGTGAGCGGCAGCCCGTTCGGGTCGATCGGCGGGTAGCGCTCCAGCTGCCAGCCGTCCGGCGACAGCGACTGCGAGAAGTAGCCGTGCCGGTACAGCAGCCCGACGCCGAGGATGGGGACGCCGAGGTCGCTGGCCGTCTTGAGGTGGTCGCCGGCCAGGATGCCGAGGCCGCCGGAGTACTGCGGCAGCGCGGCGGTGATCCCGTACTCGGGCGAGAAGTAGGCGATGCAGGAGGGCCCGTCGGCCCGCGACTGGTACCAGCGCGGCGCCGTCAGGTATTCGCGCAGGTCTTCGGCGGTGTCCTGCAGACGGCGCAGGAACCGCCGGTCGTCCGCCAGGCGCTCCAGCCGCTCCGGCGCGACCTCGCCCAGCAGCCTGACCGGGTCGTGATGGACGGCTTGCCACAGCGCCGGGTCCACGGCGCGGAACAGGTCGAGCGTCTCGTGGTGCCAGGACCACCGGAGGTTGAGGACGAGTTCCTCAAGCTGCCGGAGCGGCTCCGGAAGGACGGTGCGTACCGTGAATCGTCGGATTGCCTTCACACAACGTCACGCTATGCGGTGTGCTCCGATGGTGCGACAGCCGGAGAGGTGAGCCTCCCCGAACCGGCCGCTTCGAGGGCCGCTCTTGAACTGAGCGATGCCCCGCATGAACAGGTTCCCGGCACGGTGTGAACTCGCGGATCGGGTACTCTGAGCGGCTCTCACCCAGGGTGTCCGGATGGCCGCGCAAAGTTATCGGAAACTACAGGACGGTAGGCGCCGGTTCGCGGGCATGGGACGTTTCGGAAGTCCCGCAGGGGTAGGGGTGGCCTATGCACGTCGAGTCCGGATCGTCCAACGGGACCGGCATTCCGAGGCTCGGTCGCATCCCGATTCTGGACGTCGCGCCGGTGGTGGGGTGTGGCCGGTGGCCGGCCAAGGCCGTGGTGGGTGAGACGGTCGAGGTGTCGGCGACGGTGTTCCGTGAGGGGCACGAGATGCTGGGTGCGGCGGTGGTGTTGCGCACGCCGGACGGTGAGGTGCTGCCGGGGCAGCGGATGGCCGAGGTCGGTCAGGGGCTGGATCGGTGGGCGGCGTGGGTGACGCCGACGGGGATGGGTTCGTGGTCGTTCCGGGTGGAGGCGTGGGGCGATCCGATCGCGCACTGGTGGCATGACGCTCAGATCAAGGTGCCCCGCGGCCAGGACGTCGAGCTGATGCTCGCCGAAGGGGTGGCGTTGTTCATGCGCGCCGCGCGGGACGTGCCGCCGAAGGACCGCCGCACGCTCGCCCGCCTCGCCCGGCTCATGTCGGACGAGGACGTGGACGCGCTCGAACGGCTCGCGGCGGCCGACGACGCGGCGGTGCTGGACGTGCTGGAGCGGTATCCGCTGCGGGACCTGCTGACGGTGAGCGACTGGTACCCGCTGACCGTGCACCGCCAGCGCGCCCTGTACGGCGCCTGGTACGAGTTCTTCCCCCGCTCCGAAGGCGCCGCCTTCGACCCCATGGGACGCCGCGGCCCCACCTCCGGCACCCTGCGCACCGCGATGAAACGCCTGCCCGCCATCGCCGACATGGGCTTCGACGTCATCTACCTGCCGCCCATCCACCCCATCGGCACCACCTTCCGCAAAGGCCCCAACAACACCCTGGACGCCGGACCGTATGACCCCGGCTCCCCCTGGGCCATCGGCTCACCCCACGGCGGCCACGACACCATCCACCCCGACCTGGGCACCATCGACGACTTCGACGCCTTCGTCGCCCACGCCGCCACCCACGGCCTCGAAATCGCCCTCGACCTGGCCCTGCAATGCTCCCCCGACCACCCCTGGGTCACCCAGCACCCCGAATGGTTCACCACCCGCGCCGACGGTTCGATCGCCTACGCCGAGAACCCGCCCAAGAAATACCAGGACATCTACCCCCTCAACTTCGACCACGACCCCGACGGCCTCTACAACGAAATCCTCCGCGTCCTACGGCACTGGATGAACCACGGCGTCCGCATCTTCCGCGTCGACAACCCCCACACCAAACCCATCGCCTTCTGGGAACGGCTCCTGGCCGACATCAACACCACCGACCCCGACGTGCTGTTCCTAGCCGAAGCCTTCACCCGCCCCGCCGTCATGCACACCCTGGCCAAAATCGGGTTCCACCAGTCCTACACCTACTTCACCTGGCGCAACGCCCCCGACGAACTCACCCGCCACCTCACCGAACTCACCGGCCCCGCCGCCACCTACATGCGACCCAACCTGTTCACCAACACCCCCGACATCCTCCACCAATACCTCCAGCACGGCGGCCGCCCCGCCTTCGAGATCCGCGCCATCCTCGCCGCCCTCCTGTCCCCCACCTGGGGCATCTACAGCGGCTACGAACTCTGCGAGAACACCCCCGTACGCCCCGGCAGCGAGGAATACCGCGACTCGGAGAAATACCAGTACCGCCCCCGCGACTGGGACACCCACACCCGCCACAACACCACCATCGCCCCCCTCATCACCCACCTCAACAC
>NZ_SMKK01000272.1 GCF_004348425.1 Actinomadura sp. 7K507
GCTGTGGATCGAGGGTGAGGCGCGGGCTCCGTCGCCGGGGGTGGATGTGGCGGCGTTCCGGTTGATCCAGGAGGCGCTGACGAACACGTTGAAGCATGCGGGTTCGCAGGCGCGGGCGTGGGTGCGGCTGTATTACGGGGATCGTGATCTGACGGTGGAGATCGAGGACGACGGGCGCGGCACTGCAACGTTCATGGCGGACAATGGCGACAATCCCGGGCATGGTCTGGTCGGGATGTACGAGCGGGTGGCGCTGTACGGTGGCGAGTTGAAGATCGGTCCGCGGGTCGGCGGCGGGTTCGGTGTGCGGGCGCGGTTCCCCCTTGAGGCGTGAACCGGCCGCGCGGCCGCGCGGGCCGGCGGGTCGGGCGGGAGCCCGACGGGTCGGGCGGAGGCGCCCGGGGGTGGGCGGGTGCGCTGTGAGGCGAGGAGCGGGGACGATGGTGCGACCGGGTCGCGGGGCCGGCGGGATGTCGCGATGAGCGCGGTGCGGGTGCTGCTCGTCGATGATCAGCCGCTGCTGCGGACGGGGTTCCGGCTCATCCTGGAGGCCGAGCCGGACATCGCGGTGGTGGGCGAGGCCGGGGACGGCGCGGCGTCGGTGGAGCTGACGCGGTCGCTGCTGCCCGACGTGGTGCTGATGGACATCCGGATGCCGGGGGTGGACGGGATCGAGGCGACCCGGCGGATCGTCCGGGACGGTGCGGCGTCGCATGATCCGAAGGTGCTGATCCTGACGACGTTCGATCTCGACGAGTACGTGATCGAGGCGGTGCGGGCGGGGGCGAGCGGGTTCCTGCTGAAGGACTCGCCGCCGGAGGATCTGGTGCAGGCGATCCGGATCGTGGCGGCGGGCGACGCGATCGTGGCGCCGAGCGTGACGCGGCGGCTGCTGGACAGGTTCGCGTCGCGGCTGCCGGCGGTGCGGGACGAGGCGCCGCCGCCGGGGCTGGACACGCTGACCGAGCGGGAGCGTGAGGTGCTGGCGCATGTGGCGCGGGGGCAGTCGAACGCGGAGATCGCGGCGGAGCTGGTGGTGAGCGAGACGACCGTGAAGACGCATGTGGGGAACGTCCTGGCGAAGCTGGGGCTGCGGGACCGGGTGCAGGCGGTCGTGTACGCGTATGAGACGGGCCTGAGCAGGCCGGGGCAGAGCTGACCGGGGGCGGATGGCTCTGACCGGGGCCCGGTGGCACCGGGGCGGTGTGGGCGGCGCCGTCCCCTGAGGGCCCGCGCGGTGGTCGCGGCGTGGCCGGTGCGCTGCGGGGCGGGGTGGTCTCAGGGTCGGACCCTGAGGTGACCCTGCCTTCCGGGAGGAGGGACGTACTCCGGTAGGACGACCTGGGCGGGGAGTCTCCTGCCTCCGGCGGACGGGCAAGTCAGTTCCTGGGGTCCATCTCAGGAGCCCGCCTGGCTTCTACTGTTTTGTTCGTCGGATCGTCCGGGGGCATCGCGCGGTCCGTCCCAGGCTCTGCCCACTCAATTACGGGAGTTTCACGTGACGAACACCGCCCCATCGACCGCCGGCGCGCAGACCGTGCCCGGTCCGGGCGACTTCGCCGCACGGACCCAGCAGATCGCGAAGGTGTACGGGCGCGGCGACGCCCAGGTCGTCGCGCTCGACGGGGTCACGGTCGGCATTCCCCGCGGCCGCTTCACGGCGATCATGGGTCCGTCGGGGTCCGGGAAGTCGACCCTCATGCACTGCATGGCGGGCCTGGACTCGGTGGACTCCGGTGAGGTGTTCATCGGCGACACCGAGCTGACCCGGTTGAAGGACAAGCAGCTCACCCGGCTGCGCCGCGACAAGGTCGGTTTCATCTTCCAGGCGTTCAACCTGGTGCCGACGCTGACGGCGCTGGAGAACATCACGCTGCCGATGGACATCGCGGGCCGCAAGCCCGACAAGCAGTGGCTGGACACCGTGGTCGACACGGTGGGGCTGCGGCCGCGGCTCAAGCACCGGCCCTCGGAGCTGTCGGGCGGGCAGCAGCAGCGGGTCGCGTGCGCCCGCGCCCTCGCCGCCCGCCCCGAGATCATCTTCGCGGACGAGCCGACGGGGAACCTGGACTCGCGGTCCGGCGCGGAGGTGCTGGGGTTCCTGCGGGACTCGGTGCGGCGGATGGGCCAGACGATCGTGATGGTGACGCATGACCCGTCCGCGGCCGCGTACGCCGATCAGGTGCTGTTCCTGTCGGACGGGCAGATCGTCGACACGATGGCGGGCCCGACGGCGGAGCGGGTGCTGGAGCGGATGAAGGGCTTCGAGTCCGGTCCGGCCGCGGCGCCCGCCGGGCCCGCCTCGGCCGGGCCCGCCTCGGCCGCTCCGGGCGCGGCCGTTCCGGGCGCGCAGGGGCCGGGGGGCACGCCGCGATGATGGCCAGGGTCACGCTCCGCAACCTCGCGGCGCACAAGATCAGGCTGCTGCTGACGGGCGTGTCGGTGCTCCTCGGCGTCGCGTTCGTCGCGGGCACGCTGATCTTCACCGACAGCATGAACAAGCAGTTCGACGAGCTGTTCGGCGGGATCAGCGAGGACATCGCCGTCGACGTCCGGGCGAAGAAGGTCGTCGGCGGCGACGGCGACGGCATGGGGGGGCAGCCGGTGCCGGCGACGGTGCTGGAGCGCCTCAAGGGCGTCGAGGGGGTCAAGGACCCGATCGGGAACGTCACCGGGTACGCGGCGGTCGTCGGCAAGGACGGCGAGATCGTCGGGACGCCGCAGAACGGCCCGCCGCAGCTCGGCGTGAACCTGACGCGCAGCACGTTCTACGACGTCACGTCCGGCCGCGCGCCGCGGGGCCCGGCCGAGGTCGCCATCGACGAGGCCACCGCCGAGAACGGCAAGCTGGCCATCGGCGACACCACCCAGGTCGTCACGGCCGGGCCGCCGCAGCGGATGAAGATCGTCGGGCTGGTCGACACCGGGAACATGATGGGCGCGACCGTCACCGCGTTCGACACGCCGACGGCGCAGAAGCTGCTGCTGAAGCCCGGCTACTTCACCGACATCGAGATGCAGTCGTCGGGGCCGTCGGAGGAGGAGCTGCGCGACCGCGTCGCGCAGGTCCTGCCGGCGAACCTGGAGGCGATCACGGGGACGGAGATGAGCGAGGAGGCCCAGAGCGACATCGCGGAGATGATGGGCTTCTTCCGGACGTTCCTGCTCGCGTTCGCGCTGATCTCGATCTTCGTCGGGGCGTTCATCATCTTCAACACGTTCTCGATGCTGGTGGCGCAGCGGACCCGTGAGCTGGCGCTGCTGCGCGCGGTCGGCGCGGCCCGCGGGCAGGTGACGCGGGCGGTGATCGGCGAGGCCGTCGCGGTCGGGGTCGTCGGGTCCACGCTCGGGCTGGTGGCCGGGGCGGGCCTGGCGTCGCTGCTGCAGTCGCAGATGGGCGACGCCGGGCAGGGCGGGCTCACGTTCACCGCCACGCCGGTGATCTGGTCGTACGTGGTCGGGATCGTGGTGACGGTCGTGTCGGCGTACTTCCCGGCCCGCCGCGCGGCGAAGATCCCGCCGGTGGCGGCGATGCGCGACGACGTGGCGCTGCCGCAGCGGTCGATGCGGATCCGGATCGCGCTCGGGTCGCTGCTCACCGCCGCGGGCGCGGGCCTGATCGCCCTCGGCCTGGCCGGCAGCGGGAACCCCGCGGCCCTCGTCGGCGCGGGCGCGTTCGGAGTGTTCGTCGGCGTCGCGATGCTCGCGCCGGTCATCAGCGTCCCGGTGCTGCGGGTGCTGGGCGCGCCGGCGGCGCGGCTGATGGGGGCGCCGGGGCGGCTGGCGCGGCAGAACGCGCTGCGCAACCCGCGGCGCACCGCCGCCACCGCCGCCGCCCTGATGATCGGCCTGGCGCTGATCACGACGGTGAACGTGCTCGGCTCGACGATGCGGGCCTCGGTCGACGAGCAGATCGACACGCAGGTCGGGACGGACTACCTGGTGCAGGCGCAGGGCCCCGGCGGCGTCAACGCCGAGGCGCAGCGCAAGATCCAGGACGCGCCCGGGGTGGTGGCCGCGTCCCCCACCTACGACGGGGAGGCGAAGATCGCCGGGGAGGACGTCTACTACATGGCGGGCGACGCGGCCGCCGTCGTCCGCGCCGCCAGGCTGAAGGTGGTGTCGGGGAGCGCGTCCACCGGCCCGTCCACGTTCATGCTGGACGAGGACACCGCGGAGGAGCAGGGCTGGAAGGCCGGCGCGGTGGTGCCCGTCCAGTTCCCGGACGGGAAGACCGAGCGGCTCACGCTGACGGGCGTGTACGCCAAGAGCGACATGATCGGGCCGCGGCTGCTGTCGCAGCAGGTGCACCTGCGGCACACGCTGACGCCGACCGTCTCGGCCGTGCTCGTCGACACCGCCACCGCCGACGCCGCGACGAAGTCGGCGCTGGAGTCGGCGGTGGAGGCGTACCCGAACGTGGAGGTCGAGGACCAGGCGTCGCTGAAGGAGGACGCCCGCGCGCAGGTCGACGGGTTCGTGACGTTCCTGACGATCCTGCTGATCATGTCGGTGATCATCGCGGCGGTGGGGGTGGTCAACACCCTGGCGCTGTCGGTGATCGAGCGGACCCGGGAGATCGGGCTGCTGCGCGCGATCGGGATCTCCCGGCGGCAGCTGCGCCGCATGATCCGGCTGGAGTCGATCATGATCGCGGTGTTCGGGGCGGTGCTCGGCATGGGCATCGGGATCGCGTTCGGCGCGGCGCTGCAGAACGCGCTGGCCGATCAGGGTCTCGGCGTGCTGTCCATTCCGTACGGGACGCTCGTCGTGTACCTGGCGGTGGCCGCCGCGATCGGTGTGCTGGCCGCGCTGTGGCCGGCGTGGCGGGCCGGGCGGATGGACGTCCTGAAGGCGATCTCCACCGAGTGACCGCTTCCCCCGGATGAGCGTGCACCCGCGCGCAAAGACCCGGTCCCCTCGACGTCGAGGGGGCCGGGTCTTTTCCGGTGCGGAGGGCGCGCCGGGGGGAAGGACCGGCGGGCGCCCTGTCCGCGGGCTCGTGCGCCGCCTACTCCGCGGGCTCGTCGGCCGCGGCCTTGGCGGTGGACACCCTGGCCTTGGCGACGGCGTCGGTCGCGCTGACCGTGGTGTTCTCCGGGAAGTGGCAGGCGGCGTAGTGCCCGGGGCTGAGCTCCTCCAGCGGCGGCTCGACCTGCTTGCAGATCTCCTGCGCCTTCCAGCAGCGGGTGTGGAAGCGGCACGCCGGCGGCGGGTCGAGTGGGCTCGGCACGTCGCCCTGCAGCCGGATCCGCTTGCGCTCGCCGCGCTCGGCCGGGTCCGGGATCGGCACCGCCGACAGCAGCGCGTTGGTGTAGGGGTGCATCGGCCGCTCGTACAGGTCCGCCCGGTCCGCCACCTCGACGATCTTGCCGAGGTACATGACGGCGACGCGGTCGGAGATGTGCCGCACGACCGACAGGTCGTGCGCGATGACCACGTAGGTGAGGTCGAGCTCGTCCTGCAGGTCCTCCAGCAGGTTCACGACCTGCGCCTGCACCGACACGTCCAGGGCCGACACCGGCTCGTCCGCGATGATCAGCTTCGGCTTCAGGGCGAGGGTGCGGGCGATGCCGATGCGCTGCCGCTGCCCGCCGGAGAACTCGTGCGGGTAGCGGTTGTAGTGCTCGGGGTTCAGCCCGACCAGTTCCA
Source organism: Actinomadura sp. 7K507 (assembly GCF_004348425.1). Lineage (GTDB taxonomy): Bacteria > Actinomycetota > Actinomycetes > Streptosporangiales > Streptosporangiaceae > Spirillospora. The sequence continues at coordinate 5,653 of NZ_SMKK01000272.1, forward strand.
GGATCTCCTGGACGGCCTTCTTGACGCCCTGCTTGGCCTCGATGTTCTGCAGCTTGAACGGTGCCCCGACGATCGCGCCGACCGTCTTGCGGGGGTTCAGCGACGAGTACGGGTCCTGGAAGATCATCTGGAGGTCGCGGCGGAGCGGCCGGAGCCGGCCCTGCGACATCCTGGTGATGTCCTGCCCCTCGAAGGTGATCTTCCCGAAGCTGGGGTCCAGCAGCCGCATGATCATCCGGCCGGTGGTGGACTTCCCGCAGCCCGACTCCCCCACCAGGCCGAGCGTCTCGCCCTTGCGGACCGAGAACGACACGCCGTCGACGGCCTTGACCGCCGCGACCTGCCGGCGCAGCAGCCCCGCGGTGACCGGGAAATGCTTTCCGAGACCGTCCACCTCCAGCAGCAGCTCGCCGTCCTCGAACGAACGGGGCTCCTTCGCCGGGGTGTTCGGCTCGGCCGGGGTCTTCGATGTGCTCACAGTCTCGTTACCACCCGTGCTCGTCACAGCTTCGGCCGGATCTCGTCGGTCCAGATCTCCCGACGCCGCTCCAGCGGGAGATGGCACGCCGCCTTGTGGCCGGGCTCGACCTCGACCAGCTCGGGCCGCTCGGTCTCGCTCTTGCCGTCGTTCAGGTCCTTGTAGGGGCAGCGCGGATGGAACGCGCACCCCGGCGGCACGTTGATCAGGCTCGGCGGCGACCCCATGATCGGCAGCAGCCGCTCGGACCGCTCCCGGTCCAGCCGCGGCATCGAGCCGAGCAGGCCCCACGTGTAGGGGTGCAGCGGCCGGTGGAAGGTGTTGTCGACCGACGCCTGCTCGACCGACCGGCCCGCGTACATCACCAGGATGTCGTCGGCCAGCTCGGCGACCACGCCGAGATCGTGGGTGATCATGATGACGGCGGAGTTGAACTCCTCCTGCAGGTCGCGGATCAGGTCCAGGATCTGCGCCTGGACGGTCACGTCCAGCGCCGTCGTCGGCTCGTCGGCGATCAGCAGCTCCGGGTCGCACGACAGCGCCATCGCGATCATCGCGCGCTGCCGCATGCCGCCGGAGAACTGGTGCGGGTAGTCGTCGACCCGCTGGTCGGGCCTGGGGATGCCGACCTTGCCGAGCATGTCGACGGCGTGCTTGCGCGCGACCTGCTTGGACACGTCGTTGTGCACCCGGTAGGCCTCGACGATCTGCTGCCCGACCGTGTAGAACGGGTGCATCGACGACAGCGGGTCCTGGAAGATCATCGCCATGTCGCGGCCGCGGAGGCGGCGGACCTCGGACTCGGCGGCGTCGACGAGCTCCTTGCCGTCCAGCCAGATCTCGCCGGACACGCGGGCGTTGCGCTTGTTGTGCAACCCCAGGATGCCGAGGCTGGTGACGCTCTTGCCCGACCCGGACTCCCCCACGATCCCGAGGGTGCGGCCGCGTTCCACCTGGAACGACAGCCCGTCGACCGACTTGACCAGGCCGTCGTCGGTCGGGAAGTGGATCTTGAGGTCGCGGACCTCGAGGAACGCCGCGGGAGCCTCGCCGTTGCCCGCGGTCTCCGCGGCGGGCGCCGTGCCGGTCATCAGGCCAGCCTCACTCTCGGGTCGACGACGGCGTACAGCAGGTCGACGATCAGGTTGATCACCACGATGGACGTCGCGGTGATCAGCGTGACGCCGAGCACCATGGGCAGGTCGCCGCTGCGGATCGAGCCGATCGCGAGCTGACCCAGCCCCGGGATGCCGAACGTGTTCTCCGTCAGCACCGCGCCGCCCAGCAGCAGGCCGAGGTCGAGGCCGAAGACGGTCAGGATCGGCGTCAGCGACGCGCGCAGGGCGTGCTTGGTGACGACGGTCCTCTCCGGCAGCCCCTTGGCTCGGGCGGTGCGAATGTAGTCCTCGTTCATCGTCTCCAGCATGCCCGCTCTGGTGAGCCGCGCGTACATCGCGGCGTACAGGAACGCCAGGGTGACCCAGGGCAGCACCAGCGACTGGAACCACGTCACCGGATTCTCGGTGATCGGGTTGTAACTGCCGCCCCCCGGGAAGATTTTCAGGGTGTAGCTGAACAGGGCCAGCGAGACCAGGCCGGTGAAGTAGATCGGCAGCGACACCCCGCTCAACGCGATGATCATCGTCGCCCTGTCCCAGAGCGTCCCTCTTCGCAGCGCGGAGATGACACCCGTGGTGATCCCGCCGGCCAGCCAGATGACCGCGGCTCCCGCGGCGAGCGACACCGTCGCCGGGGCCCGGTCGAGGAGCGTCTCCAGCACCGGCTGGCTGCTGCGGAAGGAGTACCCCAGGCACGGCGCCGGGCAGCGGTCGGTGACCGGGCCGGCCTTGTAGTCCTTGCCGGCCACGATGGCCTTCAGGTAGCTCCCGTACTGCACGACGATCGGATCGTCCAGGCCGAGCCGCTCTTTGGTGTCCTCGATGGCCTCCTGGCTCGGCGCCTTGCCGACGTACGCCGCGGCCAACTGGTCGGTCGTCTGCCCCGCCAGCTTCGGCAGCCCGAAGAAGATGCCGAAGGTCACGAAGCTGACCAGCAGCAACATGAGGACGGCGCCGATCAGGCGCCGGACTATGTATGCGAACACATTGCGCGGCCCCACCCGCCGGCCGGGCGGACCTGTGGGTCCGGACCCGGCCGACGGGCGTCGCCTTCACCTGCCTTCAGATGGACGCATGAACGCGGGGAGGAACTCTTACTCCTCGACGCCCATGTTGAGGTAGTCGTACATGCCGCCGTAGGCGAGGGTGATCCCGGCGTTGGTGACGCGCTCCGGCCGGTACATCAGCGCCTTGGCGTACACGAGCGGAACCTGCGTCGCCGTCTCCATGATCAGCTTGTCCGCCTCGCCGTAGGCCTTCAGGCGGGCGGCCTCGTCGGTGTTGGAGATGGCGTCGTCCAGCGTCTTGTTGACCTTCGGGTCGTCCAGCTCGGCCAGGTTGGTGCCGCCGGACGGCTTGATGGACTCGCCGTGGGCGATCTGGGCGAGGAACCCGTAGCCGGTCGGCCAGTCCGCCGCCCACGCCATGATCATCATGCCGACGCCGTGCTCGTGGACGTAGTCCGGCACGCCGACGTACTTGTTGAAGTAGTCACCGGCGGGCCACTGCACCAGCTCGACGTTGATGCCGACCTTCTTCAGGCTCTGCTGGATCGCCTGAGCCATCGCGACTTCCTTGGACCGGTCGGACCGGGCCGAGATCTTGGTGCTGAAGCCGTCCGGCTGGCCGCACTGCTGCAGCTCCTGCTTGGCCTTGGCGATGGTGGCCTCGTCCAGGCCGCCGTTCTCGGCCTGCTTCTGCGGGTACTGGTCGAACTTGGTGTAGCCCTTGACGGTCGGCGGGATCACCGTGGTGGCGACGTCGCCGCCGGCGAGCGGGCCGCCGTAGGCGGTCTGCGCGGCGACCTTGTCGGTCGCGTACTGCACCGCCCTGCGGCAGTGGACGTTGTCCAGCGGCTTGACGTGGACGTTCAGCGACATGAACCGCAGGAAGCCCTGGATCGGGTTGTCGACGAACGGCTTCTGGTCGTCGGCCAGCACCTTCGGCTGCGCCGCCGCCTGGACCCCGACGCCCGCGATGTCCATGTCGAGCGAGCCGGCCAGCAGCCGCTGGTCGATGTCGTCGCCGTTCTGCTTGAGCTGGATCTCGATCTTGTCGGGCAGCGCCTTGCGGATCGGGTCCGTGCTCTTGTCCCAGTGCGGGTTGCGCGACAGGGCCATGGACTTGCCGCGCGTGTAGTTGTCGACCTTGTAGGGCCCGCTGGAGACGATCGAGTTCGCGTACTTCAGGCCGGTGTCCTTGGCCTTCGGCACGGGCATCGTCTGCGACATCGCGACCAGGTAGTCGAACTCGGCGAACGGCTCCTTCAGGTGGAACACGATCGTCTGGTCGTCCGGGGTCTCGATGGCCTCGAGGCCCTTGTCGCTCTTGTCGTCGTACGGCCCCTTGTAGGCGGGGTCGTTGTCCTTCAGGTACTGCTTGAAGTACTTCGGCCCGAGCTGGAGTTCCTTGGTGTAGTTGCTGCGTTCCACCGCGTACTTGACGTCCTTGGACGTCACGGTGCTGCCGTCGTCGTACTTGACGCCGGTGCGCAGCTTGTACGTCCAGGTCTTGCCGTCCTCGCTGACCTGCCCGAGGTCGGTCGCCAGGTCGGGGACGACCTCCAGGCTGTCCTGCCCCGCGGCGGGCTTGAACGTCGTCAGAGCGCGGCCGTACTGGCGGGCGATGTTCTGGGAGAACGCGTAGTAGGTGTCGCCGGGGTCCGGCGAGTCGAAGTCGTCAGAGCTGGCCAGCTTGAGCGTGCCGCCCTTTTTGTCGGAGGTGTTGACGACCTCGTTGACGCCGGCGTTGAAGCCGGGGCCGTCCCCTCCCGTGGTGTCCCCGCCGCCGCAGGCGGCGAGCCCCGCGGCCGCGACCACACCGGCCGCGAAGACCGCGATCGGTCTCATCATGTTCATGTGCAGGCGCACCCTTTCAATAGGCGGGTCGGAGGAACCCGAAATCACTTGGCCCTTGGGTCGAGAGCGTCCCGGAGCCCGTCGCCGAACAGGTTGAAGGCGAGGACGGTGATGAAGATCGCCATACCGGGAATGATCATGTACATCGGGTCCGACTCGTAGATCGGCACCGCGAGCGTGAGCATGCCGCCCCACGAGGGGGTCGGGGGGATGACGCCGACGCCGAGGAACGACAGCGCGGCCTCGAACAGGATGTTGGTCGGGATCAGCAGGGTCGAGTAGACCAGGATCGGCGCGACCAGGTTCGGCAGGATCTCCTTGAAGAGCACATGGGTGTTGCGGGCGCCCATGCTGCGCGAGGCGTCGACGAACTCGCGCTCGCGCAGCGACAGCGTCTGCCCCCGGATGATGCGGCCGATGTAGGGCCAGTTGAAGAACCCGATGACGATGACCAGCACCGAGATGCGCAGCCCGTTGCCGCTCAGCCCGAACGCCCCGTCGGAGACGACGCCGACCAGCGCGATCGCGAACAGCAGCAGCGGGAAGGCCAGGAACGCGTCCATGGCGCGGCTGATGACGAAGTCCACCCAGCCGCCGAAGTAGCCGGCGGTGATGCCGAGGATCGTGCCGAGGAGCACCGACATCAGGGTGGCCAGGAACGACACGAGCAGCGAGATGCGGGCGCCGTGCACGATGCGGGCCAGCATGTCGCGGCCGGTGCCCGGCTCGACGCCGAGCCAGTGGTCGGTGCTGATGCCCGAGTGCCAGAACCCGTACTTGGGCCGGTTGTAGGTCGGGTCGATCAGGTTCTGGTGGTAGGTCAGCGGGTTCTGCACGAAGTACGGGCCGAAGATCGCGATGAGGATCAGCGCGAACACCACGATCGCTCCGGTGAGCGCGACCTTGTCGCGCTTGAGCCGCATCCAGGCGATCTGTCCCAGGGAGCGCCCCTGGATCTTCTTGCGGTCGACTCCGGCGAGCACCGCCTCCGGCTGCGCCTCGGTGTCGGATCCGCTCACCTCGATGGGTGCGGCCACGCTCCATACCTCCTACCGTCCGGCCACTGGTTCGGCCACGCCGCCGGCGCGGACCGGTGGCCGCGGAGATCATCCGCCGCCGCCGTGCGCGTCACGCCGCGTTGCTGAAGGGAAACGTAGTCCTTCGGCCACGACTGTCCATCCGCGGGACGACCTTCGCCAGTACCCGTATCTGACTTGTGATCTCGCCGTCATCTGGGGCACACGCACCCCGGCAACGCTTCGGGCAAATCGCCCGAATAGTACGTTTCATGCACTATCGGTGGGCACCCAGAACCGGTCTAGACCGCAAAGCTTTACCGTTCCGAGTCCGTTCCGATATCGATTCTCCGCAGGTCAGCGTCCGGGCATACGACGACGACGGGCCGGGCCGCCCCC
>NZ_SMKK01000273.1 GCF_004348425.1 Actinomadura sp. 7K507
CCGTCGAACCCCACCGCCTCCAGATGCCGCAACACCCCGTGCACGGCCGGACTGTGCGCCCCGAGCGGCCTCCGCACCGTGTCCCCGACCCGCACCACACCCTCCGAGACGTCCCCGCCGGAGAGCGGCACTTCAAAGTTCACAGCCACAGCAACCAAAGATAAGACCCCGGCCCCACCACCGCCGCCCGCTTCCGCATGGTAGGGCCGTTATAAATGTGGAGCCGAGGGACCCTCCCCCTTACACTGTGTCCCGGCGTCCCGCCGGGCGCCGGGCGCCCGTAGCTCAGCTGGATAGAGCATCGGACTTCTAATCCGACGGTCGCGGGTTCGAATCCTGCCGGGCGCGCCCCTTTCCAACCTGCAGTCTTACCACTGCCAAGATCCAAAATTCCGTCCCGGTTCGTCCCCGTGTTCGCTCGATGTTCGCTCGGATGTCGCGAACCCGTCGCCGCCACCCCGCGAATCGCCGCGATCGCCCACCCAGCGCTCCTCCGGCCACAACCGCCCCCGTCGGCCCCGGGAACGCCACCGTGCAGGCGCTTGTCGGCCTTTCGGCGGCTGGGGACACACCGCACAAGCGCCGGTGTCCACGCTCAGACCAGCCGGTCGGTTGCGGACACCGGCGCTGTGAATCCGATGCTCAGCCCGTGCAGGTCACCGGGACGTCCCTGGCAGGTGGATGACACGTCCGGGCGATGGTGTTTCGTCCGGTTCGGCGCGGGCGTTGAGGATGACTGCGGCGGCGTCTTCGGCGGATTGGCGGGCCAGGTCGGGCAAGACGCTGGTGTAGGTGTCGGAGGCGATGCTGATCGACGACAATCCCAGCGTCTCCTGCACGACCTTGAGGTCGTGTCCGGCGCGCAGCAGGATGGTGGCGGCGCCGTGCCGTAGGTCGTGCAGCCGGACGGGTGGGAGCCCGGCTTCCATCGCCAGCAGCAGGAACTGCTCAGACACGAACATGGGTGCCAGCGGGTCTCCGTTCTCTTGGGCGAAGACGAATCCGGTGTCGTTCCAGGCGTCGCCGGCGGCCAGGCGTTCCTGGTTCTGGTGGGCGCGGTGGGCGGCCAGGTGTTGGATGGTGTGCTGGTCGAGGGTGACCTGGCGTTCCCCGGCTTCGGATTTGGGGCGTCCTTGTTCGATGTGGCCGCCGATTTGGGTGATCTGCCCCCGGACCTGGATGGTGCCTTCGTCCAGGTCGACGTCGGACCATCGCAATCCGCAGGCTTCGCCGCGCCGCAGCCCGCGGAAGGCGATCAGGTGATACAGCCCATACAGCCGGTGCCTGGAGGCGCGGTTGAGGAAGATCCCGGTCTGCTCGGGTGTCCAGACCATGACCGGGGAAGGGCGCGGTGTGCTGACGTAGGCGTCCATCGGCTTGACTCGTCCGCTGTGCCCGGCTCTGGCGTGTCCGGCAGGACGCCTTTGGCTTCTGGTCTCGATGAACCTCTCCCGGGCCTGGCGCCATTCACGGACGCGTTCGGGCGTCCACACCAGCGCCTTGGGTCGTCGGCCGGAGGGCAGTTCGACTAGGGAGGCGACGTTGAGGTCGATGCGCCGTTCCCGGATCGCCTGGTTGAGAGCGGCGCGCAGGGTGGCGCGGATGCGGTGTTTGGTCGCGGCGCTGACAACGCGGCAGCCCTTCGCCTGTGCCCGCAGGGCCGGGTCGCCCGATTCGCGGGCGCGGGTGATCATCTCGTTGCGTTCGTCGATCGCGTCGAATACCGCCTGCACGTCGGCGACGCGGAGCCGGTCCAGGCGGATGTGGCCGAGGACGGGGTCCAGGTGGACGGTGATGTGGGTGCGGTAGCTGCGTAGCGTGCCGTGCCGCAGGCCTTTGCGTCCGGCGAGCCAGGTGCGCAGCCATTGCCCGGTGGCCAGGGCGGTGTCCAGGTCCTGGCCGGTGCGGATCTTGCGGCGGACCTCGGGTGAGCGCTGGTCATGGCCGTCACTCTCCCCCATCAGCAGCAAACCGCTGCTCCCGCTTGAGCGGACTCGCACTGCGCGGCGACCCAGTCCGAACGCAGCAGCACGACAGCGGCGGCGAAGCCGTCACCTCCTCGTTCACACCCGCTTTAACCAGAAGCCGCGGCCAGGACCTCCCTCAACTGGCGGATCTCCTTCTGCCATTTCCCGCCATACTTCGCACGCCACTCGTCGCTCGCCTCCTCATCGTCCGACCACAGGCCTCGGACCTCGGAGTCATCAGCGGTCACGCGGTCCAGCGCTTGAACCGCCAACATGCGCAGATCATCAGGCAGCACTGGAATCGGCTGCTCGGGCCCATAACCAGCTCCGACCCGCCGACCGCCTGGACACTGGGCGGCAACTAGCGCGGCGGCCGCAACAGCGGTAGATCCGCCGACGACGTCCAGATAGCCCTCTTCCTGAACCGCGGCCTCCAACCACTTCCGGATCTCTGCCGGACGGTCGTTTTCACTCAGGCCGTCCAACTCCACACAGAAATCAGCGGCGTCATCATTGCCGAACGGTCCTACAGCCCAAGCACCCACCACGATCCTCCCAGTCAGCACCGTCAGTCTCCGGAGCAGAGTAGAGACCGACACCGACATCGAAGACCCACCGGTCGATGGGTGGGGCCAGATCCCACTGGTGATCAAGACGCCCAAGATCGCTAACTGGGGCCGAAACTCACGCGAAGACGGGGCCACTTCTCACGCTTGAAATCACTGGCGTGGGCGCGGTTGGCGTCCTTCTGCGGTTCGGGCTTGTCGCGTCCCTTGCAAGGCGTGAGGATGTGGGCGCCGGCGCCCTGGTAGGCCTTATCGGCCAGCACGAGCAGCCCGGTGGCGGCCAGCGCCCGGATGAGGCCCCAGATCCGGGCTGCGGCCAGGTCGTGGACCGAGCCGCGCAGCGGTCCCGACACCCACAGCAGGGAGCCGTCCGGGGCGGCGAGGACCTGCAGGTTCATGTCGTGGCGGCGGTGTTTCCCCGAGTAGTACGGCCGGTCGGCGGCGACCCGGTCGATGGAGATCAAGGTGCCGTCCAGCACCAGGTACGGCAGGCCGTCCTTGACCGCTTTGGCCAGGGCGGTGCCGAGCTTGGGTGAGCGGGCCGCCAGCGCGTCGACGGTCTCGTTGACGTAGCGCCACGCGGTGGTGGTCGAAACGGCGAATCCCGCACCCAGTTCGGCGTAGGTCTCGCCTTTGCGCAGGTAGACCAGGGTCATGAGGGCCTGCATGCCCGGGGGCAGGCGCCGGCCTTTGCCGCCTATGGCCTGGCGGTGGCGGCGGACGACACCGGTGGCGTAGGCCAGGGTTTGACGCGACAACGGCAGCGAAGCACGGTACAAAGCATGCGAGGCCTCTGGTGGGGACGGGAGGTTGTGAGAGATCAACCGTCCTACCAGGGGCTTCTTTACGTTCGAGGCCGCCACTCCGTCCGCGATCATGCTGTGATCAGCGCCCCCAAACCGCCACTGAAAAGGCTCAGAGGGTTGTTTGTTAGGTATTGCTCGGTTTTATGGTGAAGAGTCCGGGTTCGGGTTCAGTGGCGAGGTCTCGACCGATGAGGCGTTTGAGTTTGGCGCGGACGCCTTCGACGGTGTTCTTGCTGGTGGCGGGCAGGTTGAGGGCCAGGGCGATGTCTTTGGGGCGTAGGCCGGCGGGGTGGTCGGCCAGGACGCCCAGGATGTCCTGGTAGGCGGGTGGGAGCGGCGGGCCGGCGGGTCGGGGCGGTTCATCGGCGGTTCCGGTGACCTCCAGCAGGGTCTGGTGTGTGGTCTCCAGCCGGTCCAGCTGTTGCCGGGCGTCGGTGAGTTCGGCGGTGAGCCGGTCGACCTCGGTGCGGGCCGCGTCACGGTGGACGGCCAGGTGGCGCAGGAGTTGTTCGGGGACCGGCGGGGGCGGGCGGTCGGTCACGCGGTCGGTCACGCGGCCGCGCCGGTGACCCAGGCGGTATCGGGGGCCGGGATCGCCGGTGGCGGCGGGGTGTCGCGCCAGCGGGTGGTGGTGCCGGTCAGCCGCCGCGTCATCCGGTCGGTGGCCGCCCAGTACAGGTGGGACTGGCTGCTGGCGGGCAGCTTCTCGTAGTCGCGGGCCAGCCGCCGGTGCAGCATGGACGTGCCGAAGGTCTGCTCGGCCACCCACCGCTTGGGCACCGGCACGAACCCGTTGGTCCCGGGTTCGGGCTGCACCACGGTGACGGTGATGCCCAGCCCGGCGCCGTGGTCGGCGACCGCGTTCTTGAACCCCGCGTCCACCCACGCGGTCCGCACGCCCGGGTTGTCGATGGCGACCCGGTCCAAAAGCTCGATCGGAGATGGCGTTGTCGTGCACGCTCGCGGCGGTCACCACCACCGCGATCAGCAGGCTCAGCGCATCGGTGGCGATCCCGCGTTTGCGGCCCCGGCTCTTGTTGCCCGCGTCCAGGCCCGTGCTGGCCGAGGGGACACCGGCCGCGGCGTGCACGGTCTGGGAGTCCATCACCACCGCGGATGGGTCCTCGGCCCGTCCCGCGACCTCGCGGACCCCGCCGCGCAGCAGATCATGGATGGTCTGCGTCAGGCCGTCATCGCGCCACACCGCGAAGTAGTAGTACACCGCCGAGCGGGGCCGCTTCCGGCCGCCGCTCACACCCTCGAGCCCCATGCCACCCACAACCCAATGGCGACGCACCGTCAATGAGCCGTAACCAAACCCTCACCAACCCACCCAACCCAGACGAGGATATTCCCTATCAAACAACCCTCTCAGTGCCTCGTCGCGGGCATGGGTCATTCGGGCGTGGATCGGCAGGTCGTCGCGCCGGATGGTGTTCATTTGTCCTTTCTGCATCGATGAGTCAGCGACGGGAGCCGTAAAGCTCTGGTCACACGGAACTGCAGCCACAGCCCCGGCTCGGGGACCCAGGGCCTGACACCCTGCGGTGTCCGGCCCGATACGCCTGCTTGGTCGCGGCGACCGTCCGCCGGGTGGTCCGGTCAGTGCCGAGTAGCCCGTCGCCACCAGCCGCTCGTGCACCACATCGGCGCACCCGGCCGCCCGACCGCACCAGTTCCTCGATCTTCTCGGTGAACTCGTCGATCTTCCGCGGCCGCCGCGGCTTGCCGGCCGGTCGGTTCCCTACTCCCGCAGCCGCACATACCGCGCCACCGTGTGGTGATCGCACCCGGCCGGCTCGGCCGCCGCACGATAACTCCCCGTAGCGTCGAACGCTGCCAGGACCTCCATGATCTCCCTCGAACTCTTCACCCGGACGGGCCTGCCGACCGGGCATCACGATCAAGAACCGGGGAAATCACATGTCCGCCAGCGGGGAGAGAGCACGTCCGCCAGCGGGGGCTACGTTCCCGCCACCGGGGAGTCTGCCGTGTCCGCTGACAGTCAGCCTCTGTCGTGCCATTGACCTTCCTTTCCGGTTCTCGAGCGCACCCTGGCTGGCTGATGTTCCAACCGCCGCCTGGCCCTCCGATCCGTACACCTCAGGGCGCGGTGCCGGGGCGGGGCCGTCGCCGGGCAAGCTCGGATCGGTACCGGCGGCCGATCCGGTCGGCGTTCTCGCGCAGGTAGTCGGTCAAGAGAGTGGGGCAAGTGGCCTCGCCCTCGACCATAACCAGTTCGGCCATCAGCCCGTCGATCTCGTCCCGGGTTAGTACGACGTCATGGGTGAGGATCGACAGCCCGTGCAACAGGACAGACACGGCGGCCGGCGGGAGGTGCACGAGCCGGTAGGGCGTGTTGATGGCCTCGGCAATGGCCACGACCATGTCTTCGAAGGTGAACGACTGCGGGCCGATCGCGTCGATCACGGTGTCGGCCCGTTCCCCGCCGAGCCGGACGCACAGGTCGGTGAGGTCTTCCACATGCACGGGCCGCAGCCGGTACCGTCCGTTACCGGGGATGGCGAACAGGTGGAAGTTGCGCAGCAGCCAGGCGATGTTGTTGACCAGAATGTCGTCGCCGCCGAAGATCACGCTCGGTCGTACGATGCCGTAGGACATGCCGCTGGCGATGACGAGGGCTTCCACAGCGGCCTTGCCCCGATAGTAGGTGTAGAAGGAGTTGGGATCGGGGTTGGCGATGCTGAGGTGCACCACCCGCTCGACCCCCATCCGGGAGGCGGCATCCAGCAGCGCCGCGGTATGGGTAACGGCCTGAGGGTGACCGGTCCCGCTCGGCGCGTACCGAGTCCAGTAGGTGTTGTAGAAGGTCGTGACACCCTCAAAGGCCGCCGCCAGGGTCTCGGGTTCGTTGAAAGCGAGCGGGAACACCTCGATGTCGGCGTCCGCCGCCGGGTGGTCGGTCAACGTCCGCACCGTGCGGCCCGCCGCCTCGAGCCGGAGTCTGAGATAGGTTCCCGAGTATCCGTACGCACCCGTCACAAGGTCCTTCTGGCCCATGACCGGTCCCCTTCGCATCCATCGCCGCAACAGTCCCGAGCGTACGCTCAACCAGGTGATTCAGCCGTGATTCAGCCGTTGCCCACCACCAGGAACCCCGCGGGAGAGGTCCCGAAGCCAGTGTCGACGTCGGGTGCCGATCGTGGGTGAGGCCGAGGTCGCGTTGCTGGCGGCCGACAGGGTCCAGGCCGTGCGGAACAGCACGGCGGGCAGGCTTCGCCTGGCTGCAGAGTTCTATCCCGCGACGGTGGGAAGATGCGGCCGCTACGATCGGGCCGAGCTGAGTTTCCTGCGGTGGGAGATCGCCCGCGGCGTGTTGAACGGCCCCTCCGGGCAACGCCCGGGCAGCCCGTGGTGGCGGGCGGTCAACGAACGGTTGCTGCGTGACAAGGTCGAGGCCAGCCTGCTGCACAACGGTACCCCTGGCGGCCCGTCCTCGCGCAGCGTGGAGTTGTGGGGCGAGTTCATCACCGGCCCGTCGGCGGCGGCCTGGTACCGGGCCCACAACGCCAGCGTGGTGGCCGGATATCTGGAGCATGAGCCGCTGGCCGAGGCGGAACTGCTCGCCGAGCGCTTCATGATGAATGTGGCCCTCATGCGCGTGCTCTACACCCATGCGCTGGCGGCCCGGCCGCGGCTGGCACTGGGCACTTTCGCTCCGCTCGGGCGGTTCCTCGGCAATCCACGCCACGGAATGGTCGGGCTTTTCCTCGACCTGCGCCACGCCTTCCCAGAAGGCTATCCGCTCACCGCGATCACGGTCGAATCCCTCATCGCGACCGAGGGCCGCCTGCCGCGCGCTCTGGACTACGGCATCATCGCCCCAAGACTGGCCGAACTGTACGAGTTCGCGGCCACCTCACTGGAGCAGCCACGCATCGCGGAGCTGATCAATGACGGGGCACCCTGCTACGCCTGGCCCCCCGCACACCGCTCGGTCTGGCTGGAGGCGAGCACCCGGTTACTGACCCGCCTGACCGCCAACGCCACCCGAACAAGATCGAGCCGCCGACGAGCTCGACGGGCGGCGATGCCACCCCGGGACTGAACTCCGGGACGAATCCGACCACTCAAGCACCGGATCGGCGTGACAGGCGCGCGCGAGGAAATGGTGTGCGTCACCGTCGCCGACCGCTCGCCAGGCACGCACGAGCGTGACCGCCAGCACGTACATCCGCGCACCCGTGAGCGTGACGGTCTCCAGGAAGTCACACGCCAGCAGCGCCTCGGCCTGAGACCGCAGGGCCCCGGCCCAGGAGGTGGCCGAACGCTCAGGTGCCGGATCGATGCCGGCGTCCTTGAGGATCTCCCACACGGTGGAGGCCGCGACCTTGACACCGAGCACCAGCAACTCACCGTGCACCCGCCCGGTATCCCCAGCTCGGGTTCTCCCGCACCAGACGAAGGACGAGGGCTCGGACGGAGCGGACAGTCGGTGGACGGCCCGGCCGCTTGGGTTTCGAGCGGGTAGCCTGTCGGCCCGCGATCAGGTCACGGTGCCAGCGCAGCACCGTGTCCGGCCGCACCAGGAGCCGCATCCGCCGCAGCACTCCGGGAGGCAACCGGTGCAGCAGCGCCAGCCAGCAGCGCCCGATCCGCCGCAGCGAACCGCACCCTCTTCCCTGCCGACTGGCGTTCCAATACGGCGATCTGATGCCGCAACACCGCAAACGTGTTCGTCACGGTCAAGTAGGCGAGTCGCAAAAGCACAGCCGCTCATCATCTCGCGACGACAGCCCCGCTGCGGCTTGATTCTGCGGCTGATCAAGCCCCGCCCCAGAGCCCACTCCCTGCCCGACTCACCTGCACCGACGCAATTCTCGGCAGGCACAACCGCCGTCGTCGGACCCGGTGTTCGACAAGCAGGCCGGGTCGCGTGATCGGTCGCAGCGGCAGCCCGGCCGACGGCCTCGGGGCAAGCAGCCGGGCGCCGGCGGGTCGACGATGAAGCTGGTCGAGAACCCTGACCGGACGATCGTGTGCCCGCCGATCTGGTGTGCCGGGTGCGGGGCCGGCTTAGAGCAGTGGCCGGTGGCCGGTTTCCAGCGCCGGCAGGTGACCGAGGCGCCGGCCCCGCCGCCACCTCGCGTGACCGAGTACGTGGTGCAGTCCAAGCAGTGCGGCTGATGCGGGCAGACCAGCGTCGGGCAGGCCCCCGGGCATGTCTCCGGGCGGGCCCAGCTCGGGCCCGACACACATGCGATGGCCGCGAACGTGCTGGTCGGCCACCACATTCCGGTGAAACGCTCCACGATCTTGCTGATGCAGATGGCCGGAATCGCCACCTCGACCGGGTGGATGGCCACGGTGCGCGGTAAGGCGGCCTCCGCGTTGCGCGGCGGCGGGTTCGTCGGGCGGGTCCGTGAGCTGTTGCGGGCGGCGCCCGCGCTGCACGCCGACGAGACCCCTGCTCGCGCGGCCGGGAAGCCGCACTATGTGCACGTGGCCTGCACCCGCTATCTGACGTTGATGCACACCGGCGGCCGGTCCTCCGGCGACATCGATGCCGGCGGTGTGCTGCCCGGGTACACCGGGATCATCGTGCGTGACGGTTACGGCGGCTACGCCCATCTGACCGACGCGCTGCACGCCTGGTGCGGAGCCCACCTGCTGCGCGACCTCAAAGACCTGTACGAGTTCGAACCGGCCGCGCAGTCCTGGGCCGCCGAGATGGCCGCCCTGCTCTGCGACGCCAACCACGACGCCCGGACCGCCCGCGCGCAGGGGCACACCGAACTCGACGCCGACACCCTGGCCGCGCTGACCGCCCGGTATCGGGCCCTGGCCAGTGACGGGTTCACCGGCAACTACTACCGGCAGACTCCCACCGCCGCCGACGCCGTGCGCCTGTCGCGCCGCTTCCGCGCCTTCGAGGACATGATCCTGCGGTTCGCCACCAACCCTGGCACCGCCGAGTTCACCAACAACGAAGCAGAGCGCTCGATCCGCCCGGTCAAAGTCCAAATGCGCAGCTCAGGCGGCTGCTGGAGGACCTTGGAAGGACTGGCCGACTTCGCACTCGTCCACTCCTACCTGTCCACCGCCACCAAATGGGGCATCGACAAACTCGACGCCCTCAAGCGGTTGTTCACCACCGGGCCTTGGCTTCCACCCGCACTCACCCCAACACCCCCCGCCGCCTGAACAAGATCACCGCACGAGATCCGTCTCAGGCTGAATAGCTACGTTTGGAGGCGGTCAGGCGCGCCAGGCGCGAGCGGCGGTCCGCTCGATCAGGTGAACTGAATCCGCGGAAGTGAGGCTCCGTTGCATCAGCCACTCGAAGACGCGGCGGTGCTCATGCGTGACCGTCTCGTCCTGGACGAGGCTCAGCGGATGGCTCTCACTGTGCACAACGGCGGGAAAGGTGACCTCGAAGGAAGGCGCGAACTCCAGGAGCGTGAACGCGTGGAGGGCGGCGCTGTGGTCGGCATCCAATGGCAGTATCCGCAATTCGATATTGCACAGACCCGCAAGGTCCACGAGTTGCTCAAGTTGCCTGTGCATGACTTTCCGGTCGCCGACTCGGTGCAGGAGCACGGCCTCGCCCAAGATCACCGTCAAACGCAGCGAGCGCGGTTCCAGCAAGATCTCCTGGCGCTTCAGGCGCACCTGAAGATCGCGTTCGATAACCGTCGGCGGCGCGGGGACGATCTCCGCCCAGCCCACGATCAGGCAACGCGCGTAGTCCTCTGTCTGCAGCAGGCCCGGCACCACTTGCGCCTCGTAAGCGAGCGCGAGGTCGGCCTCGTCCTCCAGGGCGCAGTAAGCGGCCTGGTCGGTCGGCAGGCCCGGGTAATGGGTCCACCAGCCAGGCCTGGCCGCCTCGCGCGCCAGGGCGAGCAACTCGGTCAGCGCGTGGTCTTCGGCCTGGTAGAGCCGCAGCATCCGCTTAATGTCGGACTCCCGCACTCCGATCCGCGCCGTTTCAATACGGGAGACTTTACTGGCCGACCAGCGCAGACGCCGTCCGACCGTCTCGGTGCTGAGACCGCTGTCCTCACGCATGCGTCGCAGCGCGACACCCAGGCGTCTGCGGCGTACGGACGGAGCTTGAGATGTCGGCACGGCCCACTCTTCCCAAGGGGGACCAGGAATGGCGGTGACCACCTGGCGTCACGGATCTTGAACTGTTCGATAGCGGTCGGCTATCCCGATGTGAAACCCTCGGTGCATATTGCACCGCAGATACTACCTTAGGATTCATCCAGAGTGGGTGAGAATTTCAAAAGTGCGTGTCACCAAAAGGATAGATTTGCATGAACGGCTGAGCGCATCAAGCCGTGCATGATGCACGGGCGCTGCAGGTCGGGCATATTGAGGGCAAGGGGAGTAGGTCGCCTCGGGTTCAACCGCCCGAAGCGAAGCATTGTGTCGAGTGCCCGTGATCGCGATGACGCGGTGTCGGGACATGCCACCTCAGCGGTGGCGACCTCTGCGTCGTGGACAACTCGTCCGCCGACTGGGGATGGGAGGACAAAACCTTGCCCCTCTGCGGCCCCCTTCACCGGAGCATCCTGGCACTCGACCTGGAGAGCTCGTCGACCCGCACCGATCTGATCAAGGTCGAGCTAAGGAATCAGCTCTATCTGCTGCTGCATCGGGCGATGCAGGCGGCGGGTATCGATGAGCGGTTCTGCGAGCCCATCGAAGACCGCGGCGACGGCGTCCTCGTCCTCGTCCAGCCGACCGACGAGGTGCCGAGGTCACGCCTGCTAACCCCGTTCATCCCGAAGCTGGCCCGCCTGCTTGTGGACTACAACGCCGCGTTGCCGGCCGCCGACCGTCCCGCGTACCGGCTGCGCATGCGCGCGGTCGTCCACGCTGGCGATGTGCTCCGGGACGACCACGGGCCGTTCGGCGCTGAGATCGACGCGGCGATTTGTCAATGGCCGTTCGGAACTCCCCGTAGGCGGCCTTGAGATCTCCCCGTAGGCGGCCATGGTGTGTTCCCCAACGGCGGCCAGATAGTTCCCCGCCGTTGGTGCTGGTCAGGGTCAGGAGAAGGGC
>NZ_SMKK01000274.1 GCF_004348425.1 Actinomadura sp. 7K507
ACGTATTGGCGTTCGCGGTAGGGGTTGCCGGTGAATTGGGCGATGCGGACGACGTCGCCGGTTTGTGGGGCGTGGATCATGCGTCCGCGGCCGTAGTAGATGCCGACGTGGTGGATGGTGGCGGGGTTGGCGGGGTTGTTGGCGAAGAAGAGCAGGTCGCCGAGCTGGAGTTGGGGGCGGGGGATGTGGGCGCCGGCGTTGTATTGGGCGGCGGCGACGCGAGGTAGGCGGGCGCCTGCCTTGGACCAGGCGTATTGGGTGAGGCCGGAGCAGTCGAAGCCTTTGGTGCTGGCGCCGTGGGCGATGCCGTAGGTGGGTCCGGAGGGTCCGCCGCCGCCCCAGGAGTAGGGGGTGCCGAGCCAGCGGAGGGCGGCTTTGACGGCGAGGGCGCCTCGCCCGGTTGCTGTGGGGGTGGCGTAGCGGGCGGCTTGGTCGAGGACTTTGCGGACGTAGGAGTCGGCGTGGTTGTAGTGCCAGATCGCGCGGCGTAGGTGTTTGCCGCCTTTGCCGGCGTTGTTGGCGCATAGGTAGTTGGCGGCGCCGTGGATGGCGTCGGCGGGGTTGTAGCGGTCTTTGTGGCCGTCGTGGTCGCCGTCGGCGCCGTAGGCGGCCCAGGTGGGGGCGAGGAATTGCATGGGGCCGCCGGCTCCGGCGTGGTTTTCGCCGTAGGCGACGCCGGGCATGGTGGAGCGGCCGTGGTCGGATTCGATCTTGCCGATCGCTGCTAGGACGTTCCAGGGCAGGCCGGGGCAGGTTTGGGCGGCGTCGAGGTACCAGCGCAGGTACGCGGGCGGGATGTCGCGTTTGGCCAGGGCGGTGGGTGCCCCGGCCAGCCCGGAGCCGATGCCGGCGGCGGAGTCCTTGCCGGTGAGTAGGAGGACGAGCGCCAGCGGCAGGACGAGGGCAGCGGCGCACGCGACGGCCGCCTTCACCGGATGGGCCGCCGGGGCGAGGTCGGCCGGTTAGTCCTGTGCGCCGGTGCGGGCTCGTCGTTGAGCGCGGTATCCGGCGCCCTTCTTGGGCGTGTCGGCGGGTGGTGGCTGGTCGGTTGGGTCATCGGCGGCTTCCCCGGGTTGGTGGTGGGGCTGCCGCAGCACCTGGCGGACTGCTTCCCAGGAGTACCGGAAGTCTTTGCCGGTTTTAAGGGCGGGGATCTGCCCGGCGTTGGCCATCCGGCGGACGGTCTGGGGCGACAGGCCGAGTTTGGTCGCGAGTTCGGCGGTGGTGAGGACGTCAGGGTCGCGGCCGGGTGTCTCGATCATCGCGGGGGCTCCTGGGTCGGCGGTCATATCTTCCCCTCAGTGTGGTGAATGGGTGCTGCGGAAGCACGTTCTGACGTGTGATGGCGTCTTCGAAAACTGTTTGACGATGCTTGCGCTCCACAATCTTGCCACGTACGGTGATCATTCAGCAACTCAGAGCATCGATTCGGGGGTATGTGGGTGAGTCTTCGACAAACCGGACCGGCACCGGCCCGCAGGGTGCGCCAGGTCCTGGACGTGGTCGTGGTCGGTGCGCATGGCGGCGCCGGGACGTCCACGCTGACCGCGCTGCTGCCCGCGGCGTGGGACATGGGCTCGATCCGGCCACTGCTGGATCTGGGCCGGTCGCCGCTGCGGCCCCAGGGCCGGCCGGTGATTCTTGCGGCGCGGAACACGGCGGCGGCGGCGAAAAACGCGACGGCCGCGATCGGGGCGCTGCGCGAGTGGGACGAGCGTGTCGCAGCGCTGGCGATCGTAAGTGACGGCGGCACCGAGGTGCGGGATGCGGCGGCCCGGTTCGCGCTGCTGGAAGGGCGGGTCGGCGGCGTGGTGCGCGTCCCGCATGTGCGGGCGCTGCGGCTGGTGGATGACCCGTGCCTGGTTGACCTGCCGGGCAAGGCGCGCCAAGCCCTCGATGAGCTCCGCCGCCTGGTCGGCGCCCCGGCCGACAGGGGGTGGTGATGCTGCTGACCTGGGTTATCGGCCTGTCGCTGCTGTTCCCGCACGCGGACGTCGATGTGCCCGACCCGCCTCCGGAGGCGCCGCCGGGACTGGATCAGAAGATGAACACGCTGCTGGCGTGGGGCAAGTGGGGCGTGCTCATCTGCGGCGTCGCGGGCCTGTTCATCTGCGCGGGCCAGATGGCCATCGGGCGCAAGAACCGGTCGACGTTCGCGGCCGACGGCGCGACCGGCATCCCGTGGGTGCTGGGTGGTCTGAGCCTGGCCGCGACGGCAGCTCCGATCGTCGGGGTGTTCTTCTCATGAGCCGCCGCGAAGAGGGTGTCGCGTGGTGGCAGCGGGGCTGGGTCGTCGCGGCGGCGGTGATCGCCGGCGGGACGTTGATCGGCCTGGCCGTGCCAGTGGCATTCAGGTCCGACCCGAAAGGCCCGCCTACCGCTGCGCGGACGACGGTGCAGGTAGGGCAACTGGTGAGCGCGCCGCAAGTGTCGCTGGACGATGTGGCGTGGCGGGATTTCCACGGCGTCGTGCTGCCCTACTCGGCGCAGGACGGGCCACGGGAACTCGACGGGGCCGATCAGAATCTGGCGCGGGGGTTCGCGCGGACGCCACGCGGGGCGTTGCTGGCCGCAATCCACATCACGGTGCGGGCGAGCATGCAGTGGGGCCCGGAGGTGTTCGACCCGACTATCGACCAGCAGGTCATCGGTCCGGACGCTGACGCTCTGCTGGCAGCAACCAGGGAGACCTATGAGCGTCACCGCGGCGATCGCCGGGATGGTGCTGCGCTGGGCCGGGGCTATGTGGTCCTGGAGGGGTTCCGCTGGCAGGGGTACTCCCCGGTGGCGGCGAGCGTGGATCTGGTGTCGGCAGGTCCGGGCGACAGCGATGTGACCGTGCGTGCCGCGACCCGGATCCAGGTCCACTGGCACAACAACGACTGGCGGGTGGTCGCCCCGCCCGGCGGGACATGGGCAGGAGCGGCGGCACCGGTCGACTCACCGGACGGTTATGTCCGCTTCCCGAGCGGGGGTGGCTGATGCTCCCGCTCGACCCGTGCTCGCCGGTCACCGATCCGGCATGTGTCCAGCCGGTCGACAACGACGACAGCGGCAACCCCCTGGTCCCCACGATGCCCGATATCGGCGGCATGATCGGCGGGAAGGTGCTGGATGAGGCGGCCGAGTCGTTCCAGGCGGCGGTCGGGTGGCTGATCTCCAAGACCGCGTCGTGGTGGGTGGAGACGCCCTCGCCGGATCTGGAGGACGAGTCGGCGGTCGGCTATCTACAGCTGCTGGTCCAGCCGCTGACGGTCGCGGTCGCGGTGATGGCGCTGCTGGTCGTGGGCGCGCGGATGGCGCTGACCCACAAGGCGACTCCGCTGCTGGACGCCGGGCGGGGTCTGGTCGTGCTGGCGGCGGTCACCGCGATCGGCGTGCTGGTGCCGAACCTGCTGCTGCAGTGGGGCGACGAGTGGTGCGGCTGGGTGCTCAGCGCGTCCTCACAGGGGGACTTCGCGCAGCGGATGACCAAGATCGTGACGTTCCCGTCGGGGACACCGGCCGCACTGGTGCTGATCCTGTGCCTGTTCGCACTGCTCATCGGCATCATCCAAGCGCTGCTGCTGCTGTTTCGCGGAGGCGCTCTGGTCATCCTGGCGGGGCTCCTTCCGCTGGCGGCGGCAGGCATGATCACCTCGTCGACCAAGGGATGGTTCCCCCGGGTCACGGGCTGGATGCTCGCACTGATCTTCTACAAGCCGGCTGCGGCAGCGGTGTATGCGACCGCGTTCACGCTCGTGGGCGAAGGCGACGGGCTGCACGCCCTGCTCATGGGGTTCGCGATGATGCTGATCAGCCTGATCGCCTTTCCCGTCCTGCTGAAGTTCTTCACCTGGACGACCGGGGGAACCGAGGCCAGCAGCGGCGGCGGAGTCCTCAGCGCGCTCATGGGCAGCGCCACCGCGATCGGCACGCTGCGGGCCTACGGCGCAATGAGCGGTTCCGGCGGCGGGCAGTCCGGTTCGGCGGGCGAGCACGCCGACTACCTCAACCAGCAGCTCGGCGACCAGGACACTCCCCCACCCGGCGACAGCCAGCCAGGACAACCACCGACCCCGCCTCCCGGCCAGGAACACGGCGGGCAAGCATCAACCGGCACTCCCGGCGAGCAGATCTCCGACACGGGCGGCCCCTCGGGAAGTGGTCAGGCGGCGGCCGGGCAATCCGGGGCGGGGCAGAGCCCGCAAGGCGGCGGTGGCGGGTGGGCGCCACCCGACGGCGGTCAGGGCGAACCGGTAGCCCCCACCCTCATCCAGACGGCAGAGAAACAACAGCAACGCGGCGAAGACGCAGTCCGCTGGGCCGCCACCGCCGGCACAGGCGCCCCAGTCGGAGGCGGCAGCGGAGGTGGGCCGACCGGCGCGGTCGGTGAAGGAGGCGGTAGTGGGAAATGACATCCGCACCTATGGCGGCTGGCGGCGCCGGCACGGTATCGGGCTGCTCGGCATGGACACCACCTCCACCTTCATCGCCCTCGGCGCCGCGATGCTGCTGGTTCTGGTCGCCGCGACCGCCCCGCAACTGCTCATCTACTTGCTGCCACCGGTGTTGCTCGGTGGTGGGCTGGGGCTGGTGCGGGTCGGGGGTGTGCCGCTGGCGCGGCTGGTGCTGGCACGGGCCCGCTGGCGCTGGGGCATGTGGCGCGGCTACAACCGGTACCGCGCCGGAGTCGTCATCGACCATCCGCGGGCGTTCCAGCTGCCGGGGGTGCTGGCGCCGTTGACGCTGCTGAGCGCCGAGGACGGTTACGGCGGCCGGTACGGGATCGTGTGGGATCGCCGCACCGGGTTGCTGACCGCCACGCTGCGGGTGGTGCCGACCTCGACGTGGCTGGCCGACCGCAGCGACGCCGACGCCTGGGTCGCGGGCTGGGGCGGTTGGCTCGCCGCCCTCGGGCACATGCCGGCGGTCCGGTGGGTGACGGTGACGGTGGAGACCGCGCCCGAGCCCGGGTCCACGCTCGCCGACACCGTCGACCGCGCCGTCGTGGCGACCGCACCGGCGCCGGCGCGCACCATCATGAGCGAACTCGTCCAGGCGGCACCGGCCGCCGCTGCCGACGTCGACACCCGGGTCTCGATCACCTTCGACCCCAAATCGTCCTCGGCCAGCCCCAAGGACCTGTTCGAAGCGGTCGCCGAACTCGGCCGGACGCTGGACGGGCTGGCGTCCCGGCTCGGCGGCTGCGGTGTCTCCGTGCTCGGACGGGCCACCGCCGCCGAGATCGCCGGGACGATACGGACCGCGTTCGATCCGCACGCGCGCGGCGAGGTCAACCGGCTCCTCGCCGGCCCCGACCCGGACGAGGTTCTGAGCTGGGGTGATGCGGGGCCGGTCGCTGCGACCGAGCACACCGGCCACTACGAGCACGACGGCGGGCAGTCGGTGAGCTGGGCTTGGCACGAACCGCCCCGCCAGAACGTTCGCTCCGACGTCCTGGCCCGGCTCGTCGCACCGGGCCCGTTCCCCAAGCGCGTCACGCTGCAGTACCGGGCGCTTCCGGCCGCGGCGGCGAGCCGGGTGCTGCAGCAGGAGGTGAACGCGGCGGCGTTCCGCACCCAGTTCCGCCGCCGGACCGGACGCGACGAGACCGCCCGCGACAGCTGGGATTCGGCACGCGCCCGCCAGGCCGCCGCCGAAGAAGCCATGGGCGCCGGAGTCTGCCTGGTGGCGATGTACGCGACCGTCACCGTCACCGACCCCGGCCAGCTCCGCCGCGCCGTCGCGCACGTCGAGACCGCCGCCGACTCGGCCAAGATCCGGCTGCGCCGCCTGTGGGGCAGCCAGGCCACCGGGTTCGCCACCACCCTGCCCTGCGGGATCTGCCCACCCGAACTGTCCCGCCGCCTCATCCACTGAACCGCCGGAGGAACCGCGCTTGCCGAACGCCGAAACACAAGCCATGTCCGAACCGCTCGCCCCACCGTGGGGCTGGCGCGGCCGCGGGACCGGACGCGCCGCTCACGTCGAGCCCGCACCCGAATACCAGGCCACCACCAGCCAGGTCTGCGGCCTGTACCCCTTCACCGCCGGGTCCGGGACACCCACCGCCGGCACCCCGGTCGGACGCCACCAGCTCTGGGGCGAGGTCGTCTGCCTCGACCCGCTGGCGTGGCTGCGCGAAGGGCTGGTCACCAACCCCGGCATGTTCGTCCTGGGACAACCCGGCACCGGCAAATCCACCCTCGTCAAACGCCTGGTCACCGGTGCCGTCGCCACCGGCACCACACCGATCATCCTCGGCGACACCAAACCCGACTACACGATGCTCGTGGAGTACCTGGGCGGCCAGGTCATCCGCGTCGGACGCGGCTTCGACCGCATCAACCCCCTCGACGCCGGTCCCCTCGATGAGGCCCGGCGGCGCCTCACCGGCGCCGACGCCGAAACCCTGCGGTGGGAGGTGCGGTCCCGGCGGCTGTCGCTGCTGCTGGCGCTGGCGACGCTGGTCCGCGAAGCCCGCATCACCAACGCCGAAGAAGTCGTCCTGGGCCGCGCCATCGATCTGCTCGACGACCGCCTCGACACCGAACCCACCGTTGTGGACGTCCTGCGGGTGCTGGAGCAGGGACCGGACGAACTCCGGTCCGCGACTCGTACCGACTCCGGTGACGTTTACCGCGCCCAGACCCGCGATCTGGTGTTCACTCTCGACCTGCTCATCTCCGGCTCTTTGGCCGGTGTCTTCGATTCGGCCACCACCCGCCCCTTGAACCTGGACGCGCCCGCGATCAGCGTCGACATCTCCCGCGTCCGCGCCGCCGGCGACAAGCTCCTGACCGCCGCGATGCTGTGCACCTGGGCCTACGCCTTCGGCATGGTCGACGCCGCCACCACCCTCGCCGACCTGGGCGCCGGCCCACGCCGCTCCTACCTCGGCGTCATGGACGAACTCTGGCGCGCCCTGCGCGGCGCCCCCGGCCTGGTCGAACACGCCGACGCCCTCACCCGCCTCAACCGCGCCAAAGGCATGGCCTCAGTCATGATCACCCACTCGCTCGCCGACCTCGACGCCCTGGCCACCGAAGAAGACCGCGCCAAAGCCAAAGGCTTCGCCGACCGCTCAGCCATCACCGTCCTGGCCGGACTGCCGCCCCGCGAACTGGCCCGCGTCCACGAGATCACTCCGCTCACCGGGCCGGAGCAGCAGCTGGTCACCTCATGGTCGGCGCCCGACTCCTGGCAGCCCGGCGCTCGCCACCCCGGGCGCGGCAAGTACCTCATCAAGACCGGCGAACGCCTCGGCATCCCGGTCGAGCTCTCGCTGGTTGGCGCCGAAGCCGAGCTCTACGACACCGACCAAGCGATCAGGGCCACCGCATGACGCGGGCTCTGGGTCCCAAGGCGTCGCTGTGGCACTCCAACGCGGGCGCCGGGTGGCTGGTGCTCGCCGTCTGCTGGACGCCCATCGTCGGGCTGTGGGTGGTGTGGGCCGCCGCGAAGCTCTGCGCCACAGCCACCGACGGGACGGTCATGCCCTTCGGGTCCAACTTCGCCACCGCCCTCATCCGGGGAGACACCGATGTGACCTGGCCGGGAACACCGACACCGCTGGTCCTACTCATCCTCGTGCTGCTGATCACCGCACTGGTATACGGGATCTGGGCCGTGTGGTTGCGCATCGCGGAACGCTTTCCACAGCCTGGGGATCCCGTCGCAGCGCTCGCCGACAACCCCGGCCTGACGCAGCTTCAGCCCGATGCGACAGCAGAGAAGGCGATCGCGCTGCGGCGCTCGCTCGCCAAGTCCGACACCCAGGATCTGGAGCGCGACGACATCGGCCTCGTCCTCGGAGACGTCCTGCTGTCGGGTGACCGGAGCGGTCCGACGTTGTTCGCCTCGTTCGAAGACACCGTCGTGGCGTTCATGGCACCGCGCTCAGGCAAGACGACCACCCAGTCGATCCCGCACGTGCTGGCGGCGCCTGGACCGGTGATCGCCACCAGCAACAAGGCCGATCTGTGGTCGGCGATCGCCGCCGTCCGCGCCGACCGGACCGGCGGGACGATCTGGTTGTTCGATCCGCAGCACATCACCTACCAGCCGCAGGCCTGGTGGTGGAACCCGCTCGCCGGGCTGTCCACCGTCGAGGACGCGCACCGCCTGGCCGGGCACTTCGTCCTCACCGTCGACGACGGCCAGAAGAAAGACCTCTGGGGCCCGGCCGCCCAGGACTTGCTGTGCGCGCTGTTCCTGGCCGCCGCGAGCTCCGGGCGTTCGCTGCATCACGTGGCCCGCTGGCTGGATGAGCCCGCCGTCCCCACCCCGATCGAGCTGCTCCAAGAGGCCGGCTTCCAACTCATGGCCTCCTCTCTCAAAGGCACGCAGAACGGGGCTGTTGAAACCCGCGATGGGATCTACCAGACCGCCCGCACGGCAGCGAAAGCCCTGCGCGACCAGGAGATCCTCGCCTGGGTCACCCCCGACTGCGACCTGCCGGTCTTCGACCCGGACGCGTTCGCCACCTCGGTCGACACGCTCTATCTGCTGTCGAAGTCGCTGTCGGCCGCTGCCCCGCTGATCGCCGCGCTCACCGACACCACCATGCGCGCGGCCGAACGCCGCGCCGAGCAGGCTGGCGGACGCCTCGACCCGCCCCTGGTCGTCGCTTTGGATGAGGCCGCCAACATCTGCCGCATCGCCGACCTGCCGCAGCTGTACTCCCACCTCGGCTCGCGCGGCATCATTCCGGTCACCATCCTGCAGAGCTACGAGCAGGGCGTCACCGTCTGGGGCGAACCCGGCATGGCCGCGCTGTGGGGCGCCGCGACCCGCAAACTCATCGGTGCCGGTATCGATTCGCCCCGCCTGGTCCGCGACCTGGCCACCTTGATCGGCCAGCACGACGTACCCGTCCGCTCCATCTCCTACAACGACGGGCGCGCCAGCGAACAGATCTCCCTGCGCCGCCAGGAGATCCTCGAAGCCGCCGACATCCGCGCCCTGCCCACCGGCACCGCACTGCTGCTCGCGACCGGTACCAAGCCCGCGCTCGTCCGGCTGCGCCCCTGGTACTCCGGACCGCACGCCGCTCCCATCAACCGGGCCATCAAGACCGCCGACAGCGCCATCGCCGACGCCGCTCGCCGCCATTACAACCGCCCGGACAGCCCGTCCACGCCGTAACCCATGTCCGCGAGAAAGGGCCTTCACATGCACGAATCCGCAGCTTTGGAGGCTCGATGCCCAAACCCGACGCGTCCGCGACCGGCAGCAAGCGTCCCGAGTCGCTGTACCCGAACGTCACCGCCTGGGTGACGCAGCACTTCGTGCCGATGTACCGGCGCACCCTCGGCGGCGAGTTCCGCTGGTGCGCCCAATGGTGGCGCCACGGTGAGGCCATCTCCCGGCTCACCGCCCTGTGGTTCTCCTGGGAAGCGATGCGCCTGCAAGGCGCCACCGGCATGGCCCTGTGGTACCGCGACCACCTCGACCACCAGCTCCCCGTCCTGCTCGGACCACGCGGACCCTTCTACCAGTGCACCGAAACCGAACACCTCGCCCCACACCAAGCCCGCCTCGCCCCGGTCCCTGCCGGATGGCTCAGCTTCGACCAGGACGACGACATGACCCCAGTCGACATGACGCGCCTCATTCAGCAGTCCGAGCCGCTGAAGGGAGAGGCGCATGACTGACCGCACGGACGCCACCGTCCTGGCGCTGGACGCCTACGAGCAGCACCTGCTCGGCGACCTGGCCAACGGGCACCGCAACGACCACACCGAAGCCGAAGGCCTCCTGCACTCCCTCGTCATCGACCTCATCAACTACGGCCAAGGCAACCACCTCAACATGGCCGACCTACTCGACGCCCTCGCCCAAGCCCGCAACGACCGCGGCGGCGCCCTGACCAACCCCCGCTACAGCTTCCGCCTCAACACCGAGGTCCAGTTCCGCGACCGCGACACCGACGAGCACCGAGGCTTCATCACCGAACTGAAATCGACCGGGCCCGGCACCGACGCCGAGTGCGTGTTGCGCGTCCCCGGAATCATCGACCCTCAGCACACCAGCACGTCCGAGCTGCAGCCAGCCACCCGGATGGCCCCAGTGCAGACTCGCACCAGCGGAACCACCTTCTCCGCGCTGGAAGCCGAACACACCGCAATCGACCTCATCAACCACCTGACGGCAGGATCGCCCGGCGAACCAGGCCACGATCCGCGGGTGCTGGCGGACCTGGTCGAGCTGTCCACCGCACTGGCGAACTGGTCCGGCACGATGCCCGAAAGAGTGCTGCGCCACCTTCGCCACCAAGCAGGCCAACACCGTCCGGCACCGGGCGACAACCTGTCTTCGGCCATCCGGCAGGCCGCCGCCGCGTTCCCCAACGACATCGCCGCCAGCCTAGCCCGCGAGCAACCCGACGCGCCGTCATCCAGCCGCCCCGATCCCCCGAGACCGGCGCCACACCCCCGCTTGAAGTAACCGCCCGCCCGTCAATCACCAGAACCTTCTGGAGGTACAGGCTTGTCCGACCATGCCGATGAGGCCGTCGCCACCGCGCTCGACGCCTACCAGCACCAACTCCTGCCCGATGACCGTGCCAGCCACCGCGCCGACCCCTTGCTGGCCGAGCCGCTCATCCAATCGCTCATCGAGCAACTGGCCCGCTACGCCGACCGCTGCGACCTGGACGTCCACGACACGCTCGCCGAACTGCACCAGCAACGACAAGACCGCGGCGGCCACGACCACGACCCGACCTACAGCTTCCGGCTCGGCGCCGAGGTCCAGTTCCGTCAACAGCGCACCGCCACGGGAGTCAAGCCGCAGTATCCGCTGTGGCGGGGATTCATCACCGCCCTGGCCGCCTCACCCGACGGCGAGCCCCAGTGCACCATGCGGATTCCGGGCGTCAACCAGGGGCTGCACGTCGCCGCATCCGAACTGGAACCAGCCGATTCACTTCTCCCCCTCGCCACCCGCACGGCCGGAGTCGTCGCCCACGCCCGGGACGCCGAACAGGCGATCATCAACATCGCCGTCCGCCTCAAACGCGCCGCCAACAACGGCCTCGCCACCGACGAGCAGGCACTCACCGACATCGCGCAGCTGACCATGAGACTGAGCGCCTGGTCCGGCGGCCAGCCCGACGCGATCATGCACCAGCTCCACGAGCGCATCCTCAACGCCGTCCAGAAGCCGGCCAAAGGACGCCCTGGGCCAGCTTCGGAGCCCCGGCTCGCCGAAACCGAATTCCCACAGCGCCCACGCTCCGTCTCGTCCGACGACCCGCCACCCGCCACCAGGCC
>NZ_SMKK01000275.1 GCF_004348425.1 Actinomadura sp. 7K507
CCCCAGGAGGACCCGCCGCGCGTCGTCGGGCTGGGCGAGGCGCTGCTGCGCCTCTCCCCGCCGCGGCACCAGCGCCTCGACCACGCCACCGGGCTGGACGTCGAGGTCGGCGGCGCCGAGCTGAACGCGCTGATCGCGGCCGCCGGGCTGGGGCTGCCCGCCACCTGGATCTCCCGGCTGGCCGGTACCCCGCTCGGCCACCGGATCGCCGCGCACGCGCACGCGTTCGGCGTCCGCACCAGCATCGACTGGGAACCGGACGCCCGCACGGCGCTGTACTTCGTCGAGCAGGGCGTGCCGCCGCGGCCCTCGGAGGTCCTCTACGACCGGACCGGCACCGCCGCGACGCGGCTCACCCCCGGCACCTTCGACTGGGCGCGCCTCACCGAAGGCGCCGGCGCGGTGCTCAGCAGCGGCATCACCTGCGCGCTCGGCACCGGCCCCGCCGCCGCCGTCACGGCCCTGCTGTCGGCCGGGCGCGGCAACGGCGCGGTCACCGCGTTCGACGTCAACCACCGCGCCAAGATGTGGACCTGGGAGCAGGCCGTCCCGGTGCTGCGCGGCGTCCTGCCGTACGTGGACCTGCTGCTCGCGAGCCACCACGACCTGGTGCGGCTGCTGCCGTCCGCCCGCGAGGACGAGAGCCCGGCCGCGTCGGCGCGCCGGGCCATCGCGGAGTTCGGGCACGAGATGGTCGTCATGCGCGAGACCGCCCAGCTGCCCGGACGCCGGATCACCACCCGCGTCGTCGCCGTCACCGCGGACGAGGAGTTCACCAGCGCGGACCGGCAGGCCGACGTCGTCGACGCGTTCGGGGCGGGGGACGCCGCGCTCGGCGTGCTGTTGGCCGCCCGGCTGGCCGGCGACGACCCCGCCACGGCCGTGGACAAGGCGGCGTGGGCGGGCGCCTTCCAGCACACCATGCCCGGCGACGCCTGCCAGGTACGCCCGGCGGACCTGGCCCGCCGCGGGACCGAGTCACGGAGGATCCTGCGATGACACCACTGAATCCCGACGGCCTGGCCGGAGCGATCGCCATCCTGCGGCTGACCGGCCACCGGCACATCGCCGAGGTCGGCGCCGCCCTGTACGAGGCGGGCGTGACGTCCATGGAGGTCACGTTCGACCACCCCGACGCCCCGGCGGCGCTGCGCGAGCTGCGCGCCGCCCTGCCCGCCGGCGCGCTGCTGGGCGCCGGAACGATCCGCACCCGCGAGCAGGTGGAGCAGGCCGCGTCGTGCGGCGCCCGCTACTGCGTCAGCCCGCACACCGACACGGGGCTCATCCGGGCCGTGCTCAGCGCGGGCCTGGAACCGCTGCCGGGCGCCACGACCGCCACCGAGATCGCCGCCGCGCAGGACGCGGGGGCGCGCCTCATCAAGCTGTTCCCGGCGGGCGCGCTCGGCCTGCCCTACCTCAAGGCGCTGCTCGGGCCGTTCCGCGGGGTGTCGTTCGTCCCGACCGGCGGCATCCGGCACGACACCGCCGGCGAGTGGATCGCCGCCGGGGCCGTCGCGGTCGGGCTGGGCTCGGACCTGGTCCCGGCCGCGCCCGTCCCGGACGACCTGCCCGGTATCGCGCGGCGCGCGGCCACGGTCGCCGCCCAGGTCGCCGCGGCCGGGACGGCGTCGTGATCGTCGACGCGCACGCCCATGTCTTCCGTCCCTCCGCCGTCCGGCACCGGGCGGTGGACGAGCTGGCCCCCGCCGGGCGCGACGCCCCGGCCGAGGACCTGCTCGCCGTGATGGAGTCCTCCGGGATCGGCCGGGCGGTGCTCGTCCCGCTCGGCCCGGAGGACGGCTACGTGGCCGAGGCGCGCGCCGCCCATCCCGGGCGGTTCGCCTCGGTCGCGGTGGCGGGCCCGGAGATCCAGGGAAGACGCCCGGGCCTGGACCCGGGCCCGCTGGCCACCCTGCGCGAGCTGATCTCGCAGGGCTTCTCCGGCCTGCGCACGCGGTGGCTCGGCGAGCCCGGACGGCCGCTGGCCGACAGCCCGATGCTGCCGGTACTGCACGAGCTGGCCGACCGCGGGCTGCCCCTGTGGAGCTACCCGCCACCCGAGCAGCTCGCACTGCTGCGCGAGCTGCCGCGTGCCGTCCCCGGGCTGCGGATCGTCCTCAACCACCTGGGGTTCGCCCCGCACGGCATGCGCGTGGACGAGCACGGCCGGCCGTACTTCGCCGACCCGTTCCCGCCCGCCGTGGTCGACACCGTCCTGGAACTGGCCCGCCATCCGCACACCTACCTGATGTTCTCGGGCCAGTACGCCCTGTCGCGCGAGACGCCGCCGTACAAGGACCTGGACGGCGCCGTGCGCGCCTTCGCCACCGCCTACGGCCCGGACCGGATGCTCTGGGCCTCCGACTACCCATGGACCAGGGACGTACCGGGCGTCCCCGCGCTGCTGGAGCTGGCCGGGCACGCGCTGCCCGGCCTGTCGCCCGCCGAACGCGCCGCCCTGCACGGCGGGACGGCGCTGTCCCTGTTCCCCGACCTGGCTCCCGAGCCGAACGAAAGGGAGGGCTGATGCCGATCCCCGCACCCCACGCCGCGAACATGCCCCGGTCGGGCATCCGCGCCGTCATGGACATGGCCTGGACGATGACCGACCCCGTCATCGGGCTGCACGTGGGCGAGCCGAGCTTCGCCACGCCCGGCCACGTCCTGGACGCGGCGGCCGGCGCCTACGCCGAGGGCCGGACCCGGTACGTGCCCAACGCGGGCGTGACCGAGCTGCGCGAGGCGATCGCCGCCAAACTGCGCGGGGTCAACGGCATCGAGGGCGCGGCCACTGAGCGGGTCATCGTCACCGCGGGCGGCATGCAGGCGCTCCAGCTCGGGATGATGGCGGTCGTCGGCGCCGGTGACGAGGTGCTGATCCCCGACCCGGGCTGGCCCAACTTCGCCATGCTCGTCCAGCTCCTGCAAGCGGTGCCCGTCCGGTACGAGCTGCGTCCGGAGAACGGCTTCCGGCCCGACCCGGCCGACCTGGCCCGGCTGGTCACCCCGAGGACCCGGGCGATCGTGGTGAACTCGCCGTCCAACCCTCTCGGCACCGTCCTGCCGGGGGAGACCATCGAACGGCTGGTGGCCTTCGCCCGCGAGCACGACCTCTGGCTCGTCTCCGACGAGTGCTACGAGGAGATCACCTTCGACGGACCGCACGTCAGTCCGGCGGTGTTCGACACCGACGACCGGGTGATCAGCTGTTTCAGCTTCTCCAAGACCTACGCGATGACCGGGATGCGGGTCGGCTACGTGCTCGCCCCACCGGAACTCGCACCGATCTGCGCCAAACTCCAGGAGCCGCTGGTGGCGTGCGTGAACGCGCCCGCGCAGGTCGGCGCGCTCGCGGCGCTGACCGGGCCGCAGGACCAGAAGGCCGCGGCGCGCGAGGCGTACCGCGGGCGGCGCGAGGCCGCCACCGCCGTGCTCGACCGGGCGGGCCTGCCGTACCAGCGCCCGGAGGGCGCCTTCTACCTGTGGGTGGACGTGTCGGACCGGTGCGGAGACGACGTGACCGCGTGGGCCGTTCGCCTCCTGCGGGAAGAGCACGTCGCGGTCGCCCCCGGGACGACCTTCGGCCCGCACGGCGAGGGGTGGATCCGCCTCTCCCTCGCCACCGCCACCGAGGACCTCCTCGAAGGGATCCAGCGCATCCTCCGCTGCCGGGCTTAGAAGGAAGCGCGGAAGGCCGCGAGCCTCTGCTGGTCCTCCTCGGGTGCACGGGTTCGCTCGGGGGTGCCCGGATAGGTGTCCAACAGCAGATGGGTCGCTCCCAGCGCGGCGAACTCCTCGGCCTGCCGCAGAGCCTGGTCCACGTCGTCCAGCCGGATGCGTGGCGCCAGTGCCGGCACCGGCCGTCCGGCCTCCTCGGCCGCCCTGCGCAGGGCCGGGAGCCCCTC
The DNA here is from genome assembly GCF_004348425.1 of Actinomadura sp. 7K507. Classification (GTDB taxonomy): domain Bacteria; phylum Actinomycetota; class Actinomycetes; order Streptosporangiales; family Streptosporangiaceae; genus Spirillospora. The sequence continues at coordinate 3,906 of NZ_SMKK01000275.1, forward strand.
GGCGCGGAGCCGGTCCGGCGCGACGTTGATCGGGTGCCAGGCGTCGCCGAACCGCGCGACCCGCCGCATCGCCCCCGGCGACTGCCCGCCGACCCAGACGGGCGGGTGCGGCTTCTGGACGGGGTGCGGCCTCGGATCGATCGTCTCGCCGCCGTAGGTGACCGAGTCCCGCGTCCAGGACCGCAGGATCACCTCCAGGTACTGGTCGGCCAGTGCTCCGCGCCGTTCGAAGGGCACGTCCAGCGCCGCGTACTCCCGCCTCGCCCAGCCGACGCCCACCCCGAATACCAGCCGCCCGCCGCTGAGCCGGTCCAGGTTCGCGGTGATCCGCGCGAGCTGCAGCGGGTGCCGGTACGGCAGGACGGTGATCGTCGTGCCCAGCCCGATCCGCTCGGTCGTCCCGGCCAGCCAGGCGAGCACGGTGAACGGGTCGTAGAACGGCGCCGGGTACTGCTCGGCGACGTCGGGCGTGACCGCGAGGTGGTCGGAGAGCATCGCGAAGTCGAACCCCGCCTCCTCGGCGAACCGGGCCCAGCCCGCGAACGCCTCCGGGGTCGCGTGGGCACCGAAGTTGAGTATGTTGACACCGAGCTTCATGATCGGCAATAACGCCCCGGCCCCGCCCAGGTGTTCCAGGGGGACCGAAAGTGCTGGGCGTCCTCGATGAGGGACTGCCCGTCAGGACGAGGCGGGGGCGTGCTCCAGCAGCGTCACGGTGCCGCGGTCGCCGTCGACCCGGACCCGGTCGCCGGTGTGGAGCACGCGGGTGGCGCCCCGGGTGTTGACCACGCAGGGCACGCCGTACTCGCGGGCGACGACGGCGCCATGGGAGACCGAGCTGCCGATGTCGGTGACGAGCGCGGCGATCAGGGTGAAGTACGGCGTCCAGCCGACGTCCGTCACGGGTGCGACCAGGACCTCGCCGGGCCGCAGTTCCCGGGCCTGCGTGATCGTGGCCGCGACCCGGACGGTCCCCTCGACGACTCCGCCGCACGCGGAGCGACCGGCGATCACACCGTCCTCGATCCCTTCCGGGGGCTTCGGCCGCGCCGGAACGGGCTTGCCGACGCACACGTCCGGGAATTCGAGCCGGGCCTGATACGGAAGCGCCGCCCGGCGCGCCTCCGCGCGGTCGATCAGGTCCCCGGCGTCGCCGACGCCCACCAAGGCCGGCAGCTCCGACCGGTCGAAGAAGAACACCAGGTCCGCGTCCGGCAGCCGCCCCGTCGCGGCCAGCCGCTCGCCCAGCAGGCGGTAGCCATGGCCGAGCCGGTGGGCGACCAGCACCATCCGCGACTTGGTGGCCTCACGTCCGCGTGCCCCGGCCCGCGCGAGGCGGGCCATCACCCGCACCGCCCGGGAAACGCCCTCCTGCGGCGATGGGCTCGTCCGGACGGCGTCCCCGGTGAGAAGCCGGGCACGGAGCATGGCCTGCATGATCGTGCCGAGACCTTCGGGGTCGTCCGCCCAGGACGGGTCCCGCATGCACAACTCCCGGTAGCCCCGATGGCCGTGCCGCCGCAGGAACTCGTCGAACGTGCGGCCGGCCGGCCCACCGGCTCCGGTCAGCCGGATCACGGCCCCGGCGGCGTCGCTTCCGAGGAACGCCTCGGCTTCGGCCGAGTCCGCGGCCAGCCGGCCCACCACGTCGTCCAGATGCTCCAGCATGACGGCGCTCTCGACGTCGGCGGCGCCGGCCATCAGTGCGGCGGCCTGGGAACGTCCCTCGTCCTCGTCCCGGTTCGCGCGGACCGCCTCGCGCGTCAGCGTCTGTTCGAGGACGTTCGCGGCGACGGCGGAGCGCGCGGAGGACCGGACATGGGTGAGTGTGGCCGCGTCGTAGAGCCCGGTCGCGGCGTCGAGCTCGGCGAGCAGGGCCGCCGGCTCCGCCGCGGACGGCGCCTCGAAACGCGCCAGGTCCCGGTCCAGACGGCGGATCGCCCGTCCCGCCGAGAGCGCGAACGCGGTCAGCCGGACGGTGTTGACCAGACGGCGGGCGAACGGCTTCGGCGGCTTCGGCACCAGCTCGTCCACCACCCGGCCCGCGATGGAGAGCGAGTACTGCTCGAGCGAGTTGCCGAGGATCCCCGAGCTGAGGGCCGTGCCTTCGGTCATGTTGAGGAACAGGTGACCCGAGAAGTAGCCCAGCTGCAGCCAGCGGTCCTCCCGGTAGGAGTCCTGGAAACCGGCGGTGACCTGGACCATCTGCATCGCGTACTCGATCGCCCGGCCGCTGACGGACGCCGTGAGCGGGCAGAAGGCGCCGGGCATCATCTCGCCGATGTTGCACCGGGTGTAGACGTGGTCCTCGCCCGCCACCGTGCTGTCCATCTCGTCCAGGTCGCCGGGCAGGGTGGTGATCGGACGTGCCTGCAGCCAGCGGATCTCACCGGCCCGGTCGATCGCCCATTCGAGGTCCAGCGGCGTTCCCCAGCGCGCCTCCGCGTCCCGTGCGCCGGCCACGACGGCCATGACCTCGTCGTCGGCGAGTGCCGGGCTCGGCGCGACCTGGCGGTCCACGATCCGTCCGGCGCGGTCGACCTCGTAGTGGTCGGAGCTCGCGGAACCGTCGACCAACGACTCCGCGAGGCCGGGAACCGCGTCGACCACGCACAGGTCGCGACGGCCGCTCGCCGGATCCGCGGTGAACACGACACCGGCGGCGCGCGCGTCGACCATCTCCTGGACCACGAGGTGCATCGCGCCGGAGATCCCGGCGGCCGACCGATAGGCGGTCGCACGCTCCGACGACGCGGAGGCCGCGCAATGCCGGATAGCGGCGAGGAGTTCGCCGTATCCGCGCACTCCCAGTACCGACTCGTACTGACCGGCGAAGGAACTCTCGGCGCCGTCCTCGCCCGAAGCCGAGGAACGCACCGCAACCGGCCCGTCCGGGCCGGCCAGGCGGGCATGGCGCGCTTCGAGCCCGGCGGGGAGGCCGGCGGCGTCGGCCTTCGCGATGACGAACGCGGCCGGCACCGAGAATCCGGCTGCGGCGAGCCGCGCCAGACCGAGGGCCTTGCCGCCGTACCTCGCGTCGACGACGTCCGACAACTCGACGAGCTCGCTCTCGGGCCGCTGCATCGCAGTTACGTTACACTCTGCTCGAAAATGAGCAACCCCATCGGACGACCCCGTGACGCCCGCATCGACGACGCCGTCCTGGACGCCGCCGCCGAGCTGCTGGCCGAGGTCGGCTACGCCGAGATGACCGTGGCCGCCATCGCCGAGCGCGCCGGCACGTCAAGGCCCGCGGTCTATCGGCGCTGGCCCAGCAAGGCCCACCTCGTCCACGAGGCGACCTTCCGGGACGACGTCACCGCCGGCGCGCCCCGGACGGGCTCATTCGCCGAAGATCTGCACGAACTGGTGAGGCGGATCGCGGAACTGCTGACCACCCCTTTGGCCCGGCTCGCCGTACCCGGGCTGATCGCCGAAGCCGCGACGGACCCGGTCATCCACCAGCGCCTCCTTGAGCGGTTCTCCGCCCAAAGCTGGCGCGGCCTCGACGCAACCCTCGCCGCGGCCGTCGAGAGCGGAGACCTCGACGCCGGGGTCGACGCGCTCGTCCTGCTGGAGATGGTCGTCGGCTCCGCCCTGGCCGCGACGCTGACGCGGGGCCCCGACGGCCTCACACCGGACTGGGTCGCCAGGACGGCCCGCATCCTCCTCAACGGCGTGCGGCCCGCGAACCACGAAGCGACGTCCTGACCACCGCCACCGCGGAGAACGGAACCAGGCCGTCCATTCGCGGCGTGCGGCGGCGCCACGGCGCGCGGCGCGTACTGCGGCGACCGAAGGTCAGGATCGGATCGGCGGGCGGGTCACGTGGTCGATCCCGCGCTGCTCCCCAGTTCGGCCCCGAGGGCGGCGATCGTCTCCGGCGGGTGGGTCGAACCGGGGAAATAGGCGCAGACCCGCTCGGCCACGTCGCCGAACCGGCTCTTGATCTCGGCGGCGCACTCGGCCGGCGTCCCGACGACCGCCAGAGTCCGCACCATCGCGTCGTCGATCAGGCCGACCATGGTCATGATGTCGCCGGTCTTCGACAGCGCGTTCAACTCGGGCTGCAGATCCCCCCAGCCTTCGATGTCCAGCACCGGCTTGTACGCGGGCGTCGAACCGTAGAACGCCAGTAGTGCCTTCACGCCGAACGTGGCGGACTCGATCTCGCCGGGGGAGCCGCCCGTCGCGACGATCGCCTGCGGGTACAGGTCGATCCGCTCACGACCCGCCAGTTCCAGTCCCTCGGCCACGGCCGGGAGCGTGCGCTCGCGAAAATGCCGATGGCTGTGGAACGGCATCACCAGCAGCCCGTCCGCGACCTCGGCCGCGGTCCGGGTCATCACCGGACCCAGCGCTCCGAGCAGGACCGGCGGCACGCCGTACGGGTTCGGCCCGGGGACGAACGTCGCGGGCATCAGCGTGTGCCTGGTGAACTCGCCGCGGAAGTCGAGCCGGGTGCCGTCCTGCCACGAGTTCAGGATCGCCTTCACCGCGAGCACCGTCTCGCGCATCCGGGCCGCGGGCCTGCTCCAGGTCGAGCCGTACCGTTTCTCGATGTGCGGCTTGATCTGCGACCCCAGTCCGAGCCGGAACCGGCCCTTGCTCAGCAACTGCAGGTCGTAGGCCATGTTGGCCAGGTTCATCGGGCTGCGCGGGATCGCGATCGCGACGTTGGTCATCAGGTCGGCCGGCGGCACGTCCGGCGAGCCGGCCGCGACGATCAGCGGCAGGAACACATCGTGCGGGCCCTCGAACGTGAACAGGCCGTCCACTCCGGCGTCGGTCAGCGTGCGGGCACGCTGTGCCGCCTCGTCCGGCCGGCCGTCCAGTTGCACATCGAGCTTCACTTGACCGATCTCCGTTCCGCGCAGCGCGTTCCTTGGTGAGGGCCGGGGCCCGCGTCAGATGTTGCGGACCACCGACACGACGATGCCGAGCACGACGGCCTCGTCGCCGTCGATGACGTCGTAGGCGGGGTTGCGTGGTTCGAGCCGGACGTGGCCGTCGCGGCGCCGGTACACCTTCACGGTGGCCTCGCCGTCGATCATGGCGGCGACGATCTGGCCGGAGTGGGCTTCCTGCTGCTGGCGGACCACCACGATGTCGCCGTCGCAGATCGCGGCGTCGGTCATCGAGTCGCCGTGCACGCGCAGGGCGAAGACGGTGCCGCGTCCGGTGAGTTCGCGGGGGAGCATCAGGGTGTCGTCGGCGTGCTCTTCGGCCGTGATGGGGGTACCGGCGGCGATATGGCCGACCACGGGCACGGTCACCTGGCCGTCGGAAGACTCCCGTGCCGGATGCCGCCCCAGGAACACGCGCGTGTCGATCGGTCGCGACACCGCGCTGCCGCGGCGCAGGAATCCCTTGTCCTCCAGGCTCGCCAGGTGGCGCGACACCGACGACGATGACCGCAGGCCGACCGCGTCGCCGATCTGGCGCGTGCTCGGCGCGTACCCGTACCTGACCACCCAATCCTGGATCATGGCCAGGATCCGCTGCTGGCGCGGAGGCAGAGCGGAGGCGTCCAGGTCTGCGAACGCGTCAAGATCACTGTAGGCGGTCACCCGCAGGATTCTAGGGCCCCTTGAAGAGACGCGACGCGATTGAGCGAGGCGAGGCCGCCGAGCCGGCCGTTCCCACTGCGGTATCTTGGGGTGACGTGGGACGACGCGATGTAGCAACTGGGACATCGCAGGTATACGGATACTTCACGTGACGCGTTCGGATTATCCCTTCTGCCATTGAGGCGATCATCGAGTTGACTCCTAAGAGACCGCGTACCTCAAAGAACGGCCCTGTCGAGAGCCGGAACCACTTGGAGGCTCTGAGCCCGTCGCTGCGGGACTACGTCTTGGACCGCTGCAGGCGCGAGGGGATCCTCGTCACGTCGGTTCGCGTCGTCTCCTCGACCGAGGTCATCATTCCCTGACCGCCGGATCGGCCACCTGCGCCGGGTCCTTCGCGGAGACGACGGCCGGACCTGGCTGATCTTCGCCGAGACCCCGGCGACCCCGGGCCCGGCGGTTGCGCCATGCATGGCGCCTCGCGCCCCCCGGTGCCCGTGACGTGTTCTGAAACCCGGTGGACGGTCCGGCCGCCGAGGGCCGGGAACTAATCCGCGATCGGATGCTTGCAGGGCGCTATACGAACGTGTAGTGTCGGCGACACCCCGACTATACGATCGTGTAGGGGTTGATCCGATGGCGATGGAAGCACCCGACTCCGCGGCGTCCGAGGAGGAGGCGCCCACACGGGATCGCATCCGGGACGCCGCGCTGCGGCTGTTCGCGGACCGCGGTGTCGACGGGGCCTCGATCCGGGACATCGCGCGGGAGGCCGGGATCTCCTCGGGCCTCATCCGGCACCACTTCGGATCGAAGGACGCGCTGCGCGACGCATGCGACGCCTACGCGATCGATCAACTGATGCGCATCAAGCGGCAGATCGTCGACGAGGACCGGCTGACCGAGCCGGGGTTCTTCCCCGACATCCAGCCGACGCGGCTGCTGCTGCACCGTTACCTGGGGCGGGCGATGGTCGACAATTCCCCGTCCGCGACGGCGATGTTCGATCGTCTCGTCGACACGACCGAGCAGTGGCTGATCCGCAACGAGCCCCACCCGTTCGCCGACGTCCGGGCCTACGCGGCGGTGTTCGTCGGCACGCAGATCGGCCTGCTGGTGATGTACGACCAGGTGCACCGGGCGCTCGGAACCGACGCCTCCGACGTCCAGGGCAACCTGCGCATCAGCATGGCGTCGGCCGACATGCACTCGCACGCTCTGCTCGACCCGGATCAGGCGGCGCGGATCCGGGACGCGTACGAGTACCTGTCAACCCACCGACCCGACAGCGGCCCGCAAGCCGCGGGCTAAGGAGTGGCGATGACCGAGGTGATCCGAACCGAGGGCCTGGTCAAGTCCTTCGGGAACGCTCGCGCGCTCGACGGGCTGGATCTGGCCGTCCGTGCCGGCGAAGTGCACGGCTTCCTGGGACCGAACGGGGCGGGCAAGACGGATACCGGATTGTGACACTTCTACGGGGATGTGCTGACCTGCGCCGTTGTGGGAAGCCGGGTGCGGGTTTGGGTGGGGCGGCGGGCTGCTAGCCTCGCGCGGCTCCGGGCTGCCGTCCGGCTGCCCACATCAGGCCGGGGGCGGCCCGCCGGAGGGGTTCCCGCCCAAGCCCGCGCCCGGCGTCCCTGTGCCTGCCTTGGCCCCGTGGGGGTCTGCGCGGGTGTTCACTTTGACCAGTCTGCGCAACGGCGGCCTAGACGCGCTGACCTGGGGCCGCCCGACG
>NZ_SMKK01000276.1 GCF_004348425.1 Actinomadura sp. 7K507
GCCGGGATCTGGGCATCGCGCCGGGAGCGCCGATGGAGCCGTGCCCGGCCGTCCGGTCGTCCGGTCGTCCCGGACGGACGACCTTGATCGTGCCGCTGCGGCCGAGGCGGGTGTCGCGCCCCTCCCAGACCTCACCCATACCGGCGGCGCCCAGCGGCATCACCTTGACGTAACGGTCCCCGAAGTCCACGCCGGAGAGCGTATCGAGCGCGCAAGTGAACGCCGGATGAACAATGAGCGAGCCGAGGAGGGCCCAAGGTGCATGAGGTTGCGGACGTGGGCAGGGAGGGACGAGTCCCGGTACTTGGTGCGTGGGATCGGTGAGAAACTTGAGGGCATCTGACCATTCCTGCTCATGTGATCGGGTGGCCTCGTGCCCTGCGTCCGGGTGCCACCCGATCGCCTTGCCGCGATCCCGCCGTGTGCCATGGCGGAGGCTCCAGCACAAGGAGTAGCCACCCCACATGACGTGGTTCGAATCCATCGTCCTCGGACTTGTCCAGGGGCTTACCGAGTTCTTGCCGATCTCCTCCTCCGCCCACCTGCGGCTGACCGCCGTGGCAGCCGGATGGCGCGACCCCGGCGCGGCGTTCACCGCGGTGACGCAGATCGGTACCGAGCTGGCGGTGCTCATCTACTTCCGCAAGGACATCGTCCGGATCATCACCGCTTGGGCGCGCTCGCTGGTGAACAAGGAGGCTCGCAGGAGCAGCGACGCGAAGATGGGCTGGCTGGTGATCATCGGGTCGGTGCCCATCGGCGTGCTCGGCCTGACGATGAAGGACTACATCGAAGGCCCCTTCCGCGACCTGCGGCTGATCTCGTGCACCCTGATCGGCTTCGGCATCGTGCTGGCCATCGCCGACCGGTACGCCTCGCGCACCGCGGTCCGGGCCGAGAACGCCGGGAAGCACCGCGCCGCCCGGCCGGTCAAGGATCTGGAGGACCTGACCGTCCGGGACGGTCTGGTGTACGGGCTGTGCCAGTCCCTCGCCCTGATCCCCGGCGTGTCGCGCTCCGGCGCGACGATCACCGGCGGCCTGTTCCTCGGCTACAACCGCGCGGCCGCGGCCCGGTACTCGTTCCTCCTCGCCATCCCGGCCGTCCTCGCCTCCGGCGCCTACGAGATGACCGAGATCGGCGAGCACGGCAGCCACGTGGACTGGGGGCCGACGATCCTGGCCACCGTTATCGCCGGTCTGGTCGGCTACGCGGTGATCGCCTGGTTCATGAAGTTCATTACGACCAGGAGCTTCATGCCGTTCGTCATCTACCGCGTCGCCCTCGGCGCCACCGTGCTGGTGCTGATCTGGTTCGGCGTACTCGACCCCCTCGCCGGCAACACCAACGGCGACTGAGCCGGGCGGCCGCTGATCCGGCGGCAGGGCCGCTTGGGGGTGGTGTGGATCCAGGTGGCGCCGTCGGCCGACACATGCGTCAGCCGCCCGGCACGCTCGGGCCCCAGGTCGGTCCCTAGGTGTACGAGGGCTGGACGTTGGTGGCACCTTCCCGCAATCGGGATGCGGGTGGCTGGCCGCCCGCGCCTGAGTGTGGTCGGTGGTAGTTGTAGTGGATGTTCCAGACCGCGATCGCTGCGGAGCGCCCGTCCTCGCTGGTGAAGTCCCGGGCGTACAGCAGCTCTTCGGCCAGGATTCGCTGGTAGCGCTCCACCTTGCCGTTGTGGCGGGGCGTGTAGGGCCTGGTCTTCTGATGCCGGGACCAACTGCCAACGATGCGGGCGAAGTCGCCCGAGCGATAGCACGCGCCGTTGTCGGTGACGATCCGGTGGATGTGGGTGATGCCGTGGGAGGCGAACCAGACCTTTGCGCGGGCCAGGAACGCTGCCGCGGTGGCTCCCTTCTCGTCGAATAGTGGCTCGGTGTAAGAGAGCCGGGAGAAACCGTCGATTGCCGAGTGCAGGTAGGTGTACCCGCGCCGTGCGCCAGAGGTCTTGGAGCGTCCTGCGGCCTTGGCCTGGTCACTGTCACGACCATGGATACGCCATCCGCCGCCGTCGGGGATCCTGCCGACCTTCTTTACGTCCAGGTGCACCATGTGCCCAGGCCAGCGGGCGGTGATCTTGCCCGGCTTGCGGTTGCTGTCACCGTCGGGGTCGATGAACCGGCGTCGGCCGAGGCCGAGCCGGGTCAAGTGCCGAGTCACCGTGCGGCGGTTGATCCGGTAGCCCAGGTCGGCGAGTTCGTCGGTGATGCGCTGGGCGGACCACTTGTGTTCACGCCGCCAGGTCTCGATGTGTTCGATGACCCATGCGGGTGTCGCGTGTGGGCTCCGGTGTGGGGTCGAGGACCGGTCTTGAAGTCCGGCGTCGCCGTGACGCCGCCATCGGTTGACCCATTTCGATGCGCAGGCGCGTGAGATTCCCATCTCAACTGCGACGTGAGCAACCGGTCGCGTGCGGCAGCGTGCGACCAGTCGCCGACGACCCTCGACGCTGAGCGGTGCGTTCGAGTGAGTCACTGACCTCCTCGCATGCGTGTAGCGAGCTGCTGGTCGCTGGACTCGTCGGTCTCGTCGTCTTTGGGGGAGCGTGCGCTGGCGAGTTCGTAGCCAGCCTCCTCGACTGCGGCGCGGACATCGGCGAGGTCGAGTGCGGCGTCACTGGCCACTGTGACTTGGCCGCTGTCGAGGTCCACCGCGACCCCGGTCACACCAGGGATGCGCTCGATCTCCTCGGTAACGAACGAGACGCAGTGCTGACACACCATGCCGGCCACGTGGTAGTTGCTCTCAGTCATGCCGGCACCTCCTCGCCTGCCTGCTCACCGGATTGGCTGGACTCGGCATCCGGTTCGGCGGGTACATCCCGGAAGAAGATCTGCTGTCGCTGCATTCGCCCGTCAGGGGCGAACACGGCGAATATGCCGGACTCGATCGTTAGATCCCTGCCGAGGATGTGGACATACATCGTGTAGTGAGCGGCGAGCCGATTACCGTCGGCGATGGCCTCGTGTACCTCCACCCGACTGGTGGGCTTGTTCTTGCGTAGCGGTCGGACGTGCGCGATCAACTTCTCGCGGTCCATCTGCTGGCCGTCGAAGATCTGGACGATATCCGGGGTGTAGTAGCGGTCGACCACTGCCGCGAGGTCGTCGTTGCCATGCGCGATGTCCTCGTTGAAGGAACTGATGAAGTCGGCGATGAACTCCTTCGGGTCCCTGTCGTCGATGGTCACCATGGTGCTCCCGTCGGTCGGTGCCTGAATCTCAAATCTCTGACAACATGTAAGATATCTGTAGGCTCGCAACTTTGACAAGGTGTATGAGATGCCCGAGTCCCAGGCACGCAAGAGGCGCGCCGACGCGCAACGCAGCGCCGCGTCGATCGTGGGCGCGGCCGTACAGGTGCTCAACGACGACCCCGACGCCAGCATGGAAGCGATCGCGCGCGCCGCCGGCGTCACGCGGCAAACGGTCTACGCCCACTTCCCATCCAGAGAGCGTCTCCTGCAAGCCCTGCTCGACCACGTCACGTCCGAGGCCGTCACCGCGATCGACGCCGCCGACATCGATTCCGGTCCTGCCATGGATGCACTCTTCCGACTGTTGGAGGCCAGCGATCGCTCCGCAGGCCGCTACCCAGTCCTGTTGCAAACGCTTGGCGCGATGCGCCTGGATCAGAGCGCTGATGCCCAGCTCCACGCTCCAGTGGCAGACCGGCTCAGGCGAATACTGCGCCGGGGCCAGGAGGCCGGAGAGTTCGACAGGCAACTATCGACCGACTGGTTGATCGCGGCCACGATCAACCTCGGTCACGCCGCCGGTGAAGCAGTCGGTGACGGCCGCCTGTCGAAACCGGAAGCAGACCATGCCTTGCGAACGAGCCTGCTTCGGATCCTGACTCCCGGCCCGACCCGATGACCGCAGCGGCGCTCAGGACGGCCCTCACCCAGCAGCGTCAAGGACGTCGTGCCCCGCAACACCTAGGTGTCCCTCCGAAAGGGTGGATGGTGTCCGATGTGGCGGGTCAGGATGCTGTCGTGAGCAAGACGAGCGCCACCGCCAAGGGCACGGCGAACACGACACCGACGACCGCAAACACGATTCGGTAGGGATTTAGCTCCACCCACGACACCAGGCCCGGATACGTCTGGTCGAATTCTTTGGCGCTCCGGAAGCGGTGGGGCCCACTGCACGGCACGCCGAGCATCTTGACCAGCCGGTCCAGGTCCTGGCGCTTGTAGTAGGCGCCCCTCATCCTGATGAGCAGCGTGTCGTGCGCATCGAGCAGGAACAGGCTTTCGTCAGCCAACCCCGCCTGCGTGTCGAGAAGTGGGTCCTTCATTGGATCAATGGTTGCGCGCACCACTTTTGCGACGTGCGAGCGTGGCTGGCGCCGCCGGATAAAAGGCCCCCGCACGACGACCTCGTCCGAAGTCAGGATGATGCGTGCGGTGAGGAAGGCCCATACTCCCAAGATGGTCAACATGGCCATGATGGCGCCCACGATCAGGGCGACCACCTTGGGGGCGTCGCTGATCAGGACCGCGATCTCGACCACGCCGCCCAGTCCCACAACGGTCGCCACCGCCAGTGCTGTCCGGGAACGTGGGCGCAGTTCCAGGGTCCCTTGAACACCACGCACGCCAATTTCACCTTCCACCAGCCTGTAGACAGGATGCCACACCCCTGCCCACCAACGGTCAGCAACCCAACAAACACACCTGAACCAGCCGAGAAATCACCCTCGAAACCCACCGGCGGATCGAGGCTCAGGACCGCGATCCGATTCCCAGCTTCCAGAAAGCGGGACTGTCTGAAAGTTTGTGGGTGAGGCGGTGATCAGCTCTTCAGTTCAGGGTGATGCGGTCACCGTAGTGCAGTGAAAGTGCGTTGAGCGCCGCCTTCCATCCGGGGGTTTTGCCGGTCACGTTCGGCTGGTTCTTGCGCGGGGTGCGGATGACCAGGTAGAGCACTTTGAGTGCGGCCTGTTCGGTGGGGAAGTGGCCGCGTCGGCGGGTGGCCTGGCGGAACCGGGCGTTGAGGCTCTCGATCGTTATCTCGAGTGCTCAGGTTGAGGAGTTGCCTGACCTGGGCTGCTGTGTCGAGGACGCCGTCCTCGACACAGCAGCTTGATGGTGTCGGTGGGGTGTCAGCTGGGTCCGATCGTTATCGAAGAGCGAGATGCCGGGGTGGCTCGGAGCTGGCCGAGGGCTTCGGCGAGTTGGCGGCGGAGCCGTTGATTCTCCTCGGCCAGCTGGCGGTTTCGTTCGTTGGCCGCTTCCAGGCGGCGCAGGAGCGAGGCGTCGGTGGCTCGCTGGGCGACGGGAACGGCGGTGGCCAGCGCTCGCTGGGTGGCGTCACGCAGGTTCTGGATCTCGTCCCGGAGGTCGGGTTGGGAGTAGAGCCAGGACCGCGAGACGTCGGCTTGGCGGGCGACGGCCTCGAAGGTGATGGGAGTGCCGGTCCGGTCGAGTTCGCGGAGTGCCTGGATGGCCTTGGCGCGGGTGAGCTCGTGGCGGCGGCGGGCCGCAGTGGTCAGGTGATGGCTGTTGTCAGCCGGCATCGGCGGCCTCCGGGCCCTCATCGTCGCGGTCGTCGTCGGTTTGGAGGCCGGTGATGATGTTGTCGAGGTTGGTCAGGACCTGTTGGTTCATCTCGGCCAGGCGGGTCTGGCCGCGGGCCTCGGCGGCGGAGATGATCTGAACGATCTGTTCGCGGTGCTGCTGGTGCTGGGGCATGAACTCGGGGGTGGTGACGAACATCGGGCAGGTCAGGCAGGCGTTGGCGTGCGGGCAGGTCTTCTGGACCGGCAGGCCGCAGTAGCCGTTGGGCAGGGCCTGGGTGACGCGGCCGAGGCGTTGTTTGGCCCAGGCGGCCTCGGCCAGTGGCCCGCTGGGGTCGAGGGTGACCGCTTGGCCGGTGATGTTGACCTTGCGGGCTTGTTCCCAGTGGCGGCGGACGGTGGTGTCGTGGAGCCGGGCGTAGTGCCCGGTCATCTCGGCCGAGTCGTGGTCGAGGATGCGGCGGACGACCTCTTGCGGGACGTCCCGGTTGATCATCCTGGTGCCGAGGGTGTGTCTCCATTGGTGCGGGGTGAAGTGGACCGACTGGCCGTGCTCATCTTGGACGTCGCAGCGTTCCAGCCAGCGGTAGAGCGCCATCCGGTAGGTCGAACTGCTGGTCGGGGCCTGTCCGTCGAGGTTCTTGGTCGGCCGGGGGAACAACCAGGGCGTTCCGTCGGGCCAGCGCTCCTGGATCTGCTTGTGCTGCCGGCCGATGAGTTCGTGCAGCTGCTCGTCGATCGGGACGAGGGCTTCGCGTTTCATCTTGTGGTTGAAGTAGCGCAGATAGGGGGCGCCGTCGGCGTCGAGGGTGATGCAGTCGCGGTCAAGGCGCAGCGCGTCGGAGATCCGCAGGCCGCAGCGGATCAGGATGAGGGTGATCAGCCGGTAGGCCGGGTTGCTCCATCGCTCCAGGTTGTCGGGATGCTCGACCTGGGCCATGACGTGCTCGGCGAGGGCTCGCGGCGGGCGTTCGGCGCGTTTGGGCATGTCTTCGGGGAACAACATCGCGGTGGGCGGCAGCGTGTCGTCCCAGCCGTGCTGGCGGATCGCGGTGAAGAAGCTGTTGAGCAGCCCGATGTCGCTGCCGTGGCGGTGGCTGCCGGCCATTTCGGCGTGCAGGTCGGCCAGATAACGCTCCAGCAGTGGCCGGTTCACCTCGGCAAGCCGGTCGACGTCCACTGCCGGTGCCCCCAGGAAGATTGCGAACCGCTCGATGGCCCGGACCGCCCGGCGGCCGGCGTCCAGGCAGAGCCCGGTGCTGATGCGCCAGCGGACCCACCGCTTGGCCGGTTCCTTCAGCCAGGGCTGGGGAATGCGGTCGAACCGCAGCGTCGCCCGGCCCTGGAATCCCAGGTTGTGCATGCGCCAGACGTCCCGGCCGTATTCGATCTCCCAGCCTCCGTCGGCGTCGGCCAGGTCCTCCAGCTTGCGCCGCGCATAGATCAACAGCGCTCGCCGGTTGGAGTCCTTGGGAGCGGGACGGCCGATTCTGGTGCGCCATTGGTCTTCGGGCCGGTCCAGCAGCGAGGACTCCGGGCAATCGGTGAGGAAGCGGACGACCTGCATGACCACCATCGGCTGCGCCTTCACCGTCCGCTCGTCCCAGCGGCACTGCAACGCGTACTGGATCTCCAGCTTGAGCTGGGCAGGGAGGTCGTGCAGGTGAATGCGTTCGTGTCCGGGGACCGGGTCGTTATCGGCGTATCCGGCAGCGAAGGCTTCGGGCTCGGGGTAGCCGTTGGCCTTCCAGGTGTTGCCGTGCCCGCGGCAGAACGCGATGCCGCGCTCGGACCACAACCGGCAGGCGCCGATCATGCAGATTGGCTGCCCGGGCGGCGTCGAGGTCGCCGGGACGCCGGCCAGCCACGGTTCTCGGGGCGGCTGACCGGCGCTTTCCCATGCCGCTGCGTGCCGGGTGCACATGCCCTGACGGGCGACACCGCGACCGCAGCCCGAAGCCAGGCAGCACATCAGGGGCGCATGCTTGCGCCAGCGCGGGCCGGTCGTCGCGACGAACGTCTCCAGGTCCGGGCGCCCCTGCTTAGCCCACCGGTTCCGATGGCCCTGGCACAGACCATGGCCGCGGGAGGTCCGGCCGCACCCCTTAACCCGGCAGACCTGGCCGCCGAACACCGGATCGGCGGCGTCGAAGACCAGCTCGTCGGCCCGGAACTCGGGCCGGACCGCCGCCATCAGCTTGGCCAGCAAGCCCGGCCGGTCCGATGCCGGCAGGGCCGCGGGCCGGGTCACCAGGACACCTGCGTTCGGGTGAACCATCCCGCCTCTTCCAACACCCGGCGGGCATCCTCACTAGTCAGGTGCCCATAGACCTGAAGTGTCGTGGTGACCGAACAGTGCCCGAGGACCGCAGAGACCACCTCGACCGGGACACCGTCGCGCAGCATACGGGTCGCCATCGTGTGGCGATACCAGTGCGGGTCGAAGTCGAGGCCGGTCCGGCGCCGCAACCGGCGGACCAGATCATAGACGGCCGCATAGGCCAGCGGGTGGCCGTGCGGACGCCCCCACAGATTGACGAACACGTAGTCGGAGTCGAGCTCGCCGTATTCTTCGTGCAGGTAGTCGGCATAGAGCCGGATCAGTTCCGCCGAGACGGGAATCGTTCGGGAGGCCGCCGACTTGGTGCGGGCGCCGTTGGCGTTGATGCGGGGCGTCACGGTGATCTGGCGTTCGGCTGCGGTGATGTCCTCGTGCCGGAGCCCGAGTGCTTCCCCGATCCGCATCCCCGTGTCATAGAGCACGGCGAACAGCAGCCGGTCCCGCAGCCGGGCGCAGGCGTCCAAGATCGCCTGGACCTCGGTCACCGTCAGCACGCGTGGAAGCTTGCGGGCAGTCTTCAACGCGATCGTGCGGCGGGCGACCGGCTGACCCTTGCTGATGTGGTGCAAGAACGGCTTCCAACCACCCCGGCCCCCGGCAGGGCCCCACGTGATCAGCAGTTCTCCGAGGTCGACGCCATGCCGGGCTGCGTGCTGATAGAACGCCGACAGAGCCGAGAGCTTGCGATTCACCGTCGCCGCGGACACGTGATGCTCCACCGACGGCAGCACCGTGACCCGCCCGGTCCTGGCCGGCGGCGGGAGCCGCAGCCACGCGACGAACTCGCCGATGTCCTCCAACCGGACCTCGCGCCAGTCCAGGCCCCGGTCGTCCAGGAAGGTGAAGTAGTCCTTCAGATCGTGGGCATAGGCCTTGATCGTGTTCGGGGAGCGCTCGATGTCGGTGAGATAGGCCAGATACCGCTCGATCGCCGCGACGGGGAGATCGTCGTCTCCCAGTACCGTCCACGACTCAAGCGACGAGGCGGGCATCACCACCCGCTGAACAAGCATGCTTCCTCCGGAAGATCCGTGTGCTGGACAGCGGTAGATAACCACGTCCACCACGCAGATCCCGGCCGCTCACAAACCCCTGATCAACATGCACGACAGAGTCCAGACGGCTCCAGATAACGATCGCGTTGGTGGTGTAGATGACCTTGCGGATCTCGGCCGGGAACGCCAGGAACGGCACGAACGTCGGCCAGGCGTCCCGCCACAGCCGGATGATCGCCGGATACCTCTCGCCCCAGTCGGTTTCGAACTCGGTGAACCGCTGCTGGGCGGCGGCCTCGGTCGGGGCGGTGTAGATCTGCCGCATCGCCCGGGTGAGCCGGCTCCAGTGCGCCTTGGAGGCGTACCGCAGCGACGAGCGCACCAGGTGCACCACGCACTGCTGGACGGTGGCCTGCGGCCAGATCTCCTCGATCGCCTCCGGCAGTCCCTTGAGCCCGTCGCAGCAGGCGATGCACACATCGGCGACGCCGCGGTTGCGGAGTTCCGCCAGCACCGTCATCCAGTGCTTGGCGCCCTCGCCGCCGGTCCCGACCCACAGGCCCAGCACGTCGCGTTCACCGTGGCAGTCGATCCCGACGGCGACATAGATCGGCCGGTTGGCCACCTGACCTTCGCGGATCCTGACATACAGGGCGTCGATCAGTACGACCGGATACACGCTGTCCAGCGGCCGGGCCCGCCAGGCCTCCATCTCCTCGACGACCTTGTCGGTCACCCGGGAGATCAGATCCCGCGACACCTCGACCTGGTAGATCTCGGCCAGGTGCGCGCGGATCTCCCCGGTGGTCAGGCCCTTGGCATACAGCGAGATGATCGACTCATCGAACCCGGCCACCCGGCGGGCGTGCTTGGGCACGATCTGCGGTTCGAACTCGCCCGCCCGGTCCCGGGGTACCTGGACACCGACCGGCCCGATCTCGGTGGCCACCGTCTTGGACGAGGTCCCATTGCGGTGGTTACCGGTCGGCTCGGCCGGGCGTTCACCCCGGTCATAGCCCAGATGCTCGGACATCTCGGCTTCGAGCGCGGCCTGCAGCACGGTCTTGGTGATCCCGGCCAAAAGCCCATCCGGCCCGACCAGCGACACCCCCTCGGCCTTGGCCTTGTCGATGAGCTCGGCGGCCAGCTGCACATCCAGCCCGCCAGCGATCCCGCCCTTGTCGTCGTTGGTCACAGATGATCCTTCCCGGCTGAGGCACCAGCCCCAGCCTTCCGGATCACCACCCCACCCACACGATCTTCAGGACACTCCCCAGAAAGCCTGTCCATGGATCCAATATGCCGTCGCGAGGCACTCCGGCTCGCGGCGTGGGGCTCCATCATTCCGTGGTTGTCCGGAGGTGGACGGGCGGTGGTACGCGGTTCAATCGTTGATGGGCGTACGGCGCTCTTAGGATGTTCAGGCCTGACAGGGCTGTCAGGGTGGGTGAAAGGGCGGTGGCGGGGTGGCTGAGCTGGCTATTGCGGACTCGTTCATGCCGCAGTACGCCAAGTTGGACTCCAAGGTGCGCAAGGGTGTGGAGGCCGCGATCGGGAAGTTCGCGGAGCACACGCACGCGGGGCTGCACCTGGAGAAGCTCAACAACGCCAGGGACCCGCGGATCCGGACGATCCGGATCGACCAGTTCTGGCGCGGGGTGGTGCTGGCGCCGGAGAAAGGCGACGTGCACTGCCTGCTGGCCGTTATGCCGCACGATGACGCCATCGAGTGGGCCAGGAGCAGGAAGTTCTCAGTGAACCAGGCGATCGGCGTGCTGGAGGTGCGTGACCAGGTCGCCTTGGAGGAGATGTCCCCCGCGCTGGAAAAGGTCGCTGAGGGGACGGTTTACCGGCTTCTGGAGCATGTCTTCGACAAGGATCTGCTGCGCCTGGGGATCGATGGGGAGCTGATCCCGCTCGTCCGGCTGCTGACGGAGGAGTCGCATCTCCAGGCGATGGAGAAGCTGCTGCCGGAGCCGCAGTACATGGCGTTGCTGGCGCTGGCTCAGGGCATGAATCCGCAGCAGGCGTGGGAAGAGGTCGCCAAGACGCTGGCGGTGGAGGAGAAGCCCGCCACGGTCGACCCCGATGACCTGGTGACGGCCATGCGGCGGTCGCCGGGGCAGGTCGTCTTCGTCGACGGCCCGGAGGATCTGCGGGAGATCCTGGCGCATCCGTTCGACACGTGGAGGATCTTCCTCCATCCGGTGCAGCGGCGGGTCGCGCTCCGGCCTTCGTACAGCGGGCCCGCACAGGTGACGGGTGGGG
>NZ_SMKK01000277.1 GCF_004348425.1 Actinomadura sp. 7K507
GTCCCCCCGCTGACCCCCGGCTCCCCTGGCTCCCCCGGCTTGATCCTTCATGGGTCTTGCCGGGGGACCGCTGGTTTCAGCGGTCCCCCGGTGACGGCCGGGTCAGACGATGGGGCGGCCGGATTTGACGCGGCGGCGGAAGTCGCGGAGGTAGAGGTTGAAGGGGAACTCGCGGGCAGGGCGCGGGAGGACGCCGTTGGTGCGGGCGAGGACGCGGGTGAGGCGGTCGAAGCGGCGCTGGTCGCGGGGCGTCCAGGGGTAGCCGAGTTCGTCGCGGAACCGCTGCGGCAGGAAGCCGATGGTGAGGAAGCGGTTCGTCGGGGCGAGCAGCTGGCGCACCGGGGTGTGCGCGAAGCGGAGTTCGGTCAGGTCGCGCAGGTAGCCGCGGGTGAGGTCGTCCATCTCGATCTTGCTGAGGCCGTCCTGCCAGTACTCCTCGAACGCCGCCCGGTCCTCTGGCCACATCTCCTCCTTGACCTGGAGGGTGGTGCCCAGGCGGGCGCCGGCCCGGTACATCGCCTCGATCTCCTCGGCGGACGGTTCGCCGTAGAGCGTCCGGTGGATGATCTCGACGCCCTGGTAGAGGCACGCGGCGACCCAGAGCTGGAGTTCGGGGTCGAAGGCGTTGTATGCGACGGGTTCCTTGGCGTGGACCTGCCGGTGGGCGCGGTTGACCTCCTGGCGCAGTTTCTTGCGCTCGTCATCGGTTCCGAGCAGCGCGACGGCGAGGTAGGTGAGGGTCGTGCGGGTCCGCTTGACCGGGTGCTTGTCGAGGCGGCCGCTGTCGACCTTGCTGTTGGCGACGCCGTGACCGACGGGGAGCCGGGCGAGCTGCATGACGACGTTCGCGGCGGCGGCCGCGAGCGCGAGTCCGCTCATGGAGTCCTGGAGGACGTTCGTGGACGTCTCCTCGGCGGTCTCGGTCATACGAGCCTCACTCCCTGATACATAGAGGCGATTTTCGTCTCACTGTGCCATCGTAAGTGAGTGCTTGCAAGGGGCGCCCGAAGGTGAGCGCCCTCACAGTGCCACAAGTAGCGGGTCAGACGTAGGGGTCCTCCATTGCTCGGACGCGGGTGGCGAACGTCTTCAATGCCTCCAGTGCCTGGAGGAACGGCATCGGGCCGTAGGAGACCCGGGCGACGCCCATGGCGGCCAGGTCCGCGAGGGACGTGCCCGGGAAGTTGTTCGCGTTGACCGGCCCCGGCAGGCCCTCGACCAGGGCCGGGACGGCCTCCAGGGGCGCCGTGATCGGGTAGACGCAGTCGGCGCCGGCCTCGAAGTACAGGCGGCCCCGGGCGATCGCGGCGTCCACCGGGTCCGGGACCTGGTTGACGAACGTGTCGACCCGGGCGTTGATCACCAGGGCGTCGCCGGCGGCGTCCCGGACGGCGGCGAGGTACTCGGCCTGCGCCTCGGGCTTGGCGAGTTCCCCGGCGTAGGTGTCCTCCAGGTTGCACCCGGCGGCGCCGATGCCGAGGAGGCGTTCGACCAGCTCGGCGGGCCGCAGCCCGTACCCGGCCTCGGCGTCCACGGTGACGGGGACGGACGCGGCGCGAATGACGCGTCCGGCGGCGGCCAGCATCTCCTCCGCGGGCGCGCCCTCGTGGTCGGGGTAGCCCAGCATGGCGGCGACGGCGGCGCTCGCGGTGGCGAGAGCCGGGAAGCCCGCTTCCTGGACGGTGGTCGCGCTCGCGGCGTCCCAGACGTTCGGCAGCAGCAGCGGGTCGCCGGGACGGTGAAGCCCGCGCAGGCGGTTGGCGTGTTCGGTCATATGCGGTTCCTTCCCCTTTTCGAGGTGGACGAGCCGAGCCGGGGGATGGTGACATCGGCCCCAGCGGGGTGGGCACGCGTGCGGCGGGCTGGGTTAGCGTCGAGGTGGTCATCGCCCGCGAAGAGGGAGAGCGCATGCAGCCGTGGTCCGCGGAGCTCGCCGGACGCCTGGAAGAGCACGTCGTCAGCAGCCGACTGCTGCGCGGCAACCCGCTGGGGGACCCGCACGAGCGTCCCGTCCTGGTGTACGTGCCGCCGGGGTACGACGACGACCCGGACCGCCGCTACCCCAGCGTGTACGTCATCACCGGATTCACCGGGCATGCCGGGATCTGGCGCAACAGGACGCCCTACCGGCACACGTTCCCCGAGACGGCCGACGCGGTGTTCGCGTCCGGCGAGGCGCCGCCCGCGATCGTGGTGTTCGTGGACGCGTGGACCGCGCACGGCGGCAGCCAGTACGTCGACTCGCCCGGCACCGGCCGGTACCACTCCTACATCTGCGACGAGATCGTCCCCTGGGTGGACGGTCACTACCGGACGCTGGACGCGCCGCGGCACCGGGCGATCAGCGGCAAGTCCAGCGGCGGCTACGGCGCGATGATCACGCCGATGCTGCGTCCCGACCTGTTCGGGGCGCTCGCGACGCACGCGGGCGACGCGCTGTTCGAGTACTGCTACCTGACCGAGTTCCCCAAGTGCGTCCGGCATCTGCGCAAGTACGGCGGCGACATCGGGCGGTGGTGGGACGACTTCAACGGGCGCGTGGCGTTCACCAAGCCAGAGGACATGGACCTGCTCAACATCCTCGGCATGGCGGTCTGCTACTCCGCACGCGACGACGGCACGCCCGAGCTGCCGTTCGACCCGGTCAACGGCGTGATCCGGCAGGACGTGTGGGAGCGCTGGCTGGCCTGGGACCCGGTGCGGATGGTGCCAGGGCACGCCGAGGCGATGCGCTCGCAGCGGGCGATCTGGATCGACGGCGGCACGCGCGACGAGTGGTACCTGGACATCGGCGCGCAGGCGTTCCACCAGGCCCTCCTGGACGCGGGGGTCGAGGAGGACGTGATCCACTTCGAGCTGTTCGACGCGGCGCACGGCGGCATCGACTACCGCTATCCGCTCGCCCTCTCCTGGCTCTGCCGCAACATCGCCCCTTAGCGGACATCCGCGAGAGGCGCTGGGCGTCCACTTCGCGACCGAAGGTTCCCGACCGGACGGGCCGGGCCGGCCCGACCGGCCCGGCCCGTCCGTGCTGCGTGAACCCCGTTTCCCAAACTTCCATTAACAGCTCCCGGCGAATTGAAAATCCAGTATGAAATGGATTCATTGACACTTTCAGTAGGGAGGAGTGCACTTCGGGGGCGACGAGGCGAACCGCGGCCGGCCGAACGACCAGCCTGATCATCTGCTCCTGCCCGCCCCCCGCCCGCGGCCCGTGACGGGGCCTGCTCCCCCGTCACGGGCCGCACCCCCACCGGAGGAACACATGAGAACGCGCAAGATGGCGACTTTCGGAGCGGCGGCCGCGCTGACAGCCGCTCTCCTGCCCGGCGCCACCGCGACGGCAGCGCCCACGACGGCGGCCGCCCCCGACATCCCGATCGCGAACGTCAAGGCGCACCTGTCGCAGTTCCAGCGCATCGCCAGCGCCAACGGCGGCAACCGCGCCCACGGCCGTCCCGGATACCGCGCCTCGCTCGACTACGTGAAGGGCAAGCTGGACGCGGCCGGATACCAGACCGCGATCCAGTCGTTCAGCTACCGCGGCGCCACCGGCTACAACCTGCTCGCCGACTGGCCCGGCGGCGACACGAACGACACCCTGATGGTCGGCGGCCACCTCGACGGCGTCACCGCGGGCCCCGGCATCAACGACAACGGCTCCGGATCCGCCGCGATCCTGGAGACCGCGCTCGCCGTCGCCCGCGCGGACCACCAGCCCGGCCGCCATCTCCGGTTCGCCTGGTGGGGCGCCGAGGAACTCGGCCTCATCGGGTCGACGTACTACGTGAACAACCTGTCGTCCGCCGAACGGTCGAGGATCGGCGGCTACCTCAACTTCGACATGGTCGGCTCCCCCAACGCCGGCTACTTCGCCTACGACGGCGACGGTTCCAGCGGAAGCGGCGGGCCCGCGGGCTCAGCCGAGATCGAACAGGTGCTGCGGAGCCACTTCGCCGCGATCAACGTGCCCGTCCAGGACACCGCGTTCGACGGACGCTCCGACTACGGCCCGTTCATCCGCGTAGGCATCCCCGCCGGAGGGCTGTTCACCGGCGCGGAGGGACGCAAGACCACCCGGCAGGCGCAACTGTGGGGCGGCCAGGCCGGCGTCGCGTTCGACCGCTGCTACCACGCCTACTGCGACACCACGGCCAACATCAACGACACGGCCCTGGACCGCAACTCCGACGCCATCGCCCACGCCGTCTGGACACTCTCTGCTTATAGCAGTGCCCTTGGCGTCAGGCGCTAGCGCGCCTTCCTTCGGCGGGCACTGCGGTGCGATCGCTGCATCGCTCCGGCTCGCCCTAGGGGCTCGCTGCGCGATCAGGTTTCTCGCAAGCTCGAAACCTGCCTTCGGACGCGATCGCGACGGTTTGGGTTGTTGCGTGGCTGAGGTGGTGGCTGAGGCCGTCGCGTACGTGGGGCTGTCGGTGGTGGAGGGCGTCGCGTACGTGGGGCTGTCGGTGGTGGAGGGCACAATGGGGGTATGTGCCGCAGTATCAAGACGCTTCGTCCTCCCTACTCGGAGGACGTGACCGACGAGGACGTGCGGGCGGCAGCGCTGCAGTACGTCCGCAAGATCTCGGGGTTCCGCGCCCCGGCGTCCCACAACGCGGAGGCGTTCGACCGCGCCGTCGAGGAGATCGCGCAGACCACCGCCGCCCTCCTCGACACCCTGGAGGTCCGAGGCCGCCGCGCAAGCTGATGCACGCTTCAGGGTGACCTCAGCCACGCACGCGAGTGCGTTACCTGACCGGTGAGGCGACGCCGAAGGCGAGCCTCACCGGGAAGATCGCGAAGCGATGCAGCACTCGCACAGGAACGGTCACGGAGCGAGCCGCTAGGCGAGCGCAGTGGGCCGTTCCTGCAGATCACACAGCGGCGACCAGTTCGGCGATCTGGACGGTGTTGAGGGCAGCGCCCTTGCGGAGGTTGTCTCCGGAGCAGAACAGCGCGAGGCCGTTGTCGACGGTCTCGTCACGCCGGATGCGGCCGACGTAGGTCGGGTCCTGCCCGGCGGCCTCCAGCGGCGTCGGCACGTCCGACAGGACGACGCCGGGCGCGCCCGCCAGGAGTTCGCTCGCCCGCTCGGGGCTGACCGGCCGGTCGAACCGGGCGTTGATCTGCAGGGAGTGGCCCGTGAAGACGGGGACGCGGACGCAGGTGCCCGACACCTTCAGGCCCGGGATCTCCAGGATCTTGCGGCTCTCGTTGCGGAGCTTCTGCTCCTCGTCGGTCTCCGCGAGGCCGTCCTCCACGATCGCCCCGGCCATCGGCAGGACGTTGAACGCGATCGGCCGCACGTACACGTTCGGCTCGGGGAACTCCACCGCGGAGCCGGAACCGGTGAGCTTGTCGGCGTGCTGGACGGTCTTGGCGGCCTGGTCGTGCAGCTCGGCGACGCCCGCGAGCCCGCTCCCGGACACCGCCTGGTAGGTGGAGACGACGAGCGCGGTGAGGCCCGCCTCGTCGTGGAGGGGACGCAGCACCGGCATCGCGGCCATCGTGGTGCAGTTCGGGTTGGCGATGATCCCCTTGGGACGGTTCGCCGCGGCGTGCGGGTTGACCTCGGCGACGACGAGCGGGACGTCCGGGTCCAGGCGCCAGCCCGAGGAGTTGTCGATCACGACGGCGCCGGCGGCGGCGACCTTCGGCGCGAGCGCCTTCGACGTGGTCTTGCCCGCGGAGAACAGCACGATGTCGAGGCCGGAGTAGTCGGCGGCCGTCGCGTCCTCGACGGTGACCTCGGTGCCGTCGAACGGCAGCTTGCGTCCCGCCGAGCGCGCCGAGGCGAACAGCCGCAGCTCGTCGACGGGGAATCCGCGTTCGGCCAGGATTTCGAGCATCTTGGCCCCGACCTGTCCGGTGGCCCCGACGATGCCGACTCTCATGCCGCTCCCTCTGCTAGATCGCTTGGCCTGCTGGCTCTGGTTGATCCCGGGCGGTGAGTCTGCCCAGGTCCGTGGCAGGACGTCCAGTGAATAACCCTACGCGGAGGCTTCAAGCGTCACTTAACGGAACGCGTCCAGCCCGGTCACGGCCTTGCCGAGTGTGAGCAGATGCACTTCCTGGGTCCCCTCGTAGGTCAGGACGCTCTCCAGGTTGTTCATGTGCCTGATGACCGGGTATTCGAGCGTGATCCCGTTGGCGCCGAGGACCGTGCGGGCCTGCCGGGCGACGTCCAGTGCGGCGCGGACGTTCGCGAGCTTGCCGAACGACACCTGCTGCGGTGTGACGTTCCCCTCGTCCTTGCGGCGCCCGATGTGCAGGGCGGTGAGACCGGCCTGCCCTAGGGCGACCTCCATCCAGGCGAGCTTCTCCTGCGTGAGCTGGAACGACCCGATGGGTTTGCCGAACTGCTCGCGGGTCTTGGCGTAGTCGACGGCCGCCTCGTAGCAGGATCGTCCCGCGCCGATCGCGCCCCACACGATGCCGTAGCGCGCCTCCGACAGGCAGCCGAGCGGCCCCCTCAGCCCTTTCGCGCCCGGCAGCATCGCGTCCGCGGGGATCCGCACGTCGTCCAGGACGAGTTCGGACGTGACCGAGGCACGCAGCGACATCTTCTGGTGGATGTCACCGGTCGTGAAGCCGGGGGTCCCCTTGGGGACGAGGAAGCCGCGGATGCCGTCGTCGGCCTGCGCCCAGACGACGGCGATGTCGGCGGCCGACCCGTTGGTGATCCACATCTTGGCGCCGTTCAGGATCCAGTCGGAACCGTCGCGCCGCGCCCGGGTGAGCATGTCGCCGGGGTCGGAGCCGCGGTCGGGCTCGGTCAGGCCGAAGCAGCCGAGCGCCTCCCCCGCCGCCATCTTCGGCAGCCACTCGTCCTTCTGCGCGTCCGACCCGTACTTGTGGATCGCCGTCATCGACAGGGACCCCTGGACGGAGATGAAGCTGCGCAGCCCCGAGTCGGCGGCCTCCAGTTCGCGGCACGCCACCCCGTAGCCGACCGCGCTCATCCCGGCGCAGCCGTAGCCCTTGAGGTGCATGCCGAGCAGGCCGAGTTTGCCCAGTTCGGGGGCCAGCTCGCGGACGGGGAACGTCCCGGCCTCGAACCAGCCCGCCACCCGCGGCGCGACCCGTTCCGCCGTGAAGGCCCGCACGGTGTCGCGGATCATCCGTTCCTCGTCGGTGAGCTGGTCGTCGACGCGCAGCACGTCCATACCGGGCCTCCTTCGGCGGGGCTGTCCCGCCCACGAGGGTACGTCGGGGATACCTCCCGGAACGGTCAGGGGTTCACTCAGGGGCCTATCAGGGCGAATCCGGATGTCAGAGTCGCCCGCCGGTGGGCATCATCGAGGCATGGACATGGAGAAGAACACCACCGGGACCACCGACAAGAAGCTACGCCGCACCCACGACGGCCGGATGCTCGCCGGCGTCTGCTCGGGCGCCGCGCGGTACCTCGGGATCGACGCCAACATCATCCGGCTCGGCCTGGCCGTCTTCACGCTCTTCGGCGGCGCCGGGATCGCGCTCTACGCGATCGCATGGGTGATCATCCCCGAGGAGGGCGCACCGAAGTCGATCGCCGAGGACCTGTTCAAGAAGGCGAGCGACTCCCCGACCGTCCAGGACGCCGTCCAGAAGTCCAAGGACGCCATCAACAAGAACAAGGACCGCACCCACGCCTGACCACCGGCGCCTGACCACGGGCGCCTGGCAGGGGGTCTAGGACGCGGAGGCCGAGCGGCTGAGGCCGCTGGACACGTCGTCGCCGCCAGTGTGGGACGCGGCGACGGCGACGGCGACGGGCTCGGCGCGCCCGCGCATGCCGCCGATGACATCGCCGCGGACCTGGTTCCAGACGAGCGTGAGGATCGCCGCGGCCGACAGCCCGAGCACGCCCGCGAGCGCCACCACCGTCTCGGGCCCGAGCACCTGGGCGGCGGCGCCGCCGACGAGGATGCCGAGGCCCTGCCCGGCGAGGATGCCGGACTGGGCGAGGCCGAACGCCTGGCCCCGTCCCGCCGCCGGAACCGTGGTCACGAACGCGGCGTTGGCCGCGAGCTGGTAGGCGCTGCCGACGCCCGACAGCGCCCACAGCGCGACGACGCCCCACAGCGGCGGGTGCAGGCCCGCCCCGATCAGCGGCAGGCTGGCGAGCATCGACATCCAGCCCATGGCGCGCAGCCGGTTCGTGGGACGGACGAACCGGCTGAACAGGAACGCGCCGACGACCATCCCCGTCGGCATCGCCGACAGCAGCAGGCCCACGGTGACCGCGCCGCCGCCGAACGTCGCCGCGTATGGCGCGGCGAGGCCCTCGGGGATCACATAGAACGCGCACAGCCACGCGAACAGCACCAGCGACCGCAGCGCCGGGTCGCCGAAGACCAGCCGCGCGCCGTCCCGCGTCCCGCGCCACAGGCCGAGCGAGTCGCCGTCGCGCCGCCCCTTGGGCGCCGCCCGCCGCCGGAGCCCGCCGATCAGGATGACGGCGGAGGCGCCGAACGTCAGGGCGTTCAGGGCGAGGGCCTCGTGCGTCCCGACGACGGCGACGACCGCGCCGCCCGCCAGGAACCCGAGCATCTGCGTCCCCTGGTGGGTGATGTTGTTGATCGCGGTCCCGGCCACGAAACGGTCGCCCTCCAGGACGTCCGGCATGACGGCCGCGCGCGCCGCGGAGAACGGTGCGCCCAGCAGGACCGTGAGGAACACCAGGACGGACAGCCCGCCGACGGGCATCGGCACCAGCGCCATGGACGCCATCAGCCCGGCCCGCAGCACATCGGAGACGATCATGACGGTGCGGCGGGGGAACAGGTCGGCGAGCCCGGCCAGCACGGGCCCGCCCACGATCGGCGGGATGTAGGTCAGGGCGTACACCAGCGCCGTCAGCAGCGCCGACCCCGTGTGGTCGTACACGAGGACGGCCAGCGCGACCTGCGCCAGCTGGTCACCGATGAACGACAGCGCCTGAGCCAGCCAGAGGGCACGGAACTCACCTACCGCGAACACCTCGCGGTAGGTGGCCTGCCTCTCCGGCGGACGACGATGCCGGCCGGTCTGCCTTCCCGCCACGCACGCTCCAGTTCAGCCCGCCCGGTGTTGGGCGACCCTCCCTATTAACTCACGCTACGTGGCAGTTGCGTGACCTAGAGTGCGCAATTCATGGGCTCAGTATCCGAGCTCGTGCAGCCGCCGGTCGTCGATCCCGAAATGGTGAGCGATCTCGTGGACCACGGTGATCCTGACCTCTTCCACCACGTCGTCCGGGGTGTCGCAGATCTCGAGTATCTCGTTGCGGTAGATCGAAATGTGATCGGGCAGTACGGCGCCGTACCAGTCGCCGCGCTCAGTGAGGGGTACGCCTTGGTACAGGCCGAGAAGTCCGCGTTCAGGCGCATCGTCCTCGACGACGATGACGACGTTGCGCATGTGGGCGGTCAGCTCGGGTGGGATCGTGTCGAGAGCCTCGCCCACCAGGTCCTCGAACGCATCACGCGACAACTCGATCACACTGGTCATTGAACCTTCTTCATCCGGCCTGCCGCCAGGGGCCGCCCCGGGCGCAGCCCCCGAGGATGAAAAGGTTCACAGCTCGACAGAAGGGGAACTTGTGCCCAAGGTCCGCGCCAGGCTGGCCGACACCCTCGCGACCCTCCGCCTCGGCGCCTCGCGAGGGCTGCGCCCCGTCCTCGCCCGCGCCGCCCCG
This sequence comes from Actinomadura sp. 7K507, assembly GCF_004348425.1. GTDB lineage: Bacteria > Actinomycetota > Actinomycetes > Streptosporangiales > Streptosporangiaceae > Spirillospora. Next base: position 9,665 of record NZ_SMKK01000277.1, read on the forward strand.
GCCAAGGCCCGCGCCGCCGCGGCCACCGCACGCGTCCAGGCCTTCTGCTCCCCCGTCACCCGCCGCGTCCGCCCGGCCGTCACCGGCCGCACGGCCCGGTTCCTGCTCGTCATGGTCGTCGGCATGACCGCCGGCTACGCAGGCCTTCTCCTGGGCGGACGCACCACCACCCCCGTGGGGCCCACCGACGTCCAGCTCAGCCTCCACCCGTCCCTGCACGGCGGAACGATCCTTGAGCTGCCGCCCCTGGGCTCCCTCCAGCTCGACACCCACTGGGGCCCCGTCTCGCTGGAGGCGAACCTCAAGGACGTCCGTCCCGAGCAAGCACAGAGGCTGATCGAGGACGGCGCCGAAGTCGACCGCCTCACCGACCAGATCGCCGACCAGATCCGCGACGGCGTGGTCGCCCTCCTCGTCCGCGCCACCCTGATCGCCCTCGCCGCCGGCTTCCTCGCCGGGCTGGCGCTCTTCCGCTCCTGGCGCCGCGCCCTCCTCGGCATGGCCTCCACCGCCCTCGGCCTCGTCGCCGTCACCGTCCTCACCTGGGCGACGTTCAACCCCCACTCCATCGCCGAGCCCCGCTACACCGGCCTACTCGCCAACGCGCCCCAGATCGTCGGCGACGCCCGCAGCATCGTCGAACGCTTCTCCGAGTACCGCGCCCAGCTCGCCCGCCTCGTCGGGAACGTCTCCGAGCTGTACGCGACCACCTCGACCCTGCCGACCTACGAGCCCGACCCGTCCACCATCCGCGTCCTGCACGTCTCCGACATCCACCTCAACCCCGCCGCCTGGAACGTGATCAAGTCCGTCACCACCCAGTTCAAGGTCGACCTGATCATCGACACCGGCGACCTCATGGACCACGGCAGCGAGGCCGAGGACAGGTTCGCCGACGAGATCTCCGCCCTGGAGGTCCCCTACGTCTACGTCCGCGGCAACCACGACTCCAAGGGCACCGAGGAGGCGGTCGCCGACCAGGAGAACGCCATCGTCCTGGACGACGAGACCCGCGAGGTCGAGGGCCTGCGCATCTACGGCGTCGGCGACCCCCGCTTCACCCCCGACAAGAGCACCCGCGACGACTTCACCGGCGCCGACCAGATCCGCGCCGAGGGCGACCGCCTGGCCAACAAGCTCCGCGAGACCGGAACCACCCCCGACGTCGTCGTCAGCCACGACCCCACCGAAGGCGAGGCGTTCTCCGGACTCACCCCCCTCATCCTCGGCGGCCACGCCCACAGGCGCTCGTCCAAGATCCTCCCCACCGGCACCCGCCTGTTCGTCCAGGGCTCCACCGGCGGCGCCGGCATGCGCGGCCTGGAACACGAGAAGCCCACCCCGATCGAGCTGTCCGTCATGTATTTCAGCCGCGCCACCCACCGCCTCCAGGGCTGGGACGACCTGCGCCTCGGCGGCCTGGGCCTCACGTCCGCCCAGATCGAACGCAACCTGGAACC
>NZ_SMKK01000278.1 GCF_004348425.1 Actinomadura sp. 7K507
GCCGCACCGTCCCGCCTGGAAGGAGCAACGCGCATGACGCAGCAGAAGGACGTTTCCCCGGCGCCGCCCAGACCGGAGAGCGGCCGCGCCGCGCTCCTGGACTGGCTCCGCTGGATGCGCGATCACCGGCCGGTGGCTCTCGACGAGGCCACCGGCATGTGGCAGCTGTTCCGCTACGACGACATCCACCGCAGCCATACGGACCTGACCGACTTCTCCGCGGAGCTGGGGCGGGTGCTTCCGCTCGGCGAGCTGAGCCGCGGCGTCCTGGCCGTCATGGACCCGCCCCGCCACGGGCAGGTACGGGCACTGGTCAGCCAGGCGTTCACCCCCCGCACCGTGGCCCGGCTGGAACCGCACGTGGCGGAGCTCACCCGGCGGCTGCTGGACGAGGCGGGCGGCCAGGACGAGTTCGAGCTGATGCGCGCGCTGGCCTACCCGCTGCCGATCAGCATCATCGCCGAGCTGCTCGGCGTGCCGCGGCAGGACCGGGAGATGTTCCGCCGCTGGGCGGACACCCGCCTGTCGGGCGATCACGAGGCCGGGGCGGTCTTCGACGACGACACGATCCGGGCCTCGGTGGACGAGATGCACGCCTACCTGCTGGAGCACGTCCGGGCGCGGCGGCAGCGCCCCAGCGACGACCTGATCAGCAGGCTCGCCCTCGCCGAGGTCGGCGGAGACCGGCTCGACGACCAGGAGATAGTGCACTTCACCGGCCTGCTGCTGATGGCCGGCTACACCACCGTGGCGGCGATGCTGGGCAACGCGGTCCTCCTGCTCCACGACAACCCCGGCGCGGCGGACGCGCTGCGCGCCGACCCGGGCCTGATCCCGGGCGCCGTCGAGGAGGTCGTCCGGTACTACCCGCCGCTTCCGCAGAGCCTCAAGCTGCTGAAGAACGACGTCGAGCTGCACGGCACGACGATGCCCGCGGGCAGCCTGGTCACGACGTGGACGCTGTCGGCCAACCACGACGAGCGGCACATCGCCGACCCCGGCACCTTCGACATCCGCCGCGACCCGAACCCGCACGTGGGGTACGGGCACGGGATCCACTTCTGCCTGGGGGCCTCGCTCGCCCGGCTCGAGGGGCGGATCGCGCTGGAGTCGCTGCTGGCCCGCCTGCCGGGGCCACGGGTGCTGCGGGAACCCGAGATGTACCCCAATCCGCGGATCCTCGCCCCGCGGGAGGTGTGGGTGTCGGCGGGCGGATGACCCGCCCGGCCGGCCCGGGGCGCCCCGCATCCGCGGGCGCCCCGGGCCGCCGTCACCAGGCGACGGGCAGCTCCCGCACCCCGTAGACGCGCATGTCGTCGCGCATCCCGATCTCCTCGGCGGGCACGGCCAGACGCAGCCCGGGGAACCGGTCGAGCAGCATCGACAGCCCGATCTGCAACTGCCTGCGCGCGAGCTGCTGGCCAAGGCACTGATGGATGCCGTGCCCGAAGGCCAGCTGCGCGGTCGCGGATCTGCGCGTCACGTCGAGGGTGTCGGGATCCTCGAAGCGCCGCGGGTCCCGGTTGGCCGCCGGAAGCGAGATCGTGACCGGATCACCGGCCCGGATCAGCCGGCCCTCCAGCTCGACGTCCTCCAGCGCGGCGCGGATGACCCCGTACTGCAGGACGCTCAGGTAGCGCAGCAGCTCCTCGACGGCGGTGTCGATCAGCGAGGGGTCGGCGCGCAGCACGGCGAGCCGGGCGGGATCGCGGAGCAGCGCGTAGGTGCCGAGGGAGAGCATGTTCGCGGGCGGCTCGTAGCCGGCGGACAGCAGCAGCAGGCCCACCCCGATCAGCTCGGCGTCGCTCAGCTCGTCCGCGGCGATGAGCCCGCTCAGGATGTCGTCGGCCGGATCGGCGCGCTTGCGATCCTTGAGCCGATCCATGAAGGAATAGTATTCCTGGTATGCGGCCACCAGCTCGTCGGGTTTGGACGTGAAACTCGTCATCGTCTCGGTGTTCTGCTGGAATTGCTCCCGCTCGCTGTAGGGAACCCCGAGCATCTCGCAGATCATCAGCGACGGAATCGGCTTCGCGAAGGATTCGACCAGATCCACCGGCGGCCCGTGCCCGGCCATTTCGTCGAGCAGCCCCGCGGTGATCTCCTCGATTTTCGAGCTCAGCGCCCGCATCCGGGACATCGTGAACTGGGCGATCAGCGGGCGGCGCAGCCGGGTGTGGTCCGGCGGGTCCATGGCGATGAACCAGCCCGGCGCGGCCGGCTGCCCTTTCAGCTCCGTCTCCGCCGAGCGGACCGGGAACCGGCGCAGCTCGTTCCGGACGCTGAAACGGCGATCGGCCAGCACCGCCCGCGCGGCCGCGTAACCGGTCACCAGCCAGCCCGCGGTGCCGTCCGGATAGCTGATCTCACTGACCGGGGACTCCTCGCGAAACCGCCGCAGATCGTCCGCGGGCGACAGCGGATCGCTGCGATGGGTGGGATGCGGGGGTGGTGCGGTCGGTGCGTCGGTCATCTGCCTCTCCTTCTGCTCGACCGTCGAAATTATTGTCCGGCCCCGTTCCGTGGCATGTCCATAAGCGGTGGGCGGATGAATTCCTCCGCCGCCTGCATTTCCAGCTCAACGAAAGCGGGACTTAAGCGGGGCGTTAGCCGCGTTTTAGTGAATTGCGCAGGATGTGAGGGTGCGGGCCGATCCCGGCCGTGGAGGGCCGGGCCGAAGGAGGACGACCATGGGCATGACCTCGCTGCGGCCGGGCCTGGCCGTATCCCTGGCCGCCGCGCTCGGGGAGGACCCCGGCGGCGTCTTCGCCGCGATCGGCGCGGGATCCGGCGCGGTCGCGCCGGACGACGAGTGCATCCGCTTCGAGGAACTGGGCTACAGCGTCAGCGAACGGAGTTACCGGGAATCCGAACCGGCGGTCGGGGACGTGGCGACGGCCGGCGGTGAATTCTTCGACTCCGAAGGCAACAGGATCGCGCGGGACAGCGGCCGCATGCAGATCGTGCACCACGATCCCGCGACCGAGCACTGGGTCGCCTTCACCCGGGTCTCCTACGAGTTCGAGGACGGCGGCACCGCGCGCTCGATGGGGTTCGTGGATCTGAACGACCAGCTCACCGGAAGCCGGGTCGTGATCTACATCGTCGGCACGGGCGGGCGCTATCTCGGCAAGGTGGGGACCCTGTCATGGGTCATCGAATCGACGATGAGCGCCAAAGCCAGGATGGTCCTGTGCGCGCGCCCCCTGGAGAAGTGCTGCGACACGGGATTCAGCTCCATTTCCTTCGGGTGAGGCCGATCTTCGGGCGTCATTTCGCAGACCTAGGGAGGGCGGCCCCGCATGGCGGACGACGAGACCCTGCTCAGCTATCTGAAACGCGTCGCCGCCGAACTGCACGACGCCCGGCGGCGGCTGCGCGAGGTGACCGAGCGGGACCGCGAGCCACTGGCCGTCGTGGGAATGGCCTGCCGGTTCCCGGGCGACGCGTCCTCGCCCGAAGGGCTGTGGCAGCTGGTCGAATCGGGGACCGACGCGGTCTCCGGATTCCCGGTGAACCGGGGATGGGACCTGGACGGCCTCTACGACCCGGACCCGGGAAAGACGGGGAAGTCCTATCTGCGGGAGAGCGGGTTCCTCCACGACGCCGACCTGTTCGACGCCGAGCTGTTCGGGATCTCCCCGCGCGAGGCGCTGGCCATGGATCCGCAGCAGCGCCTCATGATGGAGGTCGCGTGGGAGGCGCTGGAGCGCGCGGGACTCGACCCCAAAGGGCTCGGGGGCAGCCGCACGGGGGTCTTCACCGGCGCCGGCAACCTCGGCTACCTGGTCGGGATGCAGCAGGCCCGCAAGGAGGTCGAGGGCTTCTCGCTGGTGGGCAACGCCGCCAGCGTGATCTCGGGCCGGATCGCCTACACCTTCGGGCTCGAAGGGCCGGCGGTCACGGTGGACACGGCCTGCTCGTCCTCGCTGGTGGCCCTGCACCTCGCAGGCCAGGCCCTGCGGAGCGGAGAGTGCGACGTGGCGCTGGCGGGCGGCGTCGCCGTCATGCCCAACCCGAGCGAGTTCATCGAGTTCAGCCGCCAGCGCGTCCTGGCACGTGACGGGCGCTGCAAGGCGTTCGCCGCCGCCGCGGACGGCACCGCCTTCGGCGAGGGCGCCGGCGTCCTGGTGCTGCAACGCCTCTCCGACGCCGTGCGCGACGGCTCGCGGGTCCTGGCGCTGGTCCGCGGAAGCGCCACCAACCAGGACGGGGCCAGCAACGGGCTGAGCGCACCGAACGGGCCGTCCCAGCAGCGGGTGATCCGCGCGGCCCTGGCCGACGCGCGCCTGGCCGCCGCCGACGTAGACGCGGTGGAGGCGCACGGCACCGGCACGCCCCTGGGCGACCCGATCGAGGCGCAGGCGGTGCTGGCGGCCTACGGGCCCCGGCGGCCCGAGGGCAGGCCGCTGCGGCTCGGTTCGGTCAAGTCGAACATCAGCCACACGCAGGCCGCGGGGGGCGTGGCGAGCGTCATCAAGATGGTGATGGCGCTGCGGCACGAGCTGCTGCCCGCGACGCTGCACGTCGACGCCCCCACGTCCGAGGTGGACTGGTCGTCGGGCGCGGTGGCGCTCCTGACCGAGCCGGTGGCCTGGCCGAGGCACGGCGAACCCCGCCGGGCGGGGGTGTCCTCGTTCGGGATCAGCGGCACCAACGCGCACGTGATCCTCGAGGAGCCGCCCTCTGAGGAGCGCGCCCCCGAGACTGGTGGCCAGGGTGACCGGGAGTCAGTCGCCCTGGTCACCGCCCCACGGCCGCCGGTCGTGCCATGGCCGCTGTCCGGGCGCGGCGATCGGGCCCTGCGGGAGCAGGCCGCGCGGCTGCGGTCCCACCTGACCGCGGACCCGGCTCCGGCCCCGGCGATGCCGGACGTCGGGCGGTCGCTGGCGGTCACCCGGGCGACGCTCGACCACCGCGCCGTGGTCCTCGCGGCCGACCGCGGCGGGGCACTGGAGGCCCTCGGCGCGCTGAGCGAGGGCACCGAGAACGGCGACGTCGTCCAGGGCGTGGCCGACATCGACGGCAAGGTCGTCCTCGTCTTCCCCGGGCAGGGCTCGCAGTGGCCGCGGATGGCGGTGGACCTCCTCCAGGAGGCGCCGGTGTTCGCCGAACGGATGCGGGAGTGCGAACAGGTCTTGTCCTCGCACGTGGACTGGTCGCTGACCGGGGTCCTGCGCGGAGAGCCCGGCGCGCCCTCCCTGGACCGCATCGACGTGGTCCAGCCGGCCCTGTTCGCCGTCATGGTGTCGCTGGCCGCATTGTGGCGCTCCTACGGGGTGGAGCCGAGCGCGGTCGTCGGGCACTCGCAGGGCGAAGTCGCGGCCGCGCATGTGGCCGGGGCCCTGTCCCTGGACGACGCGGTGCGGGTGGTGGTGTCCCGCAGCCGGCTGTTCGCCGAGATGCTGACCGGCAAGGGGGCCGTGGCCTCCGTGGGGGCGGCCGAGGCCCGGGTGCGGGAACGGCTGGCCGGCTGGGAGGGCCGCCTGGCCGTCGGCGGCGTCAACGGGCCCGGCTCGGTGATCGTCACCGGTGAGCTGGCGGCCCTGCGCGAGTTCGCCGCCGCGTGCACGGCCGACGGGGTCCGCGCGAAGATCGTCCCGGCGACGGTGGCGTCCCACTCCGAGCAGGTGGACGCGCTCCGGGAACGGCTCCTGGAACTGCTGGCCCCGGTGAAGCCCCGCCCCGGCGGGATCGCGTTCTACTCCACCGTGACGGGCGGCCCGCTCGAGACCGGCGGGCTCGACGCGGAGTACTGGTACCGCAACGTCCGCAACCCGGTGGACTTCACCGGCGCGATCCGCGCACTGCTGGCGGACGGGCACCGCTTCTTCGTCGAGGCGAGCCCGCACCCCGTGCTGACGGCCGGTCTCATGGAGACCGCTGAGGAGGCCGAGGCGGACTGCGCGGCGACCGGGACGCTGGCGCGCGACCAGGGCGGGCTGCCCCGCTTCCTGGCCTCGCTGGCCGAGGTCCACGTCCGCGGTGCCGCGGTGGACTGGACCGCCGCCTTCGAAGGAACCGGAGCCGGGTGGGCCGAACTGCCCACCTACCCCTTCCAGCGCCGCCGCTACTGGGCGGATTCAGTCGGAGCCGGGGCCGCCGACGTGACCGCGACCGGCATCGGCGCGGCGGGCCACCCGCTGCTGGGAGCCTCGCTGGGGCTGGCCCGGGGCGGCACGGTTCTCATCGGCCGGCTGGCGCCGGGATCGCATCCCTGGCTGGCCGACCACATGGCGCTCGGTGCCGCGATCGTCCCCGGGGCGGCGTTCGCCGAGCTGGCGATCCGGGCCGCGGACGAGGTGGGCTGTGACCGGATCGAGGAACTGACCCTGCGGCGGCCGCTCGTGCTCCCCGAGACGGGCGCCGTGGTCCTGCAGGTCGTGATCGAGCCCGCCGACACGGAAGGGCGGCGGGCGGTGGGCGTGTACTCGCGCCCCGACGGCGCCGCTTCTCCGGATCCGCCATGGACGCCGCACGCCGAAGGCGTCCTCGCCACCGGCGGACCGGTCGGCGACCGGCGGGGAGAGGGGCTTGGCGCGTGGCCGCCACCGGGCGCGCGGCCCGTGGACCTGACGGGCTTCTACGACGATCTCGGCGAGCGCGGCTACCGGTACGGGCCGGTCTTCCAGGGCCTGAGCGCGGTGTGGCGGCGCGGGGACGAGGTCTTCGGTGAGGTGCGCCTGCCCGAGCGGCAGGCCGAGGACGCCGGGAACTTCGGCGTGCACCCCGCGCTGCTGGACGCCGCGCTGCACGCTGCGCTCGCGGCCGCCGGTCCGGCGGCGGACGGCCCGGTACGGCTGCCGTTCGAATGGCGCGGGGTGGAACTCCACGCGGTCGGCGCCACCACCGCGCGGGTGCGGATCTCCCCTGCGGGGGACGGCGCGATATCGCTGACCATGGCCGACGCGGACGGCGAACCGGTGTGCACCGTCGAGTCGCTCGCGCTGCGTCCGGTCTCCACCGACCAACTGGAACAAGCCGACGGCGGGCTGCAGGACTCGTTCCTCAACCGGGTGGAATGGACGCCGCTGCCGCAGGGTGATGACCCGGCCGCACCGGGGGACTGGGCCGTCGTCGGCGCGGATGCGCTCGGCCTCAAGCCCGCGCTCGAGGCGGGGAAGGCGAGCGTCCGCCGGTACCCGGACCTGATCGCGCTCGCGGACTCGGACGACCCCGTTCCCGCAACGGTCCTGGTCTCCTACGTCGCCGAAGCCGCGGACCCCGGAACGGCCGGCGTCCGGGCCCGCGAGGCGGCGTGCGGGGCGCTGCGGCTGATCCAGGACTGGCTGGCCGACGAGCGCTTCGAGGCGTCCACCCTGGTGGTCGTGACCCGCGGCGCGGTGGCGGCGGGAGAACACGACGGCGTCGCCGACCTGGTGCACGCGCCGATCTGGGGCCTGCTCCGCTCCGCCCAGGCGGAGAACCCGGGCCGTGTCGTGGCCCTGGACATCGATGGTCCGGACGACCTGGCGACCTCACTGGCGGCTGTCCTTGCCGCGGAGACCGGGCAGGCGGCCGTGCGGGACGGGACGGTGCTGGCACCGCGCCTGGCCCGGATCACCGGGCCGGTGCCCGATCCGCGCACCGGTGGCGAGGACGGAGGCGGCGAGGACGGAGGCGGCGAGGACGGACTCTGGAACCCGTCGGGCACCGTCCTGATCACGGGCGGGACGGGGACGCTCGGGCGGCTGCTGGCCCGGCACCTGGTCACCGCGCACGGCGTTCGCCACCTCGTGCTGACCAGCCGGTCCGGGCCCCGGGCGCAGGGGGCCGCCGAGCTTCAGGCCGAACTGGCGGCCCAAGGGGCACGGGTGCACCTGGCCGTCTGCGATGCCGCCGACCGCTCCGCACTCGCGGAGGTCCTGGACGGTATACCGAGGGAGCATCCGCTGACGTGGGTAGTCCATGCCGCGGGAGCCCTGGACGACGGGGTGATCGGCGCGCTGACTCCCGAGCGGATGGCCGCGGTGATGCGTCCGAAGGTGGACGCCGCGGTCAACCTCCACGAACTGACCGGCGGGCTCGACCTGTCGGCGTTCGTCCTGTTCTCGTCGGCCGCCGGGGTCCTGGGCAATCCGGGGCAGGGCAACTACGCCGCGGCGAACGCGTTCCTCGACGGCCTCGCGGCGTCCCGCCGGGCCGCGGGCAAGCCCGCGCTCTCCCTCGGCTGGGGGCTCTGGGCCGAGGCCGGCGGGATGACCGCCGATATCGACCGCGCCGACCGGTCGTGGGCGCGCCGGTCGGGCGTGGTCCCGCTTGAAACGGCCGTCGGCCTGGAACTCTTCGACTCGGCGTGCGGCATGGCCGAAAGCCTGGTGCTGCCGATGCGGCTGGACACCGCGGCCCTGCACGCTCGGGCCGGTGCGGGCGTCCTGCCGGAGATGCTGCGCGGGCTGATCCGCGTACCGTCGCGGCGTACCGCGAGCGGCGAGCGCTCCGGCGACGGGGCCGCGCTGGCACGGCGCCTGGCCGCCCTGCCGCCGGCCGAACGGGACCGCGAGGTGCTGCGTCTGGTGCGCGGCCAGGTCGCGGCCGTGCTGGGGCACGGGGACCCGGAGGCCGTGGACGCCGACAGGGCGTTCCGTGAACTCGGCTTCGACTCGCTCACGGCCGTGGAACTGCGCAACCGGCTGCGGGCGGCGACCGGGCTGCGCCTGCCCGCGACACTGGTCTACGACCATCCCGCTCCGAGCGCGGTGGCGCGCCTGCTGCGCACCGGACTGCTAGGGGAGCAGGACGGGGCCGCGGACCGGGAAGCGGAGCCGGCCAGGGCCGACGAGCCGATCGCGATCGTCGGCATGGGCTGCCGCTTCCCCGGCGGCGTCGGGTCCACCGAGGACCTGTGGCGCCTGGTCACCGGAGGAACGGACGTCATCTCCGGCTTCCCCGAGGACCGAGGCTGGGACCTGGAGCGGCTCTACCATCCCGACCCCGATCACCTCGGCACGTCGTACGCGCGGGAGGGAGGGTTCCTCCACACCGCCGGGGAGTTCGACGCCGGATTCTTCGGGATCTCGCCGCGCGAGGCGGCGACGATGGACCCGCAGCAGAGGCTCCTGCTGGAGGTCGCCTGGGAGACCATCGAACGCGCCGGGATAGACCCGATGTCGCTGCGCGGGAGCACCACGGGCGTGTTCGCCGGGGCGATCCACCAGGACTATGCCGCCGACGCGCGGCCCCAGGACATCGAGGGCTACCTGCTCAGCGGCACCACGGGCAGCGTCATGTCGGGACGTGTCGCCTACACCCTCGGCCTTGAGGGACCCGCCGTCACGATCGACACGGCCTGCTCGTCTTCCCTGGTCGCCCTGCACATGGCGGGCCACGCGCTGCGGCAGGGGGAGTGTTCGCTGGCGCTCGTCGGCGGCGTGACGGTGATGTCCACACCGGACACCTTCGTGGAGTTCTCCCGGCAGCGGGGCCTGTCCACCGATGGCCGTTGCAAGGCGTTCGCGGCGGCGGCCGACGGCACCGGCTGGTCCGAAGGCGCCGGCGTCCTGCTGGTGGAGCGCCTGTCCGACGCGGTGCGCAACGGCCGCCGCGTCCTGGCGGTGGTCCGCGGCTCGGCGGTCAACCAGGACGGCGCCAGCAACGGCCTGACCGCGCCGAACGGGCCGTCGCAGCAGCGGGTGATCCGCGCGGCCCTGGCCAACGCCCGGCTCTCACCGGCCGAAGTCGACGCGGTGGAGGCGCACGGGACCGGCACGCGGCTGGGCGACCCGATCGAGGCGCAGGCCCTCCTGGCGGCCTACGGCGAGGACCGGCCGCCCGACCGCCCGCTGCGGCTGGGGTCGGTCAAGTCGAACATCGGGCATACGCAGGCCGCGGCGGGGATGGCGGGCCTGATCAAGATGGTCGAGGGGATGCGGCACGGTGTGCTGCCGCGGACGCTGCACGTCGATGAGCCGACGCCGCATGTCGACTGGTCGGCGGGGGCCGTAGAGCTGCTCACCGAGCAGGTCGAGTGGCCGGAGACCGGGAGGCCGCGGCGCGCGGGGATCTCCTCCTTCGGCGCGAGCGGAACCAACGCCCATGTGATCATCGAGCAGGCCCCCGCCGAAACGGATGCGGTGGCATCGCCGCTCCCGCCCGGGACCGGTCTGGAGGTGCGGGCCAGGGAAACGTCAGGGCCGGACGTGTTGCCGTGGTTGCTGTCGGCCAAGACCGAGGCGGGGCTGGCCGCGCAGGCGCGGCGGCTGGCCGAGCACCTGGACGCCCACCCCGACCTGGACACCGGGCAGGTGGCGTGGGCGCTGGCCACCACCCGCTCGGTCCTGGACCACCGCGCCGTCATCGTCGGCGACCAGGCGACGCTGCGCGAGGGGTTGCAAGCCCTGGCGGCCGGAGAGCCGCACCCGGCCGTGGTCACCGGCCACGCGTCTCCCGGCGACGCGGGCGGCAAGACGGTGTTCGTGTTCCCCGGCCAAGGATCACAGTGGCCCGGCATGGGCGCCGAACTCATGACCACCAGCCCCGTCTTCCGCGACCACATCCAAGCGTGCGAACAGGCCCTGGCCCCGCATGTCGACTGGTCCCTCACCGACATCCTCACCACCGGCGAAGCAGCGACGTCGCTGGACCGGGTCGACGTCGTCCAGCCCGCACTGTTCGCCGTCATGACCGGCCTGGCGCACCTGTGGCAATCCCTCGGAATCGAACCCGACGCCGTCATCGGCCACTCCCAAGGCGAGATCGCCGCCGCCTACACCGCCGGCGCCCTCACCCTCAACGACGCCACCCAACTCATCGCCCTCCGCAGCCAAGCCCTCACCACACTCGCCGGAACCGGCACCATGGCCGCCATCCACACCACCCCCGGCGACCTGGACGACCTGCTCCCCGACACCATCACCATCGCCGCGATCAACGGGCCCGCCACCACCATCGTCGCCGGACCCCACCACGCCATCACCCAACTGCTCAACCAATGCGAGCGGCGGGAGATCAAAACCCGACGCATCGACGTCGACTACGCCTCACACAGCCCCGCCATCGACACCATCACCGACCACATCACCACCGCCACCACCGGCATCAACCCACAGCCGACAACCACCCCCATGTACTCCACCGTCACCGGCC
>NZ_SMKK01000279.1 GCF_004348425.1 Actinomadura sp. 7K507
GCGGTGTGCAGGTAGTAGCCGAGCAGGCGGGATCTCGCCGCCGCCGCGTCCTCGTGCCGTTCGGCGAGTTCGGCCGCGTAGCTGTGCATCAGCTCGTGCAGCGCGTACCGGTTGCCGGGTTCCTCGGTGACCAGGTGCGCGCGGACCAGGACGTCGAGCAGGCGGCGGGTGGTGCGGACGTCGCCGCCGCCGAGCAGCGTGGTGGCCGAGTAGGGATCGAGCAGGTGCTCGGAATGCTCGCAGATGAAGCTGCACAGCCGGAAAAGCCGGGCGGCGTCCGGCTCCAGCAGCCGGTAGGACCACGAGAAGACGGCCCGCATCGAGGTCTGCTCGTCGCCGGTGTCCAGCACGTCGAGCCGGGCCCGCTCGTCGGCCAGTTCGGCGGCCAGCTCCGCCACGCCCCGGCCGCGGGACTCGCCGATCCGGTCGGCGGCCACCAGCAGCGCCAGCGGCAGCCGCGCGCAGCGCTCGATCAGCAGGTCGGCCGTCTCCGGCGCGGCGGCGCCCCGGCCGAGGCGCGCGGCCAGCAGCGCCCTGGCGTCCTGCCGGGTCAGCCGGTCCAGGACGAGGCGGCGCGCACCGTCCCGCGCGGTGAGGCCGCGCAGCGAGTCCCGGCTGGTGATCAGCACGAGGCACGAGGACGTGCCGGGCAGCAGCGGACGCACCTGCTCCGCGGTCGCCGCGTTGTCGAGCACGATCAGTATCCGCCGCCGGTCGACGATGGTGCGGAACCGGGCCGCGCGCTCGGCGAGGTCGTCCGGTATGGCGGACCCGTCGAGACCGAGTGCGCGCAGGAAGCCCGCCAGCACCTCGGTGGTGTGCACCGCGTCGTCGGGCGCGTAGCCGCGCAGGTCGGCGTAGAGCTGGCCGTCGGGGAAGAGGTCGCGCGCACCGTGCGCCCAGCGGATGACCAGCGCGGTCTTGCCGGTCCCCGGGGCGCCGGCGACCACGATCGGGACCCGTCCGGTGCCGCCGAGCCGGTCGAGCTCGGCCAGTTCGGCCGCCCGGCCGACGAAGTCGGGGACGCCGTGCGGCAGCTGCGCGGGACGCCGGGCGGCCTGGACGGCGGCCGCGGACCCCTGCGCCGGCGGTTCGCCCGCCAGGATGCGCCGTTCCGCCTCGCGCAACTCCGGACCGGGCTCGACGCCGAGTTCGGTGACCAGCGTGCGCCTCGCCCGCTGGTAGGCGGCCAGCGCCTCGGCCTGCCTGCCGGCGCTGTAGAGCGCGGTCATGAGCAGGGCGTGCAGGCGCTCCCGCAACGGGTTCGCCGATACCACGTCCGCCAGTTCGGACGCGGCGAGCGAGTCGTTGCCGAGGTCGAGTTCGGCGGCGTAGAGCCGCTCGATCGCGGTGAGCCTGCGGTCGCTCAGCCGCTGTGCCTCGCTCGCGAGCTCCACGATGCCGAGGCCCTGGTACGGCGTGCCCTGCCACAGGTCGAGTGCCTGGCGCAGCAGGTCGGCGCGGGTCCGCGGATCGCCCGTGGCCGCGGCGCAGTCGACCAGCGTGTCGAAGCGGAAGGCGTCCAGTTCGTCCGGCTCGACGTGCAGCCGGTAGCCGCCGCCGTCGAGGGCCAGCCGTTCGGGGTCGTCGAGCAGCTTGCGGAGCCGGTGCACCAGCAGGTGCAGCCTGCCGGTCCCGCGCGGGTCGTCCGCCCACAGCGCGCTCGCCAGCCGGTCCGGGGAGACCGCGAGGTTGGCGTTGGCCAGCAGCAGGGCCGTCAGGCGCCGCCGCATCAGGCCGGACAGCGGCGGCCCGGCCTCGTCCCGCCATACCCGCAGCGGTCCCAGAACCTCGAACCGCACCGGGACAGCCTCCCGCTCACCGCCGACTAGAGCACGTTCCGACGCCCCAGTGTCCCGCCGCTTCGAAGCCGTCCGCAACCCCTCCGACCAGCATCGATCGCCCGGGAGGCAGGTTGGTGAAAGTGCGGTGAAAGCGGCGTCCTCCAGGCTGGGGCGACGCCGGGGCCACGGGGGCCTCCGGTGTGGTCCACCGCAGCGACGGATCTCCCGCCGTCGATCCCCGCCGTCGACCTCTCGCGTCGACCTCCCGCCGTCACAGGCCGCCCATGTAGCCTGAACTCATTCGAAACGCTATTCCGAGTAGTGGAACGATGAGCGGGAGGGTGCCTCTTGTCGGGTACGGGCGGGCGGTCGGTCGCCGGGGATCCGGTCGTCGGGGATCTCGGGCGCTACGACGTCATCGTGGTCGGTGCCGGTGTGGCCGGGCTGTGCGTGGCCATCGAGGCCGCGGGCGCGGGCAGGCGGGTCCTGGTCGTGGAGAAGACCGAGCGGCTCGGCGGGATGCTGCACATCGCCGGCGGCGAGTTCAGCGGCGCGGGCACGCGCAGGCAGGCCGCACACGGCATCGACGACGATCCCGAACGCCACTGGGACGAGGTCATGCGGCTGTCGCACGGGCGGGCCGACCCCGACCTCACGTGGCGGACGGTGCGCGCCCAGGGCGAGACGGTCGACTGGCTCGACGGCCTGGGTTTCGACTTCCACCCCGACTCGCCCGGATTGATCCACGGGCACGAGGTCTACTCGGTGCCCCGCACCTACTGGGGCGTCGACCAGGGCGACTCTCTGCTGCGGGTCCTGGAGCGCGAACTGGCGCGCTGGGCTCCGGAGCAGGTGCGCGTCCTCACCGGCACCCGTGTCACCGGCACCGTCCTGGACGACGACGACCGCATCGCCGGCATCACCGGCATCACCGCGCACGGGCCGGGCTCCGGGGAGACGGCCGAGATCGTCGCGCACGCGCCCGCCGTGGTGCTCGCCACCGGCGGATACGACGCGGAACCGGGGCTGCGCAACCGCTTCCTCCCTCCGGGCTGCGAGGACGCGATGATCGCCTGCCTCGACCACGCCACCGGCGACGGGCTCAGGCTCGCCGAAGCGCTGGGCGCCGCCGTCAGCAACAACGGGATCTTCCTGCCCGTGATGGGGCTGATCCCCGATCCCGGACGTCCCGGCTTCGCCGTCGACTACCGGGAGGCGTTCATCGAACTGCCGCCCGCCTACCGGACGCCCCACGAGATCTGGGTGAACCGCGCCGGCGAGCGGTTCGTCCCCGAGGACGGGACGAGCCCCGAAAGGCGCGAGCGGGCACTCCTGGAGCAGCCTGGACTGGCGATGCACATCGTCTGGGACCAGGCGATCGCACGGGCGGCCGAGCCGCTCATCAGGAACGGCGCGGGCGACTGGACCCGCGAGCGCTTCCTGGAGGAGCAGGAGAGCGGCCGCTGGATCGTCACGGCACCGACGCCGGAAGAGCTGGCCGTGCGGCTCGGCGTGGACCCCGCCGGGCTGGCGGCCACCCTCCGGCGCTACAACGAGGCGGTCCGCGCCGGTCACGATCCCGACCAGGGCAGGACCACGCTGCCGATGACGATCGATTCGCCCCCGTACTACGGCATCACCTCCACGGCATCCTCGCTGCTCAGCAGGGACGGCCTCCAGGTGACCGGCGACCTGGCCGTGCTGCGCCGCGACGGACGTCCGATCCCCGGCCTCTACGCGGTGGGCGAGGTGCTCGGCAACGACGTCTTCGCCGGAGACAACTACGTCGGCGGCATGAGCGTGACACCCGCGATGACGCTGGGCCGGGCACTGGGCGGGGCACTGGGCCGCGCCTTGGCCGCAGACGCTTCCTAGCGCGCCATCGCTCGGGCCTCAGCGGCGGCGGTAGAACTCCAGCAGTTCCCCGTCGCGGCCCAGGAACGTCTGGACCGCGGCGGGTCCGTAGGGAGGGACGTCCAGCTCGACCGGGTCGCAGACCGCGACCGCGCCGTGCGCGGCGAGCACGCCGGCGGTGGCGGCCAGATCGCCGGTCTCCAGCGAGACGGACAGCAGACCGGTGTTGGGCGGGACGGCGTGCTCGCGCTGGTCGCGTCCGGGTATCGCGACCGTCTGCAGCTCGCTGGGAGCGCCGTCGTATTCGGCGAGCGGGGAGCCGTCCCGTGCTTCGAGTTCGAAGACGTCGAGGACGACGCCGTCGGGGTCGTACGACAGCGAGTCCCAGGCGGCCAGCTCCGGCGTCCGTAGTGGCCGTAGTCCTGGGCGCGCGAGTAGTCGCCCCAGATCCGGTCGCCCGGGGCGTCGAAGCCCACCAGGCGCACCAGCCCGGTCGTGGCGCCCTCCGGCCCCAGCACGACCGTCCGCCCGGTCAGCCCCGCAGGCATGCGCCACGCACGCTCGATCTCCGGCCCGCCGACCGAGACCTCCGGCCCGGCCACGTACCCGAACACCTCGGCATAGAAGGCGACCGACCGCTCCAACTCCGAGACCGCCACCGTCGCCACCCGCAACTCACTGATCAAACCGACTCGCCCCTCCGATGTTCCGTTCATTGAAACGACGTTCCAAGATATCCGCGATGAGCGGTTGCCAGGATTGCTCTGCTGCGTATACTCGCATCGGAGTAGCTGAAGGGACGGTGTCATGGCCAAACGACGCAAGATTTCCAACCTGCTGGCGCTCGGCCTGCTGTCCGCGCTCATGACCAGACCCATGCACCCCTACGAGATGGCTTCGGTGCTCCGGGCGAGGAGCAAGGACGAGGACCTGGGGATCAAGTGGGGCTCCCTGTACCGGGTCGTGCAGAACCTGGAGAAGCACGGCTTCGTCCAGGTCGTGCAGAGCGAGCGCCAGGGCGCACGTCCAGAACGGACGGTTTACCGGATCACCGAAGCGGGCCAGGCCGAACTGGTGGATTGGGTCCGCGAGCTGATCGGGGAGCCCGAACGGGAAGAGGGCAGGTTCAAGGCCGGGCTGTCCCTGCTCGGCGTCCTGTCCCCGGATGACGCCGTCGACCTGCTCGTGGACCGGATCAACGTGCTGGAGGGGCGGCTCGCCGAGGCCGACGCGAAGCTCACCGAACACGCCGAGCGGGTGCCCCGGCTGTTCCTCCTTGAGACGGAGTACGAGCTGGCCGTACGCAGGGCCGAGGTGGAATGGGCGCGCAGCCTGCTGCGCGAGATCACCGACGGTTCCATGCCGGGCCTCGCGGAGTGGCGGGCGTTCCACACCACCGGCGAGGTCCCGTCCGAACTGGCCGAACTGGCCGAAAGGGGGACCGGCCCCGACTAGCGACACCCGCTCGCGACTACAAGTGGCGACAAGAAGGCCCCGGCGCGGTGCTGCAACACCGCGCCGGGGAACTACCTCGAACCGAACCGCGAAAACGCACTCCGGCTGCAAGGTGGCGACTTCAAGGATAGTCCGCGGTCGTTTCCGGTTCGGTTCGCTCTCATGCGATCCGAATCGGAGAGAACATGCACGACCACATGGTGGAGCCCCGTCGGGCGTTCGGGGGTCGCCGCCGTTTCAGGTGGCTGGTTCCCGTGCTGCTCATCGCCGGGTGGGTGGCCTTCCTCGGCGTCGGCGGAGGCTACGCCGGGCGCCTGGGCGAGGTCGTCAAGAACGACGACGCCGCGTTCCTGCCGGCGGGCGCCGAGGCGACCCAGGTCGCGGAGACCGCGCCCGGCTTCTTCGGGGCCGAGCAGACCCCGGCGGTGGTGGTCTACGTCCGCGACTCCGGAATCACCGCCGCCGACCGGTCGGCGGTCGCCGGAGACATCCAGGCCATCCGGCCCCTGGAAGGGGTCGCGGGCAAGGTGGCCGGGCCGATCCCGTCGGCGGACGGCCGTGCGCTGCAGATCGTCGTGCCCCTGTCGACGACGGGCGACGCCACCGTGCTGCCCGGCGCGGTGGAGGACGTCCGCGAACAGGTCCGGAGCCACCCCGGCCTCACCGTTCACGTCACCGGGCCCGGCGGAATGGCCGGCGACCTCGCGAACATCTTCGAGGGAGCCGACGTCCGGCTCCTGCTCTTCGCCACCGTCGCCGTGTTCATCATCCTGGTCCTGGTCTACCGGAGCGTCATCCTGCCGATCGTGGTGCTGACGACCGCCCAACTGGCGCAGGCACTCGCGTCCGCCGCGGTCTACTTCCTCGCCCGCGACGACGTCCTCGCCCGCGACGGCCTGATCGACCTCAACGGGCAGAGCCAGGGCGCCCTGGTGCTGATCTGCATCGGCGTCGCCACCGACTACGCGCTGCTGATCGTCGGCCGGTACCGGGAGGAACTGCGGGACCGCGAGTCGAAGTACGAGGCGATCGCGCTGTCGGTGCGCCGGTCGGCACCGGCGATCACCGCCTCCGGCGTCACGGTGATCATCGCGATGACGTGCCTGCTGATGTCCGAGCTGAGCTCCAACCGCGGCTACGGTCCCGTCCTCGCCCTGGGGATCTGCGCCTCGCTCATCGCGACGTTCACCTTCCTGCCGCCGGTGCTCGCGCTGCTCGGCCGGGCCGCCTTCTGGCCGCTGCGTCCGGCGTACGGGTCCGAGCACAGGCTGGAACACGGCGTCTGGGGCCGCGCCGCGAGGATCATCTCCCGGCGCCCGCGCGCGACCTGGATCGGCACGGCGGCGATCCTCCTCTCCCTCGCCGCGTTCCTGCCGGCGTTCAACGCGTCCGGCTCACCGATGAGCGAGCAGTTCCTCGGTGACGAGCCGGACTCGGTGATCGGCCTGGACGTGCTGGCCGAGCACTACCCGGCCGGTGCGGGAGCCCCGGCGCTCATCACCGGCCCCGCCACCGCGCGGGCCGAGCTGACATGGGCCGCCGAGCGCGTGGACGGGGTGGACGGGGTGGACGCCTACAGCGACGCGCCCGGGGCGCCCCCGAAGGTCGTCGACGGGCAGGTCCTCCTCCAAGCGACCCTGTCCGCCCCACCCGACGGCCCCGCGGCCGAAGAGACCGTGCAACGCCTGCGGGACGCGGTGCACAGGGCAGATCCCGATGCCCGGGTCGGGGGCACCACGGCGATCCGCATCGACACGATCGACGCGGGCTGGTCGGACCTGCGAACGGTCGTCCCGCTCCTGCTCGCGGTCGTGCTCCTGCTGCTCGTCGCGCTGCTGCGGGCGGTGACGGGCCCGCTACTGCTCATCGCCACCGTGGTGCTCAGCGCCGTCGCCACTCTCGGCCTCTCCGCGATCGCCTTCAATCGGATCTTCGACTTCCCGGCCGCCGACGCCTCGCTGCCGCTATTCTGCATCGCGTTCCTGGTCGCCGTGGGAGTGGACTACAACATCTTCCTGATGGCCCGGGTCCGGGAGGAGACCGTCCGGCTGGGCGACACGCGCCGGGCCGTAGTCCGCGGCCTGACCACCACCGGCGGCGTCATCACCTCGGCCGGCGTCGTCCTCGGCGTCACGTTCTCGCTGTTCGGCGTGCTCCCATTCGTCCCCTTGGTGCAGATCGGCTTCATCATCGTCGCGGGCATCATGATCGACACGTTCGTCGTCCGGGCACTGCTCGTCCCGGCGGCGTCCTACGACCTGGGAAGCGCCACCTGGTGGCCCTCCGCGCTGAGCCGACGGCAGCGGGACGATCCGTCCGCGTGACCCATCGCGGGGTTCTTCGTGGCCGCCGCCCTCTTGTTCGCCGCGGTCGCCCGCGCGGTGCGCCGCGGTCCGTTCCGGTGGCCCGCGGCGCTCCTGCTGGCAGCGGGCGCGCTGACCGCCGTCTACCTGGTCGGGCTCTTCCAGGTACTCGTCCACGACCCGGTGAACGACTTCACCTCGCAGTCCTTCGAAACGCCGGACAGCCCGGGGCTGTCGACGTCGCCCTGGTTGATGGAGACGGTCAGCCCCGGCTGGTACTTCCCGGCGCTCTCGGTGGTGCTGATCGCGGCGGCGGCCGCGCCGGTCGCCGCCTGCGTCCTGCTCACCCGGCCCCGGGCGACCTCTTGGATCGCGGGCCCCAGAACTGTCGCGATCTCGGAGCGTTAGCGAACTCCCCAGCGCGCTGCTGGTGTCGGCGCCCGCGCTGGTCGACCTGCACCTGGCCGTCAACCGAGTCGCGATCGAAGCCGCAGCACGCGCCGGCGGCGTGTACGCCATGGAGTCGGCGCCTACCGCCGCCAGAGCCACCTACCTGGTGACGGCGTACCTCGCCATCGTCGCGGCGAGCTGGACGGTCTTCGGTTTCCGCCCGCCGGACCGGCGCACCTCGCCCGGGTCGCTGCCGCTGGCCGGTGCGCTGCTGATCGTCCACCTGCTCACCCTCTGGTTCGCCTGGTACTACCAGCCGCTCGGCTCCGCCTCCTTCGCCGACGACCAGTCCGGCCTGCTCGACAACCGCCCGTCCTGGCACGCCCCGGCCCTCGCGCTGTTCATCGCTCTGGCCGCCGCCTGGCCCACCACCGCATTCCTCCTGCTGTTGCGCCGGTCGCGGGCGGCCGGACGGTAGGGCGGTTCCGAAGGCGGTCGGGGTCAGCAGCGGCCTTCGTCGATCGACGTCGAGACCGAGACCAGTGCACGCGCGGCGGTGGACTCGGGAAGCCGGTCGGCGTAGACCGTCATGCAGACCGGGTGGTCGCCGTCGGCGTTCGTGATCTCGAAGGGCAGCCCGTGCGCCAGAAGACCGGACTTCTTCTTCTCCTCGGCCTTCGCCTGATCGCCCGCGGCGTCCGCCAGCGCCTTGCGGACCTGGTCCTGGAGGTCGAACTCATTGACGTTCACCAATGGCCGCCCGTCCAGGTCGGCGGACGCCTGGACGGCGACCGACCACACGTCCCGCTGGTCGTAGGCGGTGGAGTCGCGGACCGGCCCATCGACGAGCACCGCGCCCCCCACCAGCACGGCCGCCGCCACCAGCTTCGCCACCCGCCCGACGATCAGAGCGGTCTTCGTGGGCTCGAAGGCGTCCGGATCCTGGTACCTCCAGGCCCGGGTGCTCCACCACAGCTTCCGCTGGTTCATGCACGCCGCGACGAGCAGCACGGCCGCCAGCACCGACAGGCCGACGGTCAGGTACGTAAGCACCGGCACCTCCGAGGGGAACGATCTCGAAGCCTTCGATGCCGGACCGGCCCGTCTGGTTCGGGAAGCGCGAGGGAGAGCGATCGGGCCCTCTAGGGTCGGCGTTCATGACGAACTCCGAATCCGCTGAGCCGTGCAGCGCCTTCTGGGCCGACGCCGCGCGTGTCCGCGCCGGATATCTGGCCGAGGTGCCGACGCAGACCCTGGTGCTGAAGGTCGCCGAGGAAGTTGGCGAGGTCGCCCAGGCCTACATAGGGATGATCGGCGGCAACCCCCGCAAAGGCGTCCACAAGAGCAGGACGGATGTTCTGGACGAGTTGGCCGATGTACTGCTCGCCGCCGCCATCCCCATGGTCGATCTCGCCGGCGGACCCGCCGCGGCCGAGCGGCATCTGGCCGAGCGGCTCGGTTTCGTCTCCACCCGAGCGGTCGTCGCATCCGGGAACGGGGGTGCTGGCGGCTGGCACGGGTCCTTCATCGCGCCTCACGTCCTGCTGCAGCGGGAGGACGGACGCGTACTGGTGCTGCGCCGGTACAACACCGGGTACCGCGACGGCTGGCTCGCCCCGCCTGCGGGACGGATCGAACCCGGCGAGGACGTCCTCACCGCTGCGATTCGCGAGGCGGAGGAGGAGGTCGGTGTGACGCTGCGCCGAGAGGATGCCGAGTTCACCCACATCATGCACCGCACCGCCCCGTCTCTGCCCGGCCCATGCCACGCGGTCAGCGACTACTGGTTCTTCTTCCGCCACTGGGAGGGCGAGCCCCACGCCGCCGAACCGCACAAAGCGTCGGAGGCCCTGTGGATCGACCCGACGACCCCGCCCGAAGACGTGATCCCCTACTGCGCGCAGGCCCTGACAGCGATCACGCGAGGCGGGCCCTTCAGCGTCCACGGGTGGTGACCCCCTGATCGTCCCGCGTACGGCCGCGCCCCCCGAAGCGCGATGAACGCCTGACCGCCGACCACGGCGCCGAACCGGTCACACTCGCCCCACTGCGACCACACTGCCTCGTCGTGACCCGAGACGGACGCGCTTTCACCTCGGTCGCTCGACGGGCTTGGAGCCGTTGTCCGTACGTCCTGCGAGGGGGAGGTACGACGCATTCGATGCCCGCGGGGCGAGTTCCGCTCGAAGGCTGAAGGTGCTCCTGGCCAATGCTGAGCCTGAGCTGCGCTAATCCACGGGGGCCTTGGCGACGCCACCCTGGTTGCGCGATGTGGCGCACTACTCGGGCACGGTGGCGGGTTGTGCGCACACCCTCCGGCTCCTGGCCCTGCGGATCCAGCACCTCACTCACGAGATCAGGGACTTGGGCTAGCGCATCGCCACCGCGGTCAGGCTCACCGCGCCTGAACTGCTCACCGAGTTCGGTGTCGGTCCCGATTCTGCCGCGACCCTGCTCATCGCGGCCGGTGACAACCCCGAACGCCTATCCGGCGAAGCGTCGTTCGCGGCCATGTGCGGAGTCAGCCCGGCGGAGGCATCAAACACAACAAACACGGCATGAACCTGTAGGTCCTTGCCTCACGGGACGAAACCATCGTGTGGGTGTCGGGGTCGCTGTCCGGCTCGGTCCACGACCTCAAGGCCGCCGGGATCTGGGGCCTGATCCGCCAACTGACCGCCTCCGGGCTCCTGGTGCCGGCTGACAAGGGCCACGCCGCCACCGGCCCGCACGTCACGACGCCCTACAAGGGCAAGGACAAGCCCGAGCCGCTCAAGCACGCCAACCGCTCCCGCGCCCAGTGCCGCGGACAGGGCGAACGCGCCAACGCTCAGCTCAAGAGCTGGAAGATCCTGACCAAGCTACGTTGCTGCCCGCACCGGGCCGGTCACCTGGCCAAGGTCATCCACGTCCTCCAGAACCGCGAGCTCAACTCACCTTCAAGAAGGGTCACGGGGTGGTGGGGGGATCCACGGCGTACCGGCGGTCGGTGCGGCCTACGGTGAGCAGTTCCTTGATCGACACACCGGCTGATACTCATGATCGTCGCGGCGGCTACCGGCAAGAACACCCGAACCGTGACGTACCCGCCCCAGCCCGATCACGAAATGTGTGCCAGAGCCAGAATTCAGCCGCCGTTGACAGTCATGGCCCTGCGGTCTGGCGGTTCCCTGGGGTTGGAGGTCTGGTTCGTAGGGGACGAGTTCGGCGTTGGTGGTGCGGGTGCGGGTGCGGGTGCGGGTGCGGGTGCGGGTGCGGGTGCCGGGGCGAGCGCGATGCGGCGTGCTGATC